>CAXDNE010000420.1:0-5272 GCA_963990595.1 uncultured Methylobacterium sp.
CACTATCCTCTTCGTCGGCAGCGTCAGATGTGTATAAGAGACAGGGATGAGGGCGGGATCCGGGTCAGAGCGCGCCGCGTATCGGCGGGTGGAATCCGGACACACGCGCGATACCGACGCCCGATACAGGCGCCCGAAACGCCCGGAAGGATCCATGACCCGTCTCGCCGCCCTCCTCGTACTGGTCACCCTCGCCAGCGGCGCTGCGGCGCAGGAGCGAATCGACACGCGCACCCTCACCTGCGCGGCCTTGCAGGCCCGCGTCGCCCGGGACCGGACCCTGATCCTGGCGCGGAGCGAGACGGCTTACGAGACCGTCCATCTCGATTCGGGGGCGTGCAACCTGGACGAGACCGGCGTTCCGGCCTTCGAGCCGTCCGCGGATGTGCCGTCCTGTCTGGCCGGATGGCGCTGCCGGCAGCGCAACAGCGATAGCGGCCAGCGCTGAGAACCCGGCAGGGTCACCCGCGCGGGCGCCGCGCGCCGGCCGTCCGGCTCACCGCGCCTTCTCGTGCTCCGCGAGCCCGACGGACTTGTAATCGTAGGTGGGGTAGAATTCCGTGCGGTACGCACCCCAGGCCGTGTCCTCGAGAACGCGGTTCACCTCCCGGAGCCGGCTGGCGGGCAGACGCAGCGTGATGATCTGCCCGATCCCCATGACGACGTTCCACGAGACGACCTCGATCCCCGGCGGCGGGAAGGCCTTGTAGAAGCCCTGCTTGGCGAGCTGGGCATTCAGTTCGCCCAGTGGACGCGACTGGTCATGGCGCAGGAAGACCGTCAGCAAGACGGCGTTGTCCGCCGTGGCCGTGGCCGCGCCCACCTGGGGCGCGGGCGTGGTTTGTGCCTGTGCCGCTTGGCCGACGGCGCAGAGGAGCGTGAGCGCCGCCGCGCCTGTCCCGACCAGACCTGTTGAACGTCGCATCCGATTCCCTCAGCGCTGTGCCGGCGGCAGCGCCGGCCCAGCACCAACGCGGGCGCGCGCCGCGCTATCCCGACGGCCCGCGCATCCAAGCGCGTCAGCTGATCTCGACATCGTAGGAGAGCCGCAGGCGCAGGCGGACCGCCCCCTGCGCGTCACGCACGGCGATGACGTAATCCTGGCGCTCGCCGGGATCCGCCAGACCTTGTGCCAAGCGGGTCATCATCCGGACCGCCTGGGCCCGTGCCGCGGCGAGGTCGGGGAGGTCGAAACCCTTATGGTCGCGAACGAGGTTGGCGCCATCGTGGAGGTCGATGAAATAGCGGGGCACGGGTTTGGCTCGGCGAGCGCGTCTGCCCGCATGAATCAATCTAGGTTGTTTCTACGCAGTTTCCGGCCGGCCGCCATCGCGCGTCCTTCATGTCGCACGCGGAGAGCAGGCCCCGTCGGCCGGCGGTCAGCCACCGTGCAGACTCTCGGCAAAGTCGTCCGGTACGTCACCGAACTGGCCGAGGATCGTCACGCCCTCCAGTTCGCCGGTCTCGTCATCGGCGACGATCTTCAGCGCCGCCGCGCCCGGCATGCGCGCGGCGAGCGCCTCGGCCTTCTTGAGGGCGCCGAACTCGCTCTGCGCGGGCTCCTGGCGGGCGGGTCTGAGGCGGTTTCGATGCAGCTCGAAGGGCTGCACCAGGAACGTGGTCTTCAAGGTCATGCCGGTCTCCTCGGCGCGGGCGGCGGTGTCGACCGGACCGGCGGGCCGCCCCTCACAAGCTGCGGGTGGTGACCCCGAGCGCCAGCAGAACATAGGCGCCGATGAAGAACCATTGCCGGTGCGCCACGACCGTGCGCCCGACCATGGGAATCCGGGTATACAGGCTGGCCACGGCGAGGCCGAGCAGCACGGCCGAGACCAGGAACGTGAGGAAACGCGGGGCGGAGAGCGTAGGCATGCTCCATGCTCGCGCCGCCATGCTTACCGGACCGTTACCGGTCGAGTCCGGGAATGTGGGGGCGCTCCGCCGTCAGCGGTCCCTTCGATCCCGGAAGAAGCCCCACCTCGGCCAGCCACAGGGCCATGAGCGCCGCCGCGATCAGAGTCGCCAGGGAGGCGAGGCGGCCGGTCCAGCGCCGCAAAATCATCATCGCGACCAGAACGGCCAAGAGGGCGAGGAGGAGCGCGAGCATGAGCATGGTCCCGCAATGCCACGGCTCGGAGGCCGCGTCACCGCGGGCGGCGCGCTCCACGGATCGGCAGCCCGGATCGCATACCTCAGGGCCGCGAAATGACATTTGATGAAACTCTAACTCAATTTTCGCCGGCGTCATCCGGTGCGAACACTGCCGCAATCAAGGCCGCAAGCCGCGACGGCGGGCAAAAGGTCTCGCCAGCGATTGCCAGAATTACCCGCCCGCGCGTCGCGCCGGGCATGCCAATCATGCGCAGAATGCTGATCCCAAGACGGTTTTGTAACTTGCATTCACCGACCAAAAGTAGCAGATCGCCCACGAGGGGCACATTAGGAATGCTGAAGTGACAGAAGAAACCACCGGGCCCAACACCAACTTCATCGAGCTGGCGGGTGATATCGTTGCCGCCTATGTCTCGAACAATCCGGTGCCGGCCGCCGAGCTGCCGGCTCTGATCGCGCGGGTGCACGGCGCGATCGCCGGCCTGGTCACCGGCACCCTGACGACCGAGACCGGCGCGGCCGTGCAGGCCGATGTGGAGAAGCCGAGCGCGGCCCAGATCCGCAAGTCGGTCCGCCCCGATGGGATCGTCAGCTTCATCGACGGCAAGACCTACAAGACGCTGAAGCGCCACCTGACCAGCCACGGGCTCGACCCGCGCAGCTACCGCGACCGCTACGGCCTGCCGGCCGATTACCCGATGGTCGCGCCGAGCTACGCCGAGCAGCGCTCCGCCCTCGCCAAGGCCATCGGCCTCGGGCAGCCGGGTGCCATGGCTGAGCGCGAGCGCAAGAGCCGCAAGGCCGCCTGAACGCGGATGCATCCGGGGCACCCCGACGCAGACCCGGCTTCGCGGGGCTGCATCGGGGTGCCGGCCGGATGGCGCGGTCGTGCGCTGTGCCGACCGGCGCATTCGGCGACGACCGTGCGCGAGCCTCGCGCAGCGCACCGGAGCGCGGCGCGATCGTTGCCGTGCTGCCACACAGGTCCGGGACATCGCGCAACACGGACAAGCTGCCATACTCTGCACAAAGCGGCTGCGCACGCCGGAACTCACGGACGACAACCGAGGGGTTCCGCGCGATGAAGCCAGAGCAGACGATGACGAGTTCGGTCGTGCCATTCCCGGCGCATATCGCGCCCGCCGTTGCCGACGAGGATACGGCGTCGATCATTGCCGTGCTGCAGGACCAGCTGGCGCTCGCCCGCGAAGGTCGGCTGCGCTCGGTGGCCATCGTCTCCGTCTCGGCGGATGGCGAGGCGATCGGGACCCAATGGTCGTGCAAGAGCGCGGATATCAGCAGCCTCATCGGCAAGCTGACGGTGCTCACCCACGACCTGATGGCCGCCCGGAAGTGACCGGCCGGACCTGAGCCGCATCCGGCTGAAGCCGCGACCGGATCGGCACAGGAACGGCCGGCACGGCGCGGGAATTCGGCGGTCCGGGCCGGCCTCCGACCGCGAAGGAGTGCCCGCGATGAGACGCGTCCTGCTCGCCGCCCTGCTGGTCGCCGCCCTGCCCGGCGAAACCCTGGCCGCCGAGGGCACGCAGGACCCACAGCGCGCGGAGACCATCCACGGTCTCGTGCGGATCCTCGGGGCGCAAGCCGGGATCGTGCTGTACTGCCGCAAGTTCTACACCGTGGATGACGCCGTATCCGACGGCCTGTCCCGGACGGTGCGAAGAGCCCTCGACGCAGCGATCGGCCGCCGCCAAGCCCAGGCCGCCATCGCCGAGGAAGGCCGGCGCGTCGCCGGCGAGATCGCCGCGGTGGGTGCGGAGCAATGGTGCGCCGACCAGCGGGACATCCTCAACACCGACGGCGTGCGCGTCTTCGTCGACTGAGCCCCTCGGTCGACGGATCTCGGTCGACGGATCTCGGTCGACGGATCTCGAAGCGCGCAGCCCACCACGCCCGCGCCGCGAAACCCGACTTCCATCCGCGAGCGCGCGACGGTCCTGCGAAAGCGGCAACCCGCGCCGCGGAGCCATGTGCAGTGCCGTGCCCCCAATCAAAACTTCGGCGGCGCACCAACTACTTGTTCTGCAATGCAGAACAGATTATCTCCTTGTTCACCGCGCCCTCGTCTGTCATGCTTTGATGACGGATGAACTTAAACAGATCACGCCGGCTGCCTTCATCCGCACAAGAGCCCGAAGGGCCATGACGCCGGCGCTGGAGGAAGCGCCATGTCTCGATCGATCTACCTCGCCCTCGCTCTGGTCCTGTGCGGGGCAGCCCTCACGCTCTTCGCCTTCCTGCGCGCGCCCCGGTCCAAGGAGTTCGCCGGGTGGGACGTGGCGTTCATGAGTGGGATCGGCGCGGTCGCCCTGGGCTTCCTGACCACCCTGGTGGAGGTGGTGACGGAATAGGCGCCCGGCGACCCGGAAGGATCGCGCTCGCCCAAACCGTACCGGGAGCGACGTGCGCGTCGCTTCGCCGGCCGCCCTTCGTCGCGACGGGCGGATGGCGGAGCCTGCCCGCTCGACCGGACCGATGCAGGCTGTCAGCGCCGGCACCAAAGCCTCCTTATTCACAGCGGCGCTCGAATACCGAAAATCCGACGCTTTTCGAAAACCCCGCCTGAACGCGCGTGGCCGATGCTACCGGATGAGTTTCCACGAGGCGGCGATGTTCGACCGACGCAGCGCTCCGCGCACGCTCCTGAATCAGCCCGGCAGCATCTCGGTGGACGAGCATCGAAGCCTGCCCTGCATCGTCTACGACCGGTCGGCCGGCGGCGTGCGCATCGCCCTCCTGGAGGCGGAGATCGTGCCGGACAGCTTCGTCCTCAGCATCGATGCGAGCAACGAGATCCTGGTCTGCCGGGCCGTGTGGCGCAAGGCGGAGGAGATCGGAGCGACCACGAGCGAGACCGCGGCCCTGCACCCGGACAGGCCGGCCCTGCGGCGCGAGCTGGAGCCGGTCTGAGGCGCGCCACCGGCTTCGCCCTCGCGCGCGCCGCGCGCGGCACCTTCCCGCCGGCAAACCGTTCCCTGTCGAGCGGTGCGGGCCGGAATCCGGCTCCGCGACCAGAGACATGCCGGGGAGCCCCCATGCCGGATCCGAGATCGCCCGACGCGGACGACCTGCCCGCGCCCGACCTGCCCCAGGGCCTGTCTCTTATACACATCTCCGAGCCCACGAGACAAGAGGCAAT
>CAXDNE010000421.1:0-5269 GCA_963990595.1 uncultured Methylobacterium sp.
GCGTTCCTCTCACCTTGATTGACGCGCTGGCCTCATCCTGATTGTCGCGCTGCAGTACTATGGCGTTTAGCGCCGAAGGGACGGTCGTCTCCCGCCCGAGGTATGTCGTTTGGTGTGCCAACCGATGAGGACCCCTGCACCGTGACTTCGACCGCGTCCGAGGTCGGTTACACCCCTCCCATTCACACCTGCGCGACCCGCCTCGGTCCCTTACCTAGGGTGTGAACCGAACCAAAGCCTTGCAGGGTTTGTCGTTTTGTGATTCCAGGCGGCCGTTTTGCCGCCTGGAGGTGGCGATGGCGGACCTGTTCTGGCTCTCGGATGAGCAGTGGGCGGTGATCGAACCGTTCATGCCCTAGGATCAGCCCGGACCAGAGCGGAAGGACGACCGGCAGATCATCTCGGGCATCCTGCACGTCTTGACATCGGGCTGCCGCTGGCGTGACCGCCCCGCCGCGTACGGGCCTCGCACGACCGTCTACAACCGCTTCAACCGCCGGTCGCGGCGCGGCTTCTGGAAAGCCATGCTCGCCGCGCTGGCCAAGGCCGGATGGGCAGGCGATGCAGCTGCCCTCGACAGCGGCTACGTCCGGGCCCACCGCTCGGCCCATGGCGGCAAAGGGGGCGACGGCGCAGGCCATCGGCCCGTCGCGCGGCGGCCAGACTACCAAGATCCATGCGCTCACCAATGTCCTCGGTCGCCCTGGCGTCCTGCTGCTAACGCCCGGCAACGCCGGCGACGTGACCACCGCTCCGACGGTCTTGGCCGAAGCGCCTGGCCGGATCCAGCGTCTGGCCGTCGACAAGGGCTACGATGCCGACTGGCTGCGCGCTGACCCGCGCAAGAGCGGCATCATGCCGATCATCCCGGGCAAGCGCGGCCGCAAGCGGAAGATCCGCCAGACAGGCCACGCTATCGGGAGCGCTGGCGGATCGAGGCGAACTTCAACCGCCTCAAAGACTTCCGCCGCATTGCCACTCGCTACGACAAACTCACCCGCAACTACGCCTCGGCCCTCGCTCTGGCCGCCGTCATCGCCTTCTGGTGCTGATCGAGTCCACACCATAACACGCACTGGTAAACTGCTGCGTCGCCGTGGCGCTCCGTCCTCGTCGTCCCACCTCAACCCTGCTCGAGAAAATCCATGTCGACCCATTCGCGCCGCGCACGCCAACCGCAACACCCTGAGCGAGAAATCTCTGCCTCCTACCCGTCACGCGCCGCAGAAGCATTCGCCGCTCTGAACAACCTGTCATATCATTGGCGTGATCGCGCGTTTCATAAAGGAGAGGCAGATATAAAGATACCGCGGAGCTCCTGGTCGTCATCGACTGGCGCCTACCGCCTCATGAAATACATGTACCAAATATAATGATCGTGCGAAGACATTGTCTTGGGCAACGCGTCTTTAGGAGTTCTCGGTAGACGGCTTCGATCGCAGCCTTCTGGTTGGCTCAGGGCGGCTGGCCTAGGGTCTAATACGAAAAGGAAACTAATTGCTTTCTCGTAGCGGCTGCCAAGTATCTAAAGGTGCGGTCCAAAGGGGATGAAGCCAAATGCGGCCATGATCACTCCTGCCAATCTGCCACCCTCCGCGGAAGCCGTTCTGGAATCCTGACGCTCACGCGCAAAGGTCAGGCTCTACATCTCATCTGGATTTGAGGTGGGGCAGCGATGCTAAGTTACCAAGCCCTTCGCCGCGGCTGCCACTTCGCAGGTGCGTACGTCAGAAAATCACCGGCCCAACATCAATGCCAGATGTATGCCCAAGTCGAATTGCCGGCAATGCTTTGGCACGACAGAATTTGGCACTGTGCGGCCTACAGAAGATGAACCGGCTAGACATTTGGCACATGAATTTATAAAATTCGCGAATAAATATGCGCGAGATAGCTGATAGTTTCAATATGGATTGAAAACAAATCCCTGTTTATGGCAATGACATAGTATACATCATCTCGAGATGCCTGAACTGATCGCCATCAATTCAGAATATGCGTGATCAGCCTGTCGATGCAATAATGTAGATTAATACACCGCAAATTCTTAGCAAATGCTAAATGTTGCTTCGAAATTTATACAATTGATAACAACGCGCCTCATTTTACATACAGGATCTGGTCTAATTTTTCACCAGTGCTGATTTACATAAAATCGTTCCAAACGCGGTATTCAGTACTGTTGCTCGCTAATGAGGATCTCCTCTCATGAAAGTTTGCGTTTCAGTCAAGCGGGTGGTGGACTACAACGTCAAGATCCGCGTGAAGGCCGACGGCTCGGGGATCGAACTGGCCAACGTCAAGATGTCGATGAACCCGTTCGACGAGATCGCCGTCGAGGAGGCGATCCGCCTGAAGGAGAAGGGCAAGGTCACCGAGATCGTGGCGGTCTCGATCGGCCCGCAAGCCGCGCAGGAGACGCTCCGCACCGCGCTGGCCATGGGCGCCGACCGCGCCATCCTGGTGAAGACCGACGTCGCCTGCGAACCGCTGGCGGTGGCCAAGCTCCTGAAGGCGGTGGTCGCGAAGGAGAGCCCGGAGCTGGTGATCCTGGGCAAGCAGGCGATCGACGACGACTCGAACCAGACCGGCCAGATGCTCGGCGCCCTGCTCGGCTGGCCGCAGGGGACCTTCGCCTACAAGATCGAGGCGGGCGACGGCAGCCTGGACGTGACCCGCGAGGTCGATGGCGGCCTGCAGATGGTGAGCCTGACGCTGCCGGCGATCGTCACCACGGACCTGCGCCTTAACGAGCCGCGCTACGCCAGCTTGCCCAACATCATGAAGGCCAAGAAGAAGCCCCTCGAGGAGCTGGCGCCCGAGGCGCTGGGCGTCGACGTGACGCCGACGCTCAAGGTGCTCAAGACCGCCGAGCCGCCGGGCCGTCCGGCGGGCATCAAGGTCGGCTCCGCGGCCGAGCTCGTGCAGAAGCTCAAGGTCGAAGCCGGCGTCCTCTGATCCGCATCGTGGGGCCCCCGGCCGCCGGTCGAGCCTCGCGCCACCCCACTCGAAGGCTCTCGCACGACCATGACGACACTCCTCTTCGTCGAGCACGGCAACGGACAGATTAAGGACGGGACGCGCAAGGCGCTCACCGCCGCCCGGCAGATCGGCGCGCCGGTCCACGCCCTCGTCCTCGGCGGCGGCTCCCGGGCCGTGGCCGAGGCGGCGGCCAGGCTGGACGGCGTCGAGAAGGTCCTGCTCGCCGAGGACGGCGCCTACGACCACGATCTCGCCGAGCCGGTCGGGGCCCTGATCGCGGCGATCGCCGGCCCCTACGAGGCGATCGTCGCGTCGGCCTCGACGACGGGCAAGAACGTGCTGCCGCGGGTGGCCGCCCTGCTCGACGTGGCGCAGGTCTCCGACATCATCAAGGTGGTCTCGCCCGACACGTTCGAGCGGCCGATCTACGCCGGCAACGCCATCCAGACGGTGCAGACGCCCGGCGGCAAGATCGTGATCACCGTCCGGACCGCGGCGTTCAAGGCCGCGGACGAGGGCGGGGCCGCCGCGCCCGTGGAGGCCGTCTCGGCGGCCGCGCCCGCGGCCGGCGGCGCGAGCTTCAAGGGCGAGGAGATCGCTAAGTCGGATCGGCCGGAGCTGGCCTCGGCCCGGATCATCGTGTCGGGCGGACGCTCGCTCGGCTCCTCGGAGAAGTTCCACGAGCTGATCGAGCCGCTGGCGGACACGCTGGGCGCGGCCGTGGGCGCCTCGCGCGCCGCGGTGGATGCGGGCTACGCGCCGAACGACTGGCAGGTCGGCCAGACCGGCAAGGTGGTGGCGCCGGACCTCTACGTGGCGGTCGGCATCTCCGGGGCGATCCAGCATCTCGCCGGCATGAAGGACTCGAAGGTCATCGTCGCGATCAACAAGGACGAGGACGCGCCGATCTTCCAGGTGGCGGATTACGGCCTTGTCGGCGACCTCTTCCAGGTTGTTCCGGAGCTGCAGCGGATTATTTCGGATTAAGCCGGATATGTAGGCGATAAGTTCCTGTCACACCTACTTGCTAGTGAGCAGGCGCTGGTCAACGGTGCAGCATAGTTCCGATAACTGGCAGTCGATGTTGTAGGGTTGTCCATCCCGCGTATACGCTTCGAGCGTGTTCCGGCATTTGTGCCGTGATGCAGTTAGAAACCCACGAAATGAATGATACGGCATACTTGTCGACCGCGCTATTCTCAGCCAGATCTGGCCGGGATCGCCGGCGATTGATCCCGCCCGTCCAAGCACACACTGTGGGCCCGCAGCGTCCTGTCCTCGGCCGAGCGCCTGGGCGTGCGAGGCATAGCTCGGCAAACCGGCCTTAATCGTCCTCCCGTTTCCATCGGCAGCCGCGCTCCGACGAGGAGGATGTTGGCTGCCTGTTGCGCGACCAGCCTGGCCGCCCTGCACACCACCTCAGCCCGCCCGAACGACGGCACAGGTGCTCACATCGACCTGTTCGGGACCGCCCGACGAGGTGACCCACTGGACCGGTCGCGCCGTCGCCTCGCGGACCAGAAACTCGCTGCGCTCCGTCCAGCGGACCTGGCAGGCATACCGCTTACAGCCGCACCGGTCCGGTGCAGGGACAGGCGGCCTGGTCAGTCGGACCGCGACTGTGGAGCTATATGAGGGGCCGCAGCGCGCGGACGATCAGCGTTTGGTCAGCAACATCGTGGCTTTGCGGAAGAACGGGCCGCCGATTGATGCACTACTCGCGATCTCCGGGCCACAGAAGGCGCTCCCGTATCGCTTCACGCACCATACGGCCAATGACGCCTGGGCCGAGCTGCTCGAGGCGCTCGCTCCAGTTGGTAGGCCGCTAGCCAAGGTCCAGACCGATCCTCACAGGTGGGGCGCACCGCAGCGCTTTTGAGGCAGAGCAACGTCTGCATTGCCCGAGAGCGGCTGGGGACCCGGTAACCTGAGCAGTCTGAATGATCGCATCCGGTGAGCCGTCAATTAAGCTGTCTATCCCGACGCCCCGGGGTCTTACACACGCTAGTTTCGACTTCTAGCAACTAGCCACGATGGTCATACCGAGGATCTGATCACGCGGCGAGAACTTGCAAGCGTGAAGTGCGCGTAGAGGTGAATGGTTCATGCGGCTGTCAGGCAGCGATGCGATCCAGGTTAAGGATTGTTGTCGTCGCCACGCTCCAGGAAATCGATGTCGCCATGCTGCGAGAGCGCATTCGACGCAAGCCGAAGCGCCTTGCACCGAGGGAGACTAAGGCCTGTCGTCGCCTGAACGGACTGGTGGTGCTCGCGTTTTCCTTTCTCC
>CAXDNE010000422.1:0-5230 GCA_963990595.1 uncultured Methylobacterium sp.
CCCGGCCGATCGAGCCGAAGCCGATCATCACGATGGGGCCGCTGATGCGGCCATGCAGGGGCCAGCGGAATTCGGTCATAGCTTCATATCCTGTGTGTGGATGATGCTGGTCGGACTTCAGCCGCGACCGTATGCCCGAACCCACCGGAGAGCGCGGAACGGGCGAATGTCTACGGGTTCAGCAGTGGTCGGATACTTGTGAGGTATGCGAATCATCTTCGCTTCCTCGTAGATTCACGCTCACCACTTCGACCCGATGCGCGCAGCCGGTCGCGGGGTCGCAGAACGGCATTCTGTCTCCGGCTCTCAGGCCGATCAGTGCGATCCCGAGCAGGCTCGTCGCCGATATCTCCTGCTCCGGATCGACGAGATCATTCGGATGAACAAGGTCTTGCGTATGCAGCGTCGGACGATCATCGAGCCTGTAGCTGACCCGGCAATCGACCGAAACAACGTCTTGCGGAAGCTCCCGGGCCGGGCACAACGTCGCCCGCCTCAGCTCCGAAAGCAGAAAATCGGCATCGCGATCCCCGAAATGGCTCGCGGCGAGACCGGATGCGACCAGTCGGTCGAAGTCGGAGTTCGAAACCGTGATCGGCGGGAGCTCTCGAACGGCGTTCATCCTGGCACCTCACAGCAGGACCACTCCACGCGGCGAAGCCGGGCAGAGTGGATTCCGGCGCGGCTCGTTCGCGAGCTCGCGCGTGGACGACGGAAGATGTGCTGGAGTTCGGACCCTGGACCGCGCCGCGCCTCGAAGGGCCGGCTGGGCGCCAGGGCTTAAGAGCCTGCTTGCAGGCTGCCCGCACGCCCCAGGAGGCGGATGCTTTGAAGGCGGTTCGACATGATCGGGCGGACCATAGGCTAAGCCGTACGGGTGTCAAGCACGCCGCAACGAAGAGATCCGCGGTTCTGAGCGCCGGCGATTGCCTTCGTGCGGGCGATTGACAAGCGCCTCGACTCCGCCAATGCTTGGTCCATCATGCGTTCCTTCGCGCTCTTCAATCGTGACCTGCTCCGGGCAGGTAGCCTAATCGCGGGCCAGTAGCCCCGAGCCGGCGGCGCATCGGCGCACGCGCAGCTCGGGGATGGCGGAACATCGCACGCCGGGGCGCCTCAGACTGCCGCGGCAGAGCCAATACCCGTCACGACATCAGAGTGTTCGTCCAGCGTATCGGGCACCCCGCTCACCTCTGGCGAATGTGTACGGCGTCCTGGCCGCTGGATGAGCGCCAGGCACGCGTATCGGAGCGCGAGCCATGGACACTCCCGAGCGAAGCCCGACACCTTGCCCGGCGCACGATGCCGGCACTCCCTCTTCCGAACAGGGACGAGCGACGGCACGCAACGTGGTGCCGTTCGCACGCACCGTTCTCCCCTTCGCACGCAAAAACTATTCGTCTCCGCTGGCGCCACCCAGTGAAAATGCAGATGAACCTCGTCAACCTGATGACGACAACGATCCTGGACCGAGTGCCGCGTAGCAAGCCGGCCCTGAACACTGAGGCGAGACCCTCGATGAAAACCAGCCGCAAAGATGACAGGCCGCGCATCAAGATGACGGCCGACGACCATGAGCGCCTGTCCCGATTGGCGGCCGCCGCCATGGACTGCATGCCTGAAGTCGCATCCTTCCTTTCGGACGAACTCGACCGAGCTCAGATCGTCCGAAACGGAAAGACGCGCGAGAATTTCGCCCATATGGGGTGCCGGATCGAATTTCGGGACAACGCGACGGGCAAGGTCCAGACCGTAACATTGGTCTATCCCGGTGAAGCCGACATCGCGCGGGGCAGGATTTCCGTACTGACACCGATCGGGGCAGCCCTCATCGGCTTGAGCGCTGGGCAATCGATCGACTGGGAGACCCGCTCCGGCAGCATCAAACGCTTGACCGTGCTCGATGTTCGGGAGCCGGAGACCGTTTAGGGAGCGATTTCGGGCCGCCGTATCCTGCGATCTGCTGTGACGTCTCGGATAGATCTACTGGTCGACCGCGTGTCGAGCGAGGGTTTCGACGATGATGGGCCAGCCTGTGTCCGACTCCCCGCCCGTCCCTGATCATCCGAGATACTGAACATCGACAGGATGGAGCTGCGCCGCATCGTCATCTGATCCTGTCCTGAGCGTCGCTTCGCCGTCCTCGCATCGGGGGAGAAAGTTCATTGCGCATCTTGGTGGCTCTCGACTTCACGACGCGCTCGCACAGGGGATTGCGGCGCGCCGGCCTCCTCGCGGGGCCGGTCCGGGGCAACGTCATGCTGATGCACGTCGTCGACCGGCTCGGGGACGGGCAAGGCGCGCAGGATCGCCGCGAAGCCCAGCGCATGATCCTCGAACAGATTGCCGTCGTGCCGGAACTCTTCCGGACCACGTGCGCGCCGATCGTGATGGGCGGACCGGCCCCCGAGGCGATTCTCGATGTGGCGAACGTCTGGGAGGTCGACCTCCTCGTCGTAGGCTCTCAATCGGTTCTGCAGGGTCGCGCCTCGGGCAGGACCGTCAGGAGCCTCATACGCGAGAGCCCGTGCCCCGTCCTGGTGGTCAGGAAGGCCGTCGAAGGCCCTTACGCGCGGATCCTGGCGCCTGTCGATCTCACCCGCTCCTGCACGCAGGCTCTGCGAACCGCGCAGTCGCTTGGGCTGGTCGGCGAGGCCGAGGTCACGGTCCTCCACGCGTTCGAAGCGCATGCGAAGACCAAGCTGTCGGCGATCGGAGTGGCCGGTCGCCATATCGACGGATATGTCGAGAACTGGCGCGCGTGGTGCGCCCGGGAGCTGGACGAAGTCTTGGATGCCAACGGTTTGACAGGGCGGATTTGGGCGCGGCTGGTCGAGGAAGGGAGCCCCCGTGAGGTGATTTCCCGTACCGCGATGCTGGCAAGCTCGGACCTGCTGCTCATCGGTACGCACGAACGCAGAGGCATCGGCAGGATCTTGCGAGGCAGCGTCACCGAGGATCTTCTCTTCGCGCCCGGTCCGGACCTGCTGGTCGTCCCAACGAGCGGTCCGAGATCCACTCGACCGGCGCGGCGCTCGGCCCAAGCCGCTCAGAGGCCGGGCGGGCGGCCCATGCCCTGGCTGGCACCCATCTAGACCGCGCTATTCGGCGCGATCCCGTCGGACATCCTTCAAATCATCCAGGGGTCGGGATGGGTCCCGCTCGCAACGGTGTGGCCGCGTCGTGCAAAGGGGCGGCATCGCGCCCTCCACCGTCGGCTCCCGCGTTACGTGGTGCCTCGCTGGCGGGTTCGGGGCCACGGCTCGGGGGCGGCGAGCCGGCGGGCCGCCGTCAGGGCCGACAGCAGGATTGCCGCGCCGCCGTTTCCGGCGCGGCCCTCCCGGAGTGCATGAAATCCGCCGACCGGATCTGCTTTTGCGCGCCGTCGAAACGGCGGCCGCCGACATCATCCGTCGCCTGGACGATTTCCGGCCGGGTGCGGACGACACCGGTCGCACCGATGGTCCGCTCATCGACGCCCGGAACTCCAAACCGGACGGGCTGCATTCGGCCCGTTTCAGAAATGCCGCTGCACCTGCTCTTGCGGCCGCCATGGGTTGGATTTGCGCCGGCTCGCCTTCGGACGGCGATCCATGAAAGCGGACGGCGTCTACATCCCCGCTCGCGACACATGCGGAAGTGCAACATCAATCGCAAGCAAATGGGCTTGGGTTTTCTCCATTATATGGCTTAGACTCGCCGCATGGGACTATTGACCTTCGGCATCAATGTCACCCTGGACGGCTGCGTCGACCACCGGGAAGGTATAGCCGACGACGAGACGCACGCCTTCTTCACCCGCCTTATGGACGAAGGCGGGGCGATGCTCTGGGGCCGCGTCACCTACGAGATGATGGAGGGCTACTGGCCGGCAATCGCCCGCGGCGACGTGAAAGCGCCGCCGGCGATACGCGCGTGGGCTGTCAAGCTGGAGGCCAAGCCGAAATACGTCGTATCGGCGACGCGAACCGCCTTCCCGTGGACCAACAGCCACCCCATCGCCGGCGACCTGCGCACGGGCGTTCAGAGGCTTAAGGACGCGACGCCGGGTGGTGTGCTCCTCGGTAGCGGCAAGCTCGCGACCGAGCTGGACCGGCTCGATCTCATCGACGAGTACCAGTTCCTTGTTCACCCGAGGATCGTTGGACACGGACCGACACTCTACCAGATTGGGCTGCCCAGCACACGACGGCTTGAGCTGATCTCGGCCAAGGCGCTCCGCAGCGGCGCGGTCGCCATGCATTACCGGCGGGCGCGCTGACCCATAGCGGCTTGTCGCGCGCTGCTCGCGGATCAGCGCGTCGGAGGACGCCTTCTCGCCGCAACGGCATTTCCCTGCTTCTGCCATGGGAGCTCGGCTGATCAGGCCGGAGGCGTCGTGGGCAGCGGCGCCCTCTCAACCAGAGCCCGAGGGTGCCGGACGGCCGTCGGAACCATCCGGGGATGCGCATCCGGATGCGAGCCGCCTTCGCGAAGCGCCGATGGCGCTCCGCACGGCCGAGCCGGGTCACGGTCTGCCGTTGAGCACGTGGCGCACAAACGGCGAGTTTCCCCTGCTGTTGCCCGGAAGCGGACAGGCCGCTTTCGGCCGGGCGCTGCCGAAATCCGCTCATCAGGCTGCTTGAGAGCGGACGCGCCCGGCTTCTGCACAGCTTCGGAGGAAGGACAGCCTGCCAGGCACCGAGGGACTCGGATCGCAAACGGCCACGCTTTGACCACGATCCCGGTTAGCTTGGCTGTTTAGTGAAGTGTTAACCCTCGGGGCGTGCGTGACGATCCACATCAGGCCTGCCGCGTCCCACGGCTCAGTCGAGGCTGGCGCGTGCCGCCGCCATCCGCCAGGGTTTGGGAACGAAGGCCATGCCCTCCAGCAGGATCTCTCGGCCGACGTCGCCGCAGGTGCGCACAACCTTGAGACCGGGCCGCAAACGCGGCGCGGCCGCAGCACGCTCAGCCCATCCATGCCCGGCATGCGCATATTTGTGAACAGGATCCGGATTTCCGGATGGTCTTGAAGAACCTCCGAGGCGTTCAGGCTGTTATGGGCGGCCAATACAGCGCAGCCCAGACTTGCCATGATCGCGACGGCGTCGTGGCGAAGAGGGGAAAGATCGTCCACGCCCAGGACGGCCGTCTCTTCGCGCTGCAATGCTCGGCCTCGGGGACGGGCCAGCACTCTAGGTCGCGAACCCATAACGGCTGGCACGGTTGAACCGCGGCGTCGTTAGCC
>CAXDNE010000423.1:0-5212 GCA_963990595.1 uncultured Methylobacterium sp.
ACTATCCTCTTCGTCGGCAGCGTCAGATGTGTATAAGAGACAGTATCAGTACTATCTGCACGGCGAGCGCGGCCGCGCCGGTCTCGAGGCGGACCGGGAGGCGTTCTGCCGGCTGCTCTGGCGGCTCTGGTCGCCGAGCTGGGCGTTCGACGCCGCGACCTTCGCGCAGAGTGCCCAATCCTTCCACAACGCCGATTTCGTGGACGTGGTGGTCCACTCCTACCGCCACCGCTTCGGCCTCGTGCCGAGCGCCCCGGCGCTGGTGGAGATCGAGGCGCGCCTGGCGGCTCAGCCGGCGATCGCCGTGCCGTCGATCGTCCTGCTCGGCGCCGATGACGGCGTCGGCCCGCCGCCGGCAACCGACACCGATGCGCGCCACTTCGCCGGCGCCTACCGGCGTGAGATCGTCGCGGGGGTCGGACACAACCTCCCCCAGGAGGCGCCCGACGCCTTCGCGGCGGCGGTTCTCGCCCTGCTGTGACGGCTCGGCAGGCGCGCATCGCTTCGGCGTTGCTTTCGGGAAGCCCCTGGCTATAGTCCGCGCGCTTTTCGACAGGTCTGCGTGCGCCCGAAACCGGCGGCAGGCCCGCGTGCCAATCGCAGGAGACGCTCGTTGATCACCCCCGCCTTCGCGCAAGGGGCCGGTACGGCCGCTGGCGGAGCGGAGATCGCCTTTCAGGTGATCCCGTTCGTCCTGATCTTCGTGATCATGTATTTTTTGATCCTGCGGCCGCAGCAGAAGCGGGTCAAGGATCATCAGACCCTGCTCAAGTCCGTGCGCCGGGACGATACGATCGTCACCAATGGCGGCCTCGTGGGACGCGTGGTCAAGGCGGCGGACGACGCGGCCGAGATCGAGGTGGAGATCGCCCCGAACGTCCGCGTGCGGATCGTCCGGTCGATGATCTCCGAGGTCCGCGCCAAGGGCGGCCCGGTGAAGGCTGCCTGAATTCCCGGTTGAACTGGCCGGCGTGACGCGCCGGCCCACAAGAGAAAAAGACGGCCGATGCTGCGCTTCTCCCGTGCGAAGATCATCGCGACGCTTGGCCTCATCCTGATCGGCCTGATGCTCGCCGTGCCGAGCTTCTTCTCGCCCGAGCAGCGCAAGGGCTTCGTCGCCAACCTGCCCTCCTGGTTTCCGAGCTGGATCGTGCCGACGCGGGCCATCGTGCTCGGCCTCGACCTTCAGGGCGGCTCGCAATTGCTGCTCGAAGTCGACCAGAACGAGCTGATCGCCTCCCAGGCCAAGGCCCTGCGCGACGACGTGCGGCGCGTGCTCCAGCAGGAGAACGTCCGCGCCGATGGCGGCATCGGCCTGCTCCAGCGCGGCGTCCAGGTGAAGATCGACGACGCGGCCGCCCGGGCCAAGGTGCTGCCGAAGCTCCAGGAGCTGTCGCAGCCGATC
Organism: uncultured Methylobacterium sp.; assembly: GCA_963990595.1. Taxonomy (GTDB): domain Bacteria; phylum Pseudomonadota; class Alphaproteobacteria; order Rhizobiales; family Beijerinckiaceae; genus Methylobacterium. The sequence goes on from CAXDNE010000423.1 coordinate 1,406, forward strand.
ACCACCTCCCTCGGCCAGACCGCCGCCCGCACCCTCGACGTGTCCGAGCAGCCCGGCGGCGTGATCCGCCTCACGCTCACCGATGCCGGCGTCACCGACCGCACCCGCCGGGCCGTGAGCCAGGGCATCGAGGTCATCCGGCGCCGCCTCGACTCCACCGGCACCACCGAGCCCTCGATCCAGCAGCAGGGCGCCGACCGGATCCTGATCCAGGTGCCGGGCGAGCAGAATCCCGAGCGCCTGGAGAAGCTCCTCGGCTCCACCGCCAAGCTCGAGTTCCGCATGCTCGCCGACAGCCCCTCGGGCGACGTCGACATGCTGCCCTCGAAGGACGAGAAGGGCGCCAAGGTCCCGGTCGAGCGCCGGGTCATGGCCGATGGCGGCGAGCTGACGGACGCGCAGCCCTCCTTCGACCAGCAGACCCACGAGCCGATGGTGAGCTTCAAGTTCAACCTGCGCGGCGCCCAGCGCTTCGGTCAGGCGACCTCGGAGAATGTCGGCCGGCGCATGGCGATCGTGCTCGACAACGAGGTCGTGTCGGCGCCGGTCATCCGCTCGGCCATCACCGGCGGCTCGGGCCAGATCACCGGCAACTTCACGGTCCAGCAGGCCAACGATCTCGCGGTGCTGCTCCGGGCCGGCGCGCTGCCGGCCAAATTCACCGTGGTCGAGCGCCGCGTCGTCGGTCCGGGCCTCGGGCGCGATTCCATCGAGGCCGGCAAGCTCGCGACGCTGGTCGCGGCGGGCCTCGTGGTCTGCTTCATGTTCGCGACCTACGGCACCTTCGGCTTCATCGCCAACATCGCCCTCATGGTCCATGTCGGGCTGATCCTGGGCCTGATGTCGGTGCTCGAAGCCACCATGACGCTCCCGGGCATCGCGGGCATCGTGCTGACGATCGGCACCGCGGTGGATTCGAACGTGCTGATCTACGAGCGCATGCGCGAGGAGAGCCATGCCGGCCGCTCGTTGATCTCGGCGCTGCAGGCGGGCTTCGACCGGGCCTTCGCGACGATCATCGACTCGAACTCGACCATGGCGATCGCCGCCCTGATCCTGTTCTTCCTCGGCTCGGGCCCGGTGAAGGGGTTCGCCGTGGTCTTCATCCTGGGCATCCTGACGACCGTCATCACGGCGGTGACGCTGACCCGGATGATGATCGCGGTGTGGTACAAGACCTTCCGGCCGAAGGCCCTGCCGTTCTGATTTTTTGGAGGGTCGACGCAGGAAGCGCGGGCGGCGCGACGGACCCCCTCTCCCGTGCGGGAGAGGGTTGGGGTGAGAGACCAGACGTCTCCGGATCAGGCACGGGATGGATGCGCCGACGAGGCGCGCTTCATTCTGAATGTCCTCGTCCCTCACCCTGTCCCTCTCCCGCACGGGAGAGGGGACCCGCGCCCCGGCTTCCTGCGTCGCGGCTCCCGTAGAAGAGACACGACGATGCGCCTGCTCCGCCTCTGGCCCGATGAATCGCATTTCGACTTCATGCGATTCCGTCGCTTCACCTTCCCGCTCTCGGCGCTGCTCTCGCTCGCCACGGTGGCGCTGTTCCTGACGATCGGGCTGAACTTCGGCATCGACTTCAAGGGCGGCACCCTGGTGGAGCTGCAGGCGAAGTCCGGCACCGCGGATGTCGCGGCGATCCGGCACACGGCCGCGGGCTTCGGCTTCGGTGAGCCCGAGGTTCAGGAACTCGGCAACCAGGGCACCGTGCTGGTGCGCCTGCCGCTCCAGCCCGGCGAGCAGGGCCAGACCGCGGTGATGAACAAGGCCCACGCCGCCTTCGACAAGGATTACGACTTCCGCCGGACCGAGACCGTGGGCCCGCGCGTCTCGGGCGAGCTGGTCCAGTCCGGCACGCTCGGCGTCGTCCTCTCGGTCGTGGCGGTGCTGCTCTACCTCTGGTTCCGGTTCGAGCGGGAACTCGCGCTCGGCGCCATTGTGGGCACGCTCCACGACATCGTTCTGACGGTCGGCGTGTTCATCATCACCCGGATCGAGTTCAACATGACCTCGATCGCGGCGATCCTGACGATCGTGGGCTACTCGCTGAACGAGACCGTGGTGGTGTTCGACCGGACCCGCGAGTTGATGCGCCGGTACAAGACCATTCCCACGGTCGACCTGCTCAACCTGTCGATCAATTCGACCATGTCGCGCACGGTGATGACGTCGATCTCGTCCTCCCTGTCGCTGCTGGCGCTGGTCCTGTTCGGCGGCGAGGCGATCAAGGGCTTCGCCGTGGTGATGCTCTGCGGCGTCCTGATCTGCACCTACTCGGCGATCTTCATCTCGACACCGGTGTTGATCTATCTGGGCCTGATGCTCTCCGGCGCGCGCGCGGCAGCCGAGCGCTCCGGCGTCCCGCAACCGGCGGAGTAGTCTGTTTCGCACATGGCCGACCCGGAGACTCCGACAGGCTTCGAATCCGGCTTCGTGCCGGGGCGCCACATCATCGACACCTACGGCAATGGCGGCTTCCGCTTCGCCGGGATGTCGCATCGCGGCTCGATCCTTCTCCTGCCCTCGGGGGTGCGGGCCTGGGCGGTGACCGAGTCCCGGCAGATCGACAGGACGGCCCTGCGCCCGGTCCAGGCGGAGGCGGCCGAGATCGAGCTGCTGCTCGTGGGTACGGGCCTCGACATCGCGGTGATCGACCCGGGCCTGCGGGGCTGGCTCAAGGATTTCGGGGTGGGCCTCGACGTGATGCAGACCGGGGCCGCGGCCCGCACCTACAACATCCTGGTGGCCGAGAACCGCAAGGTCGCGGCCGCGCTGATCGCGGTGGCCTGATGCCGGAGGTCGAGGGCAGGACGGCCGAGACCGGGCTGGCCTTTGCGCAGTCCCATTGCGAGAGCCTCGTGCGGGACGGCGATCCGGACCGCTACTACGCGACCCTGTTCGCGCCGGCCTCCGCCCGCCCGCATCTCTTCGCGCTCTACGCCTTCAGCCTGACCATCGCGCGGGTGCGCGAGGCCGCCTCGAACCCGATGGCCGGCGAGATCCGCCTGCAATGGTGGCGCGACGCCCTCCAGGGCGAGGCGCGGGGCGACGTCCGGGCCAATCCGGTGGCGGCGGCCCTGGAGGAGGCGATCCGGGTGAACCGCCTGAGCCGCCAGCCCTTCGTCGACCTGATCGATGCCCGGGTGTTCGACCTCTACGAGGATCCGATGCCCCGGGTGAACGACCTCGAGGGCTATTGCGGCGAGACCGCCTCGGCCCTGTTCCGGCTGGCGAGCCTCGTGATCGGCAACGGCACCGAGCCGGGCGGCGCCGGCGCGGCGGGCCATGCCGGGGTCGCCTACGGGATCACGGGGCTGCTGCGCGCCCTCCCCTGGCACGCCCGCTCGGGACAGGTCTACCTGCCGGCCGACATCCTCGCCCGCTACGGCGTCACCCGCGAGGACATCGTCACGGGCCGCGGCGGCCCGGGCCTGCGCCGGGCCTGCGCCGACCTGCGCGACCTCGCCCGGCAGCATCTCAAGGCCTTCGAGGCGGCCCGCCCGACCATCGCGCCCTCGGCGGGGGCCGCGTTCCTGCCCGTCGCCCTGGTTGAGCCCTACCTCGCCGCCATGGAACGGGCGAGCTACGACCCGCTCAACACGCTCGTGGAGCTGCCCCGCTGGCGGCGGCTCTGGCGCCTGTGGCGGGCGGCGCGGCGGGTGGGTCGCTAAAGAACCCGCGCCAGCCCCGGCGTGAGGGCCGGGAGGTGCATCGGCGCGCCCGGATCCGGCTCGGAGTCCGGCGTCGCCAGAACCACGACCTGTCTCTTATACACATCTGACGCTGCCGACGAAGAGGATAGTG
>CAXDNE010000424.1:0-5165 GCA_963990595.1 uncultured Methylobacterium sp.
GTGAAGTTCGCCACCGACATCACCGATCAGGTCCGCCTGTTCGCGAACCTGCGGACGCTCATCGACCAGAATTTCGGCGCGATCGACCAAGCGGTGACGCATTCGACCAAGGCAGCCGCGCTGGCCTCCTCGGCCGCGGATTCGACCTCCGGCAACGTCCAGACCGTGGCGGCGGCGGCCGAGGAGCTGGCCGCCTCCGTGGCGGAGATGTCGCAGAGCATCGTGCGCTCCCAGGGAGCCACCGACACCGCCTATGCCTGCGTCCAGGAGGCGGACGGCCACACCAAGCGCCTGGCCGACACCGCGACCGCGATGACCGGCATCGTCGGGCTGATCCAGAACATTGCCGGCCAGATCAACCTGCTGGCGCTCAACGCGACCATCGAGGCGGCGCGCGCCGGCGAGGCCGGCCGCGGCTTCGCGGTCGTCGCCACCGAGGTGAAGGCGCTGGCCCATCAGGCCGCGCGGGCGACCGGACAGATCAACGGCGAGATCGCCAGCGTGCAGCGCGTCTCTCAGGACGTCGTCGCGGCGCTCAGCTCGATCGGCGCCTCGGTCTCGGTGATGCGCGAGACCGTGGTGGCCACCGCGGCGGCCATCGAGGAGCAGAGCGCCGTGACGCGCGACCTCGCCGAGAACATGCAGAGCGCGGCCGGTGCGGTCACGGCCATCACCGGCAATATCGGGGCGATCGTCCAGTCGGTGGCCGACGTCTCGCAGGCGGTGGAGACCACCCGGGACGCCGCCCGGGTCCTGGCCCGCTGAAGGCCGGCGGGCGCTGCCTCAGGGCAGCGCCTGGACCAGTTCGCGGAACCGGTTGCCGCGGATCTCGAAGTTCCGGAACTGGTCATAGGAGGCGCAGGCCGGCGAGAGCAGCACGACCGGCTCGGGGGCGCCCGAGGCGGCGGCGTTCTCGGCGGCCTTCGGGACCGCGACTTCCAGGGTCTCGCAGCGCGTGTAGGGCACGGCTCCTTCGAGCGTCGCCGCGAAGGCATCCGAGGCGGCGCCGATCAGGTAGGCGTGGGCGACCCGCTCGAAATACGGCACCAGCGGGAAGATGCCGCCCTCCTTGGCCTTGCCGCCGAGGATCCAGTGGATGTCCCGGAAGGCGGTCAGCGCCTTCTCGGTGGAATCCGCGTTCGTCGCCTTGGAATCGTTGACGAACAGGACGGGCCCGCGCCGGCCGACCTCCTCCATCCGGTGCGGCAGGCCCGGGAAGGAGGTCAGTCCGGCCTGAATCGCCTCCCCCGAGAGGCCGAGGGACCGGGCGACCGCGACGGCCACGGCCGCGTTCTGCCAATTGTGGGCGCCGCGCAGCGACCCGATGCCGTTGACGTCGGCCAGCGCCGTGCCGTCCGGCTCGCGGACGATCCCCTCGCGCACCGTCAGCGCATCCGTGCAGAGCACGTCGCCGTGCGGGACGTGGACGCGCACGACATCGTGGCCGCGCCGGTCGGCGATGGCGCGGCTCGGCGCATCATCGACGCCGACCACCGCCAGGCCCGCCCCGCCAATCAGGCGCTCCTTGATGGCGGCGTACTGCTCCATGGTGCCGTGGCGGTCGAGATGGTCGGGGGTGATGTTCATCAGCACGCCGACGGTGGGGTCGAGGCTCGGCGTCAGGTCGATCTGGAACGAGGACATCTCGATGACGTGGACGCGCGCCCCGGACGGCGGCTCCAGCGACAGGATCGCGGTCCCGATATTGCCGCCCATCTGCACGTCGCAGCCGGCCTGGGCGAGGACGTGGGCGATCAGGGCCGTGGTGGTCGACTTGCCGTTGGTCCCCGTGATCGCGACGAACGGAGCGTCCGGCGCGTGCGCCCGCCGCTCGCGGCAGAACAGCTCGATGTCGCCGATGATCTCGACGCCCGCCTCCTGGGCGAGCCGGACGCTCCAGTGCGGCTCGGGATGGGTCAGGGGCACGCCGGGGCTGAGGACCAGGGCCGCGAAATCGGACCAGTCGGCCGCGCGCAGGTCCTGCGTCTCGATCCCCGCCTCGCGCGCGCGCCCGAGGCTGTCGGCATTGTCGTCCCAGGCCCGCACCGCGGCGCCGCCCGCCTTCAGCGCCTGGGCCGTGGCGAGGCCGGAGCCGCCCAGCCCGAACAGGGCGACGGTCTTGTCCTGGAAGACGGTGACGGGTGTCATGCGGAACTCTGGATGTGACGGGGAAGGCCGCTGCTCCCATGTCCCGCCTCATCCTGAGGTGCCCGCGTCAGCGGGCCTCGAAGGCGGGCTCCAGCCGGCCACGCGATCACCGGAGGTTTCCTTCGAGGCCTGCGCTGCGCTCCGGCACCTCAGGATGAGGGTCGGGACGGGATCGGCCGCTCGATAAGGCTGTCTAGCACAGATTTCAGCGCAGCTTCAGCGTCGCCAGCCCCGCCATCGCGAGGATGACCGCGATGATCCAGAACCGGATCACCACCTGCGGCTCCTTCCAGCCCTTCTGCTCGAAATGGTGGTGGATCGGCGCCATGCGGAAGACGCGCTTGCCGGTCAGCTTGAACGAGGCGACCTGGATGATCACCGACATCATCTCGAGCACGAACAGGCCGCCGACGATCGCCAGCACGATCTCGTGCTTCGTCGCCACCGCGATCGTACCCAGAAGGCCGCCGAGCGCCAGGGAGCCGGTGTCGCCCATGAAGATCTGCGCCGGCGGCGCGTTGAACCAGAGGAAGCCGAGGCCGGCCCCGATCACCGCGCCGCAGACCACGGCCAGTTCGCCCGTGTCGCGGACATAGTTCACCTGGAGGTAGCTCGCGGTGAAGGAGTTGCCGACGAGATAGGCGATGAACCCGAAGGTGCCGCAGGCGATCATCACCGGCACGATGGCCAGACCGTCGAGGCCGTCGGTCATGTTCACGGCGTTGCCCGCCCCGACGATCACGAAGGCGCCGAACAGCACGTAGAACCAGCCGAGGTTCAGGAGTGCGTCCTTGAAGATCGGGAAGGCGAGCTGGTTCTGGAGTGCGGCGGGCGAATAGACGGCGATCGTCACGCAGGCCGCCATCGCGATCACCGCCTCGAGGGCAAGGCGGAACTTGCCGGAGAACCCTTTGTGCGACTGCTTCGTGACCTTGAGATAGTCGTCGTAGAAGCCGATGGCGCCGAAGCCGAGGGTGACGGTCAGCGTGACCCAGACATAATGGTTGCGCGGGTTGGCCCAGAGCAGGATCGCCACGACGGCGCCCGCCAGGATCATCAGGCCGCCCATGGTCGGCGTGCCGCGCTTGGTCAGCAGGTGCGTCTGCGGCCCGTCCTCGCGGATCGGCTGCCCCTTGCCCTGGCGGATGCGCAGCAGCGAGATGATCCAGGGTCCGAACCAGAACACGAACAGGCCCGCCGTGAACAGCGCGCCGCCGGTGCGGAAGGTGATGTAGCGGAACACATTGAGCGGCGTGAAGGTGCTGCTCAGGTCCGAGAGAAGGTACAGCATACGGGCGCTCGGCCCCTTTGTTCAGGCGCGGGTTTCAGGGGGCGGCACCGCGCGTTTCGAACGCCCGGGCCTGCCGGTCATGGAGCCGTCGCGAGGGTGCGCCGCGTCGGATCGACCGCGTAGCGGGCTTTCAGCGCCTCGACAATCCGGCCCATGCGACTGCCGTTCGATCCCTTGACCATCACGGCGTCGCCGGAGCGCAGGGTCCTGGCGAGCGGCTCGACCAGGTCGGCGGCCGTGTCGGCGACGCCGCCGCGGCGGCTCACCGGCAGGGCCTCGAACAGGTGGCGCATCAGCGGACCGGCTGCGAAGACCAAGTCGATCCGGGCGGCCTCGATCGCCCCGGCGAGGTCGCGGTGCAGGCCGGGGGCGGCGGCGCCCAGTTCCAGCATGTCGCCGAGCACCGCGATGCGGCGCCCGCGCGGCCCCGTCTCGATCCCCGCCAGGGTCGCCAGCGCAGCCCGGACCGAGGCGGGGTTCGCGTTGTAGCTCTCGTCGACGAGGTAGGCGGTGCCGCCGCCGATCTCGAGGGCGGTGCGCTCGCCGCGACCCACCGGCGGCGTCAGACCGCTGAGCGAGAGCGCGGCCTGGGCGAGATCGGCGCCGAGCGCGTGGATCACCGCCATGACGCCCAGGGAGTTCAGCGCCGCGTGCCGCCCGGCGGTGCCGAGCTTGTAGGTCACGGGCTGACCCATCACGACGGCGTCGATCACGGACAGATCGGGGCGGAGCACGATCTTCAGGGCGCGCACGTCCGCCTGCGGGTGCTCGCCGAAGCTGATGACCCGGCCGGCCCGCGATGCCTGCGCGTGGGCTACCAGACGGTCGAAATGCTGGGCGTCGCGGTTGATGATCGCGACGCCGCCCGGCTGCAGCCCGGAGAAGATCTCGCCCTTGGCGTCCGCGATGGCGGCGAGCGAGGCGAAATGCTCGATATGAACCGGCTCGACCGTGGTGATGAGCGCGATGTCGGGCCGGACCTGCGCGGTCAGCGGCACGATCTCGGCGGCGTGGTTCATGCCGATCTCGAACACGCCGTAGCGGCTGGTGCGCGGCATCCGCGCCAGCGTCAGCGGCACGCCCCAGTGGTTGTTGTAGGAGGCCGCCGAGGCGTGGGTCTCGCCCTGCCCGGACAGGACGTGGCGCAGGGCCTCCTTGGTCCCGGTCTTGCCGACGGAGCCGGTCACCGCGACGACCTGCGCCTGCGTGCGGGCGCGGGCCGCCGCGCCGAGGCGGACCATCGCGGTGAGCACCGGGTCGGCACCCGCGGCCGGCACGGCCAGCACGGGGCCGAGGCGCGCGAGAGCGCCGGCGCGGTCTTCGGCCACCACGGCGGCGCCCGCCCCGCGCGACAGCGCGTCGGCGACGAAGTCGTGCCCGTCGCGGGCCTCGCCGCGGATGGCGAAGAACAGGTCACCGGGCTTCAGCGTGCGGGTGTCGATCGAGGCGCCGCCGATCGCGCGCTCGGCGCCGATCAGGCGGCCGCCCGTCGCGGTCTCCAGCTCATCCCGCGTCCAGAGTGCGGTCATGGTCAGCCCCCGTGGCTCTCAGGCCGCCCCGGCGATCGCGGCGCGCAGGACCTCGTGGTCCGAGAACGGCAGCGTCCGATCTCCCACGATCTGGCCGGTTTCATGGCCCTTGCCGGCCACGACCAGCACGTCGCCGGGCCCGAGGCGCTGTCTCTTATACACATCTCCGAGCCCACGAGACAAGAGGCACTCTCGTA
>CAXDNE010000425.1:0-5133 GCA_963990595.1 uncultured Methylobacterium sp.
CCGCACGCTGCCCGATGAACTCGGACAGGCTCAGCGGACGGATCGTCTGATCGACGTCCTCGGCGCGCTTCTCCGGCGTCAGCAGCGCGTTGGTCGGGGGCTTCGGCTTGCTCATGAAACCTTGCTTCGTGGACTGGATCCCGCAGCCCCCCGCGCGAGGGCTTCCGGGAAGCTTCCGACAGCCGTCCTGTCCGGGTTTGTTCCTCCTTAACCGCGAACGCCCGGAAATCTAAGCGCGGCCCGCGCGCGTCCGAAAAAGGCGCATCGACCGCGGCGGCGCATGAAACCGAATCGCCAGCCCGCGCATTCATGGGGCGATCCCGAAAGCACGGCCGCAGAGCGTTCCTCCCCGCCATGATGATCCGTATGACCGCAGCCGGCGCGGCTTTCGCCGCCCTCCTTCTCGCCATGCCCGGTGCTCAGGCCGCGAGCGGCCCGGCCCAGACCAAGGTCGCCGAGGCCGATTCGCCGATCCATGCGGTGGCCGCCGTGGAGCGGGACGACGACGTCACCTGCAGCCGGACGCGGCGCCGCCTGTGGATCGAGGGCGAGGGCTGGGTGGTCCGACGGATCACCACCTGTCGCTGAGGGCGGCGCACGCGCGGGTGGATCTAAGGGGTCCGGATCGGTCGGTACGCATTCTCCGCGGCTGGAGCCGCGGAACGGTGGATCATCCGGTCCGTTCCCCAGCATCCTGCGCGACCCGCTCGCGCCGACGCGCATCGGAGCCGAGCTCATGGTGACCCGGACAATCCCGACGCTGATCGCTCTCGCTCTGGCCGCCCCGGCCTCGGCGCAGAATGTGCGGGTTGTCGATCCCTACGGCCCGGCCTACGCGAGCGAGTACGGTTTCGCGGGCGAGTTCGTGCGCGGCACCTATATCGGCGCCCCCCTGACCCGGGTTCCGCGCCCGACGCAGATCGTCCCCGCCCCTTGGAGCTACGGCACTTACGGCGTGCCGACGGTGACGGGCATCTCCGCCCCGCCCGCCGCGCAGCCCACCGTGACGGTGATCAACGCCGGCGGCCCGGACGGTCGCCACCGCGGGCGCGCCGTCGCGGTGGATCGGATGCCGGGGGCGCGGATCGTCGCGGTTCGGGTTCCGCGTCGCTGAGCGCAGCGTACCAATCGGCGTAGGGCGTATTGCGGGCGAGGTGCCGGTTGAAATCGGGCGCCCCGTCGTCCCACCAGACCGGACCGCGCTCGCCCAGCGCGGTCTTGGCCGCGTTCACGTCGGCCCGGGCGTCGGACAGGGCGTGCCCGGCACCGGCCGCGCCCGCACGCTCGGCCTGCAGGGCGGCCCGGACGGCCCGCCGCGCCGCCATAAGCCGAGCGACCAAGACCTCCCGTTGCTCCGGCGGCAGGTTGGGATCGGCGGTTCGCCAGAGCCGGCCGCGGACCACGATGTAGCGCCGATCTGGAGTGGTTATCGCGGCGCTCATCCCGGCATCCGGCCCGTTGGGGGTGGGTTAAGTCTTCCAGCTTACACTCCGGATATCAGTTCCGGGTCACGCCATGCAGATCGTCATCGTCGATTCGAGCCGCGTCGTGCTCCAGATCATCGCCTCGCTGATCGAGCCGCGGGGGCACGATGTGCACGCCTTCACGGATTCCACGCAGGCGCTGGCCTTCCTGGCCGCGACGCCCGCGGTCCGGGTCCTGATCACCAGTCTTGAGGTGCGTCCGCTGTGCGGGCTCGAGCTCTGCTGGTCCGCGCGCCTCCTCGCCGAGGAACGGGGCCCGCTACACGTCATCACGATGTCGTCGGCCCGCAATGTCCGCAGCTTGGCCGAGGCCCTCGACAGCGGCGCCGACGACTTCATCGAGAAGCCGCCGAGCGCCGAGGAGCTCAACGCGCGGCTGCGCGCGGCCGAGCGCCTGACAACGATGCAGGCGGAGTTGATCCGCCTCGCCGACACCGATCCACTGACCGGATCCTACAACCGGCGCGCCTTTTTCAATCGGGCACGGATCGCCGCGGAGCAGAACCGGCGCTCCGAGGGGATCTCGGCCATTCTCCTCGACATCGACCATTTCAAGCGCATCAACGACCAGCATGGTCACGATGTCGGCGACGTGGCGATCAAGGCGGTCGCCGACCTGATCGCCCGGGACGGCATCGCCGGCCGCCTCGGCGGAGAGGAATTCGCCATCGTCCTGCCGGGCTGCGGCCTCAAGGATGCGGCCCTGCGGGCCGAGCACCTGCGCGCGCGTGTCCAGGGCCTGCAGATTCGCGGCGGCGGTGACGAGATCCGCCTGAGTTGCAGCTTCGGTGTCAGCACCTGGATCGAAGGCGACAGCGTCGAGGCTCTGATCAAGCGGGCCGACATGGCCCTGTACGCGGCCAAGAGCGGCGGCCGCAACCGCGTCATCCCGTTTCAGGGCGAGACCGCCCTGGCTGTCGCGCGTTGAGACAGCCCCGGTGCCCCATATCGGCACGGCCCCGTTGAGCAACGCCGCGCGGCCGTCCCGGATCGAGGCAGCGAGCCGGCGAGTATCCGCCAATCTGCATCGAATTTGCCAATATAAAGCTTAATATTCGCAGACTCTTGCTGGAACGCTTCTTGAAACTTCGCTATCGATCCCGGCGCCCTGTATCATGCCGGGAGAGAAAGGTGCGAGGTCATGAGTACGGCCGTTGGCGTCCTGATCCTGGATGAGCCGCAAGACCTGAGCGCGACTGTTCGCGCTGCTCTGGAGCATATGCCGGAATTTCACACGATCGGCGAGGCTGACCTCGGCCGCACAGGGGCCGATAATGCCGTCGCCCTCGTCTATCTCGACGAGATCCGGCTCGCGGACGGGATCGCGCGCATCGTCGGCCTGAAGGAGCGGCAGCCGAACCTCCGGACCATGGTCGCCTTCGGTGCGTTGACGGCCGACGATCTCCGCGCGCTCCTGGCCGCCGGGGCCGACGCCTTCGTGGCGCGCTCGCGATCGACCCGGGAACTCGGGGCGGCGCTGCTCGCCCTGGCCGAAGGCTCCGACTGTCTGGTTCCTCCCGAACAGCCCCGGGCGATGCCCACCGAGCCGGGCGACGGCCTCGGGCTCACGCCGCGCGAGGCCGAGGTGCTGCGCTTCCTCAGTTCCGGGTTCAGCAACAAGGAGGTCGCCCGGCGTCTCGCGCTCAGCGTGCGCACGGTCGAGACCCACCGGCTCAATCTGCGCCGCAAGACCCAGACCGGCCGCCTGAAGGACCTGGTCTCCCTTGCCCGGCAGCTCGGGCTGGCGCCCGTCGTCGACAGCGGCGAGCAGGCCCGGCGGGGCACTGACAGCCGCTCGTCCGGGAACGACAACCAGTCCCGGCACTGACCGGGACGTCGGGCAGCCCGCCAGGGCTGCGCCCCTCTCAGGCGGCGCCGACCCGCCGGTCGGCCGCGGCCTTCGGCGAGCGCTCTTGCGTCCGGGGAGATTTTGCCTTGGGGCTGGCGGCCGATGGCGCCGATGACGCGCTGCGCGGCGTCTTCTTGCCTCGGCCGCGCGCCGCAGCGGGCTTGACCGGCTTGCCGGCGCGGGCGTCGTCCTCGGCTGCAGCCAGCCGGGCCTGAAGCAGCCCGAGAACCGCCGCCTCCTCGGGCCGGAGGCTGGACAGATCCTCGCTCAGCTCGGACTCGACCGCGTCCTTCACCTGAAGGAGCAGGCCGCCCTCGAGGTAACAGTCGAGCACCTGGGGGTGGATATAGCATTTGCGGCAGATCGTCGGCGTGTTGCCGAGGCGCCCGGCCACGCTCTCGATCGCCGCCCGGATGTTGCGCTTGGCCCCGGCCTCGCTGTCGAAGCTCTCGAACTCGCGCAGCGCCAGCGCCGCCAGCACCGTCCCGGCCCAGGTCCGGAAATCCTTGGCGGTGAAGTCCTCGCCGGTGATCTCGCGCAAATACGCGTTCACGTCCGAAGAGGTGACGTCCCGCTGCGTGCCGTCCGCGTCGAGATACTGGAACAGCTCCTGGCCGGGCAGATCCTGGCAGGCCTTGACGATCCGGGCGACCCGCCGGTCCTTCAGCGACACGTCCCAGGTCTTGCCACTCTTGCCCTTGAACCGGAACGACAGGGCCGCCCCCTCGATCCGGACATGCGGATCGCGCAGGGTGGTGAGCCCGTAACTCTTGTTGGTGCGGGCGTAATCGTCGTTGCCGACGCGGATCAGCGTCGTCTCGAGCAGGTGGACCACGGTGGCCAGCACCTTCTCGCGCGCGAGACCCGGACGCTTCATGTCGGCATCGACCCGCTGGCGGATGGCCGGCAGCGCGTCCGCGAAGGCCATGATCCGCGAGAACTTGTTCGCCTCGCGCGCCTGCCGGAAATCCGGATGGTAGCGGTACTGCTTCCGACCCTTCGCGTCCCGGCCTGTCGCCTGGATGTGGCCGTTTCTGCGCGGGCAGATCCAGACATCCGTGTAGGCCGGCGGGATCGCCAGGGACCGGATGCGGGCCAGCACCGCCGCGTCGCGCACCGGAGCGCCCTTCGCGTCGAGGTAACGGAAGCCGGTACCGCTGCGCTTGCGCGTCAGGCCCGGCCGGCTGTCGTCGACGTAGACGAGCCCAGCCTCCTCCGCCGCCGCGCGCAGGTTTCCGCCGCTCTCGGCCGTCCCGACATCTGCCATCACCCGCCGCTCCCGTTTACGCCGCCAGGCTGCCCGCCCCGCGAGAAGGCCTTGGACAACCGGCCGCGCGCGATCGTCGTTCCGGGCCTGCACATCCGTCGCAGGACGAGCCGCGGCGGCGTGCTAGAGGGATCCGATGTCGCCCGAGCCCCCGCCCGAGAATCCGCCGGTCCCGATGCGCCACCTCGTGTTCGTCGTGACCGAGGACTGGTTCTTCGCCTCGCACTTCCTGCCGATGGCGCGCACCGCCATCGCCATGGGGCTGTCGGTGACGGTCGTCACCCGGGTGCGGGCACATCGCGCCGTCATCGAGGCGACGGGCGCGCGCGTGGTGCCCCTCGAGGCGGAGCGGGCGAGCCTGAACCCGATGGCGGCCGGCTACGCGGCCGGGCAGCTCGCCGCGATCCTGAAGGCGCTGCGCGCCGACATCGTCCACTGCATCGCCCTGCGCGGCATCCTGGTCGGGGGTACGGCGGCCGCCATGGCCTGTCTCTTATACACATCTCCGAGCCCACGAGACAAGAGGCAATGTC
>CAXDNE010000426.1:0-5126 GCA_963990595.1 uncultured Methylobacterium sp.
ACACTATCCTCTTCGTCGGCAGCGTCAGATGTGTATAAGAGACAGCCCTCTCCCCGGGGGGCGTCCGCGCATTTCGTGCGCACGGGGCCGCAATTCCATCGGCGGTAGCGTCGGCGTTCATGCAGGCTTCAGATCCTCGACCGGCATCGCCGCAGTCGAAGCGAATTGTCGTGCCTGCGTTTACTCGAATTTAATCGACAACGAAGGAGCGGAAGCGCATTTCGTTGACGGGTGCTATCTGCTTGGCCATAACTCTACGGGAGAGACGGCATTCGGCGGAGAAGACCATGCTCGACGGCGACCTTGGCGAAAACCGCGGCATTATGATCGGCGCCGCCATCGGCCTCGGCCGGCGGATGCGCGAGGAGGAAACCCAGCACGATGCCGACATCGCCCGGTATCAGGCCGTGATCGACCAGCTTTCGAAGCAGCTTCTTGATACTCAGATGCAGCTGGCTTTGGAACGCTGCCAATCCGCAGGCCTTCGCGCCTACATCCAGGAAGTACGTCGACAAGATCCGGACACGCCGGCGCTCGCACCGTCTGGCAAGTATTTCAAGAGCGGCAAGGCCAAGAGCCTCGCCACTCTCGTTTACGAACGGGCTTACGATAGCCACGCCGAAGAACTAGGCCTTCCGGGCCTCAAGGGTGGCTACGCTCCCTAAGACGCCAGAGGTTCACTCAATCTCTGGCTCTGTGTTGCGGGCTTGATTGCGGGCATTGACCGATGCTCGCACTATCTCCGGATCCGCGTTCTGTCGCCGGGCACGCTCTCTCTCCTGCGACCTTGCTCCGTTCTGGCTACGTCCCGCCCCAGAACCGTTCGAACCGCCGCTGCGGGGGATCGGTGGGGTCGGTGTCATCGAAGGCTGTCCGCCGCCGGCCGCGCGCGAAGCCCCTTCGCTCGAGCCCTGACCACCCGGATCTCGACTGCTCCACCGGCGGGCGGCGCCGACAGCCCTTCCAGCATCTGCAGCAGCGCTCGTGAGACGCTGTCCGAGCGCCGTTCTCGGCTGATCGCCCCCGCGGGAGCCGCTACCACCGCTACCGCCGCCGCCACTGCCACCGCCGCCGGGGCCGCCACCGCCGTAGCTACCGGCCCCGTCGGCGCCGCCATCGGGACTGCCGTCGTTGCCGTAGCTCCCGCCCCCCTGAGACGCAGCCTCACGGTTGCGCATGAGATCGGAACCCAAGGCCGCCTGCTTGCCGATCTGAGGCTGCCCGCCGCCACCGCCGCCGCCCCGGCCTCGCCCGATGCCGAGGGCGCCACCGATCGTGCCGCCATCGATCAATTTGCTGGCTTGGCCTGAGACATTACGCGAGATTGCACCGGTGGCCTGCTGGACCTGACGCTCCTCGTCCGTGTTTTCGCCTTGGCCGCCGAACCAGCGAGCCACGCGATCAGGAACCTGGGTCGCCAAGTTGAAGCATCTGACGGCGATCATGTAATTCAGGTACGCGTACATCGTAAGAAACACGACCGCACCCACCGGACCGACAGAGAATCCAGCGGTGGCCGACTTGGCCGCGATCTTGAACGTCTGCCACACGAACCAAGCCATCGCACCGTGGACAAGGTACGACATGATTAGGCCGAGGATCATTAGGGACGGACGCAACAGAAGATTAAAGGAGATCATGTAGCCGGGCCGCTGATGCTGCTCGACGAACTCCTGCCCCTCCATCCGGACGTGGAAGAAGGCCCACAATGGGGCCGCGACCATCGCCTCCGCCACCAGTATGAGCATGGACATTACGAAGAAGGTGACAATCAGGTAGGGGATCATCGGCAGCACGTAGGCCAGCGTGATGCCAGCTACGAACAGCGATGACAGGATCATGACGCCGATCGTCAGGAAGAAGCTGCCGATCACGCCACCCTTGCCAGCTCCGCCAAGGATCGCGCCGCCGACGACGCCGGCCGGCGTAAGGGAGGCAAACGACAGCACGCCGATGGTCGCGCCGAGCGCCGTGATCCAGGACAGGATCGACTGCCCAAGTTCGACGAGGCTCAACATCGCGTTGAAGGGATTGATCTTGAAGCCTTCGAGCAACTTGTCGATCAGCCACCACGACGCGCCATCGGACAGATCGCCGAGGAGCGAAGTCCGAAGGGTCGACGTACCGGCCATGGCGGCATTCTCGGCCCGCTCGTTGTCCAGAAGGAACGACCGGTTGTTTTTGATCCACCAGGTCCGGAAATCGGCCAGCGTGCCCGGCTGCGTCTCGCTGTTCGAATACAACGCCTTCTGCAGGGATTGATTGTCGGGCGAGATCTCCTGGGGCCCCATGATCTCCGGCGAGAACGAGGGCGGGTAGGTCGCGCGCGAATAGACAACGCCCTGGATGCGAGCCAGGGTCGAGTAGTAGAGGCCGGCGCTTGCCCAGCCGAGTCCGTTCGTGACCTGGGACAGATTGCCGTTCGCGCTATTGCCGCCCTGTGAAGGCGCCGCCTTGGTCAACGCATTTTGCGCGGCCTTCAACATCTCCCCATTGTAGGCCTGGACGGCAGCTTTGATCTGGTCCGGGATGTTCTGGATCCCGCTGCCTTCGTGGAAATAGAACGCTCCCTGCTGACCACCCTGGCCACCGGCAGCGGGGAAATACGTCTTCGCTGCCGCCTGCATGATGGGGCGGATTATTTCCTGCGCCTTGGCGATCGCTGCGAACCGGCCCTTGTCGTATTCGGCTGCGACAGCCGCCTCCATGCCGACGTTGTCGGAATTGTTCACGGTGGCATTGCTCAGCTCGTCGTTGATGGAGCTGACGGTGATCGTTCCGCAGATGCCGTAGTCCAATTTCTTGGTCTTCTGGGTGGCGAACCGCGCGGCGCTGTTGTCGCCGAGCTGCCAGTAGTTCGGGTTCAGCAGCGACATGACGAGATCGCCTGCGACGGCGATGCGATCGCCGGCCGTGAGCGTCTGCCAAGTGAGGTTTTCCGGAAGCCCGTTCCAGGCGAGGCTTATGCCGGACCGCTGGAAAACCGTTTTCGCCGTCTCGTAGCAGAGCTCCCGCTCTGCGATCTGGCGCACGGCATCGTACGAACCCGGCAGGTTCGAGATGAAGTTGGCCTTATCGGCGACGCTCGTTGCCTCCGCGGTGATGGCAGCTCCGTTCGTGATCCCCTGCACGTACGGGACCCAGATCATGTTCGCCGCCGAACAGCCCCAGGCGACGAGGTACAGCACCAAAATCTGCGCTCCGCAGAATCCTCCCGAAATCGGCATTAGAAAGCCGAGCCCGACGACGACGCGCGCCGGCGACCAGACCTGGGACCAACGTTCGCCGAGTACTTTGCCGGTCTGGGCAGACATCACCGTACCGGTGATCGTGTGCCACGCAATGGTCGTGCACGCGACCATGAGAAGGATGCCTGAGAAGATCATCAACCCCATGGACAGACTGTTGTGCGCAGGGGACCCCGCAGCCATTTGCCCAGTCAGACCCGGTACGGGCCCAACGTTGGGAAGCACCAACGAGAGCAAGTTCATGAACAGGTCGTCGGACCCAGGCAGCTTGAATATGTCGAAAGCCTTCTGAAGTCCGTCGTTCGACGAAGGAGTCGTGGCGAACGCGTCGCCCGGCATCGTCGACAGACCGGCGAGGGCGACCGCGGCGGTCAGGCCGAGCTTCGCGATCGACCGTCCGGGCGAGCGCTTCACGGGAGCTGGCGGCTGCTGCGGAAACCAGTCGCCGCTCCGCAGGTACTCGCCTGCCGACAGGTAGCTGCGGTTCCGGACGATGAAGTTGGTGAAGCCCCAACGGAACGCGAATGCGCCCAGCATCGGCGCGGCCGCGAACCGGAACACGAGACTGATCCAGAAGGGGATCGGAATCGGCGAAGGAATGAAGCGATGGCCGATGGCGCCCGCAAGCAGTGCGACGATGGTGAGCACGGCGTAGAGGTAGAACGCATTATGGCTCCGACGCTGGAGCGCGATGACGTCGCTCTCCGAGCGGCCGTGCACGAACATCGACGCGCGAAAGCGCTCTGACGGATCGTCGACATCGACGCTGCGCACGTCGCTTCCGCGCCGGAAGGCTGCCTTCGTGAGCGCGCGCCAGGACGACCCCGCATCCGAGACTGTCCGTCCGATCGTGGACATCGACTGACGAAGGGGGCCTGCTCCAGTCAGATACCCCAATTTCGACCGCTTCCACTGTTCCCGGCCGACGAGGTCGTCGACAAGCGTATCGCGGCCGACATCGGCGAGGTCTTGCTCTCTGCGGTTTCGCTGTTCGGCCATCGCACACTCCGGCCCGCAAGCGGGCGCGATCGTTCCTTCGTTAAGGAACAGGTGACGATGGCACGGATGCACGCTTCGCGCAAAGGGATCGGCTGGCGCTGATTTTTTGTAGCGCGAAGGCGACGCCATTCTTCCGAATTTTTCGAAGTCGGGCTTGGGCTTAGTTCAGCATCGTTTGGCACTCCCCTGACCGAGAAGGTGGAAGTGTCCTGCCAAAATTCAGCGCCGCAATAACGCGACGCGCGCCTTCTCACAGGATTGATCGAACTTTCAGCGGCTGCGACGTGCCTAGCCGAAGCACCCCCGCCTGCGGGGTGGACAGGGGACATCCGATTGATCGTGGCCGCTTTAATTTAAGCATCCCCGCCCAGGCGAGGAACTGACGACACACGCGGCCGTAGCAGAGACTGACTTCGGAGCATCCCCGCCCCCGCAGGGACTGTTCTATTTGGAAGCTATAAGTGCGCTTAGGCAACCCCTCATGCTGAACGATCAGACGGCCCCAACAGGTCTTTCAGGGCCGGATGGGGATGTGCTCGTCGCAGGCTTTCAACGCGATGCCGTTCCTGCGAAGGTGTTCCACCCGCGCAACCCTACTCAAAATCTGGGCAAGCTGTCGATACCGGGCCCGGGCATCACCCAGCCGGTATGGGGTGCGGGCGGCTCAGTTGAGTTCGATGGGTTCGTACAGGCTACGCAGAGTACTGCGGTCTACAGAAGGGCGAAGCGCCGTATCATTCGACAGCCGCACGATCGGCTATTCGGATCTCAGTTTTGAAATCCGCTTCGGAGGATCACCGTAGGCGATACCTCCCGCACCGGGGCAAGCCGTTGCCCCGACGACCTCGCGGGACGGCCGTCGCCGCCCCCGCCCGATGG
>CAXDNE010000427.1:0-5109 GCA_963990595.1 uncultured Methylobacterium sp.
GGGCCGAGGAGGCCCCCCGCCCTGCCCCGTCCGGCACGCAGGCGGCGCCCTCGGTGGGTGCCGACACGCTCAAGCCCGGCCGGCCGGCCGTGAAACCCTATCTCGCCGAGGGGGCGGTCCCGGATTCCGTCCAGATCCTGCCGCCGCCGCCGGCCCACAACGCGCCCCTCGACATGGCCGACCGGGCGGCCTTCAACGGGACCCGCGCCCTGAAGGGCAGCGCCCGTTGGGACCTCGCCGCCAACGACGTGTCGGAGGGCGCCGCCGCGGTGCTGGACAACTTCGCCTGCGTGCTCGGCACCCGGATCGATCAGGCCCGGGTGCCCGCGGTGATCAACCTCCTGGAGCGCGCCCGTCTGGACCTCGCCCGGGCGACCCGCGGCCCCAAGATCCACTACCGCCGCCTGCGCCCCTTCGTGGGCAACGAGGCGCCGATCTGCGTCCAGCGCACCCAGGCGCTCGCCGACAGTTTCAGCTACCCGTCCGGCCACGCGACGCAGGGCTGGGCCTACGCGCTGATCCTGGCGGCCCTGGTCCCCGAGAAGGCGACCCCGATCCTGACCCGCGGACGCGCCTACGGCGAGAGCCGGATCGTGTGCGGGGTGCACTGGCTCAGCGACGTGGTCGCCGGGCGCCTCACCGGCTCGACGGTCTTCGCGGCGCTGATGGGCGATCCGGCCTTCCGGGCCGATCTGGAGAAGGCCCGCGCCGAGCTCCACACCGCCCTGGCCGGGGCCGGGGCGGCCCCCGATACGGCCGTCTGCACCCGGGAGGCCGAGGCCCTTCGGGAGCCGGCGCTGGACTTCTAGACTTGAACCGTTACAGATTTTAACCCTTCTAAGTGTGTGATTTTCAACACGTTTTCGCCTTGATCAAGAAACCGTGAACACCCCATCGTGGCCCTCAAGTGCCGCTCAGCGGCGCGACAACAGGGTCCTCGATGTCCATGCGTTCTGCCCGCCTCGGGCTGCTCCTCGCCACCACGGCCCTCGCCGGCCCCCACCTTGCCGGCCCCGCTTCCGCCCAGGGGGCAAGCGTCCAGCTCAACGAGATCTCCGTGGAGGCCGCCGGCCCCGGCCCCGCCGTTCCGGTCGGTGCGGGTGCGGGCGGCGCGAATGTGAGCGGCGGCGACGGCAACAGCGCGGCCACCAGCGGCGGCGGCGGCGGCCCCTCGGGGATCACCGGCTACGTCGCCCGCGTCAGCCCCACCGCCACCAAGACCAACACGCCGCTGATCGAGACCCCGCAATCGGTCTCGGTCATCACCCGCGAGCAGCTCAACGACCGCAACGTCCAGACCTTCAGCGAGGCCCTGGCCTATACGCCGGGGGCGACCGTCAACGTCGCGGGCTTCGATCCGCGCTTCGACACGGTCTTCATCCGCGGCTTCGACGTGCTCACCAACCAGGGCGTCTACCGCGACGGGCTGCGCCAGATCGGCAACGGCTTCATCTTCCCCCGGATCGAACCCTACGGGCTGGAGGCCGTGACGGTCCTGCGCGGGCCGGCCTCCGGCCTCTACGGGCTCGGCTCGCCGGGCGGCATCCTGGACGCGACCTCGAAGCGGCCGGTCTTCACGCGCTTCGGCGAGGTCTGGTTCCAGAGCGGCAGCTTCGACCGGTTCCAGGGCAATTTCGACGTCGGCGGCCCGGTGGAGGGCTCGGACGGCACCCTCGCCTGGCGGCTCACCGGCGTGCGGCGGGAATCCGGCACCTTCATCGGCCGCGGCACCAACGACGACCAGCTCAACATCGCCCCGGCCTTCACGTGGAAGCCCTCGGCCGACACGACCTTCACGTTCCTGAGCGAGTATCAGGTCCGCAACACCCCCGGCACGGTCTATTTCTACAACGATCCCGGCTTCCGGGTGACCCGGTTCTTCGGCGGCGATCCGCGGTTCAACGGGCTCGACCAGACCCAGTACCGGGTCGGCTACGCCTTCGAGCACCGGTTCTCGGACGATCTGATCTTCCGCCAGAACTTCCGCCATTACGGGATCTTCCTGGCCGAGCGCTACACGCAGATCGATTCGCTCAACGCCGCGCGCACCCTGGGCAACCGCTCCACCGGTTACCTGCGCGAGGGGCTGGTGCAGCAGACCCTCGACAATCAGATCGAGGCCCATCTCGTGACCGGTCCGGTGGCCCATACCCTGCTGGCCGGCGTCGATTACGCGCATTACGGCCTCAGCTACCGCCAGGGCTACGGAGCGGCGCCGGCCCTCGACCTGCGCACGCAGAATTACGGCGCGCAGTTCATCCCGCAGCCGGCTCTCGGGAGCGCCACCCGCCAGGCGCAGGACCAGATCGGCGTCTACCTGCAGGATCAGGCCCGGTTCGGCGACTTCGTGCTGACGCTGAACGGGCGCCACGACTGGGTGTCCCAGGATACCCGGGCCACCCCGGACGGCGCGGCCAGCCGCCAGAACGACACCGCCTTCACGGGTCGCGTCGGCCTCAACTACAATCTGGCGCCGGGCCTCGTGCCCTACGCGAGCTACGCCACCACCTTCGTGCCCCAGGTCGGCACGGATGCCAGCGGGCGGGGCTTCAAATCCGCCACGGGCGACCAGATCGAGGCGGGCGTCAAATACCTGATCCCGGGCACCAACATCCAGGCCGCCTTCGCGGGCTTCGACATCGTCCAGTCGAGCATCCTGCGTCCGGACCCGACCAACCAAGCCTTCCAGACCGCCACCGGGTCGGTCCGCTCCCGCGGCTTCGAGGCCGAGGCGACCGCCAATCTCGCGCCGGGCACGAACCTGACCGTCGCCTTCACGCATCTCGATTTCCGCTACCTGCGCCAGACGAGCTTCCTCGGGCAGACCCTCGATGGGAATTTCGTCTCCGGCATCCCGGGCGACAGCTACACGTCGTTCCTGACCTACGCCTTCCCGCCGGGTTCGCCACTGCGCGGCCTGACCCTCGGTGGCGGCGTGCGCTACAGCGGCACGAGCTACGCCGACGACGCGAACACGGTGCGCAACCCGACCGTGACGCAGTTCGACGCCCTGGTCGCCTACGACTTCGCGGCGATCGACCCGAAGTACCGGGGCCTGCGCGCGCAGATCAACGCGTACAACATCTTCGACCGCACCTACACGACCTGCCAGGCGGGCTACTGCTATCGCGGTGCCCCGGCCACTGTGATCGGCAGCCTGATCTACCGGTGGTGACCGGCCCGGGGGCGGGCGCCGGCATGGCTGGCCCCCGCCCCCTGCACTGGAGATCGGCGCGGATTCCGTCCTAAGGCCGGAGCCTCGTCCTCCGATCCGGACCGTCCATGCTCTCGACCCTCCTGGTCGTGCTGCCGATCTTCGCGCTGATCCTCGCGGGCTGGCTTGCCCGGCGGAGCGGCGTGCTCGGGGCCGCCGCCACCACCGAGCTCAACCGCTTCGTGGTCTTCCTGGCGCTGCCGGCGCTCCTGTTCGACGTGACCGCCCACGCCCACTGGAGCGCCATCTGGAAGCCCGGCTTCATCGGCGCCTTCGGCCTCAGCAGCCTCGCGGTCTTCGCCGTCACGGTCCTGATCCGGCGCGGGCAGGGCCATCCCCTGGCCGACGCCGCCGTGGACGGGCTCAACGCCGGCTACGCCAATACCGGCTTCATGGGGTTTCCCCTCGCCCTCGTGGCCTTCGGGCCGGAGGCGCTGGCCCCCACCACGGTGGCGGTGATCCTCACGGTCTGCGCGGTCTTCGCGGCGGCGATCGTGCTGATCGAGACCGGGCTGCGCCAGGAGGCGCTGGCGACGGGCCGGAGCGGCCCCCGCCTCCCCGTCTGGCGCGCGGTCGGCCGGTCGCTCGTCCGGAATCCGCTTCTGGTGGCCCCGGCCCTGGGCGCCCTGGTGCCGGGCGCGGGGCTGGCGCTGCCGGCGCCCGTGGAGACGTTCCTGAAGCTCCTCGGCGGCGCGGCCTCGCCCTGCGCCCTGGTGGCGCTGGGCCTGTTCCTCGCCCAGAAGCGCCGGCCCCGGAGCGGGCAGGGGCGGGTCGCGGCGCTCCTCGTCGCGCTGAAGCTCGCCGCCCATCCGGTTCTGGCCTACGCGCTCGGCCGCTACCTGTTCGGCCTGTCCCCGCTCCTGCTGCACACGGCGGTGCTGATGGCGGCGCTCCCCACCGGCACCGGGCCGTTCATGCTGGCGGAATTCTACCGCCGCGAGGCCGACCTGACCGCCACGGTGGTGCTGGTCTCCACGATGCTGGCGGTGCTGACGGTCTCCGCCTACCTGGCGACACTCTAGAAACCCGGCGACCACGCTCTTGCCGTAGAGGAATCGTAAGGCTTGGCGCCTAGCGTCATGGCGCGGCACTCCGTGACCGCGCTAGAACGATCCGGCGAAGCGGGGCGGAACGGCGGCTGATGGTGAGTTCGGGGGTATCGATCGCGGGTCGGGTCGGCCGGCTCGCCTGCATGGCCGGCCTGGCGCTGAACCTCTCGGCCTGCTTCCGCCCGCTCTACGGGCCCACCGCCTCCGGCGAAACCGTGCAGGCTCTGCTCGCCTCCGTGCAGGTCGACGAGGTGGCCATGGCCCAGGGTCAGGAGCGGCTCGGCCACTACCTGCGCAGCGAACTGATCTTCGACCTCGACGGATCGGGCCAGCCGGCCGCCAAGCGCTACCGGCTGAAGCTCTCGGGCTCGGAGATCGTCCAGACCCCGATCGTCTCCTCCACCACCGGTCGCGCCGAGGCCGGCACGCTGGTGGCCAATATCCGCTACAGCCTCGAGGACATGACCGGCGCCAAGGTCTACACCGAGGGCGTCGCCACCTCGACGGCGACCTACGACCGGTCGATCCAGCGCTTCGCCAGCCAGCGGGCGGCCCGGGACGCCGAGATCCGGCTGGCGAGCGTGCTCTCCGACCAGATCAAGAGCCGCCTCGCCGCCGTGCTCTCGACGAAGCCGTAGAGCATGATACGGGACGGCGGCAGCGGGGTTTTCGGGCGCATCATGCGGTCACAAGGAGCGCGGACCGGCGGCTGTTTTCCCCCAACACCCCCCCGGGCCCGGGGGGCCGGGCGGCCCGGCACCCCCGCCCCGCCCCGCGACTGGCGCCCTGCCCGGCACCGCGACTGGAGCCCTGCTCGGCACCGCGACTGGAGCCCTGCTCGGCACC
>CAXDNE010000428.1:0-5087 GCA_963990595.1 uncultured Methylobacterium sp.
AGATTGCCTCTTGTCTCGTGGGCTCGGAGATGTGTATAAGAGACAGCCCCCTCGACAAGCCGCGCGGGTGCCTATCTTCGGACGCGCGGTCGGGATGTGAGGGGGGACGGATGCCGGATTATCGCCTGCGCGGGGCGGTCCGCGGAGAGGCCGGGGAGATCGGCGCGCCGATCCTCGACGAGGTGCTCACGGCCACGGACGCCAAGGAGGCGGTGCGGCTGGCCAACAGCCGCTCGCTCACGATCGACGACGACGCGGTGAACGCGCTCTGGCTGGTGGACGCGAGCGGGACCCTGCTGTGGTCCCTGCGCCGCGCCGATCGGGAAGACTGACCCGCGCAGAATGCCCCCGCGGCCGCCCCGCGTTGCGGCAGGACCGCCCGCAGGCCCGGCCGCCGGCCCTGCGGCGCCATCGCGTCGCCCCGATCCGGCCCGACGGCCGGGATCGGACCGGCGCCGACGGCGAATCGCCCTGCGGACGTCCGGCAATGAGCCCATCGACCGAAATAACTAATCTGCATAAGTATTCATCGCGTGCGTCTCAATGTAGGCTCCCGCTCCCACGCCGTCACGGAGCAGCAGCCGTGCCAAATCCGCTCGCGCGCAAGCTAGAATGCTACGTCGGTCTCTCGGAGGCGGACCGGCTATGCTTGGCCGAAATGATCACGCCCGGACGCATGATCGCCGCGCGAACCGATATCATCCACGAGGGCGATGATCCGCGCGCCGTCAACGTCGTCCTGGACGGCTGGGCCTGCCGCTACCGGCAATTCGCCAACGGGCGCCGCCAGATCGTCTCGCTGCTCCTGCCGGGCGACACCTGCGACCCGCACGTCTTCCTCCTCGACGAGATGGACCACACGATCGGCGCGATCACGCCCGTCCTCATCGGCCACATCTCCGGGACGGCACTGCAGGCGGCCCGGGCGCGCAGCCCGCAGCTCGACCTCGCCTTCCACCGCGAGGCGCTCGCCACCGCGGCGATGCAGCGCGAGTGGACCGTCAGCCTCGGCAGCCGCACCGGCATCGAGCGCCTCGCCCACCTGTTCTGCGAGTTGCACGCGCGGCTGGCGGCGATCGGACTCACGGACGGCAACACCTGCGCGATGCCGATCACCCAGAACGATCTCGGCGACGCGATGGGGCAGACCAGCGTGCACATCAACCGGACCCTGCAGGAGCTGCGCGGCATGGGGCTGCTCACCCTGCGGAGCCGGCGCCTGACCATCCACGACCCCGTGGCCTTGGCCCGGCTCGCGCATTTCGATACCGCCTATCTCCACCTGACGGCGGAGTTCGGCCGCACCGTGGCGCGCCGCGCGTGAACCGCGCCAGCCCCGCAGCGATTGAGTCAGGTTGGGATGATACCCGGAGAGGTCCGGCATGACAGACCGTCGCGATCTGGAGGCGCGCCTCGCTGCGCTGGAGGCCGACAACACCCGTCTGCGCCGGCTGCTCGACGAGGCCGGCATGCCCGACAGCCTGCGCCACGGCATGCGCAACACGATGGCGATGATGCGAACGGTCATCCACCGGTCCGCCGAGCACGCGGTGGATGTCGAGACCTATGTCGCCCATCTCGACGGCCGGTTCGGGGCGGTCATGCGCGTGCAGGCCGCCACGGACGCGTTCGGCGACGCCGACCTCCACACCCTGATCTCGGACGAGCTGATGTTCCACCTCGTGCGCGAGGGCGAGCAGGCCGCGCTCGCCGGCCCGCGGGTGCGGCTCCGGCCCAGGGCCGCGCAGGTCCTGGCGCTGGCGCTGCACGAGCTGACGAGCAACGCAGTGGAGCACGGGTCGCTGGCGCTCCCGCACGGCCGGATCCGCGTGGCGTGGCGGGTCGATGACGGGGAGGCGGGGCCGCCGGTCCTGACCGTCGATTGGGCCGAGACCGGCGGAAGCGGGGTGCGGAGCCCGGACCGGCGGGGCTTCGGCACGGATGTGCTGGAGGACATGCTGGCCTACGATCTCGGCGCGCTGGCCACCCTGGGCTACGAGCCGGACGGGCTGCGCTGCACGATCCGCCTGCCGCTCACGGCCCGCATCGGCCACAGCTTGGCGGAGGATCCCGAGGCGGCCTGGGAAGGCGAGACGCAGTAGGGCGGCCCGCGGGGCCGGGGACGCCCGAATCCGCCCGCGCGCCTAGTCGGCCTCCGCGGCCCCGTAGATGGAGCCCGCCAGATCCTCCAGCTTCTCGCGGTCGATCACCGTGATGCGCCCGCGCCGCGCCCGGATCATGCCGGCCCCCTCGAGCACGTGGGTCGCCGTCGTCACGGTGGGACGGCGCACGCCGAGCATCTTCGAGAGCGCCTCGTGGGTCAGGGGCAGGTCATCCTGCTCCAGACGGTCGTGGGTCATGAGGATCCACCGGGCGAGCCGCCCTTCGACGGTGAGATCGGCGTTGGCGTAGACGGTCTGCCCGACCTGCACGATCAGGCTCTGCACGTAGCGGCCCAGCACCCGGCGCAGGCCGGCGCTCGCGTCCAGGGCCTCCTCCAGCGCACCGGCGGCGATGCGCAACGCCTCGCCGCCGGCCTGCACGATCGCCGTGTGGGGCGTGGTCTCCGAACCGAGCGCGAGCGGCACGCCGACGAAGCCCTCGCGTCCCGTGAGGCCGATCTCGATGCGCCCCTCGCGGGTATCCGCCACCAGGGAGACGAGGCCGTCCTCGACGAAATAGGCCCGCGTGATCGGCCGGTGCGGGGCGATCAGAACGTCGTGCAGGACGAGCGGCACCGGCTCCAGGGCGGGGGCGAGACGGTGGAACTCCTCCGGCGCCAGGGTGGCGAGCAGGCGGTTGCGGACGGCGGATTGCTGCGGCTGAGCCATGGGCTGCTCCGGGTCCGGGCAGGAGCACGGGTGATCTCCCAGTCACCCGCGCCCGAGGATCCAGGCGGATGATCGCCACTCTGTCACGCCAAACCCCGCGACAGTATGGAGTAGATTAGTTTTGACGCGCCGACCTGGACCGGAGCGCGGCCCGGCGCCGCCGCGGCGGTCACGATCGGGCCGAGCGGCCCCCGATCCAGGAACGCGCCCCGACGGCCGGGCCCGCGCCGGGCGGGTCGCGGCAGGCGGCTCAGGATGTCGGTGGAGCCCGCGCCCGCGCGCAGCCTGTCGCCGGTGATGTCGAAGGCGGCAACCTTCGGACGCTGCGCCATGAGGCCCCCGGGGAACGAACCCTTCCGGCTGAATAGGGGGGATGGAACCGTGTTCCCGGGCGGGCGAGGCGGCGCCGAAGCGTGGGTCGACCCGGACGGCGCCCCCGCGGAGCCGCGTCGCGGCTGCCGGCGGGGATGCCCGCGCGACCGCCTCGAGTCCTATTCAGCATTCGCCTCTATATCCGCCGAGTCATCGCCGCGAAAACTGTGGATTTCGCCCCGAGCTGCCAAGGTAAGAACACATTTCGGGCTCGATATAGCCCTTCAACACAGGAGCGCCCATGACGATCCTAGATCCGATTACCGGCGAGCTGGTCACCATCTCCGTGCCGAAGCCCCGTCCGCGGGTCGGGCCCCGCTGACCGGGCCAGCGCGGGCTCATGCCGACCGCGACCGATCGCCGAATCGTCTGCCGGACGAAGCGAGCGGGCCGCCCCCTGATCCGGACGGTTCCGCCGGGCCTGCTGGTGCTCGGCGGCGACGCGGGGTCGAGCGGGGGCCTGACCGCCGCCGATCTGATCGCCCTGGCCCGGGCAGCCCGTCGGGATGCCGCGGACCGCGATGACGGAGACCGTGCGGAGCAGGGCTGAAGGCGACGCCCACGGCCGCGACCGCCGCCCGGGCAAGGCTCGCGGGGCCGGCTCGCGGGGCCGGCGCCGGTTCCGTCCGGATCGCGCCCGCGCCTCGTCGCCCCGCACCATCCCGCGCCGGCGAGGCGGGGCAGGGCGGGGCGCGATGGGCTCAGGCGGGGCTCAGGCGGGGACCGCCTGGATGACGTTGCGCAGGGTGCCGAGCCCGACGATCTCCGTCTCCATCACGTCGCCGGGCTTGAGGAATTCCGGCGGCTTGCGCGCGTTGCCGATGCCGGGCGGGGTGCCGGTGGCGATGATGTCGCCGGGCACGAGGGTGAGGCCGCGCGACAGTTCGGCGATGATGCGGGCGACCTTGAAATACATCTGCTTGGTCGAGGCGTCCTGCTTCACCACGCCGTTGACCCGCGTGATCAGGTGCAGGTCGTCGGGATCGAGGTCGGCCGCGGGCACGATCCAGGGGCCGACCGGGCCGTAGCCGTCCAGGCTCTTGCCCTTGAACCATTGCCCCCCGTGCAGCTTGATCTGCATGTCGCGGGCGGTGGTGTCGTTGATGACGCTGTAGCCGAAGACGTGGCCCATCGCGTCGGCTTCCTTGATGTTGCGCCCGCCCGTGCCGACGATCACGGCCAGCTCCACCTCCCAGTCGATCGCGGTCGAGACCTCGGGATCGAACGGGATCGGATCGTAGGGGCCGTTCACCGTGTTCACGCCCTTGGTGAAGAACACCGGGTGCGCCGGATACTCGGCATGCGTGCCGCGGACCGCCTGCCCCTCCGCGAAGTGCTCCAGGTAGTTCCAGCCGACCGCGTAGATGTTGCGCGACGGCGCGGGGATCGGCGCGAGGAGCCGCACGGTCTCGACTTGTGGGCCGTCGCCCGAGGCCGCGGCGTGGCGGACGGCGTCGAGGGCCGCGGGACCGGCCTCGATCAGCGACACCATCCGCGCCGGGTCGAAGCCCGGCAGCGCGAGACGGGACAGGTCCACCACGCGCCCGTCCGGGCGCACGGCGCCGAGGCGCGGGGCGCTGCCGGCCTCCGGCATGAAGGTGACGAGGCGGAGCGCGTCGCCGCCGGAGGGCGGGATGGGATGCCCGGGGCCGGAGGCGGGCGCCTGCGCGAGGGCCGGCCTCGCCAGCGCACCGGCGGCGGTCACCGCCGCGGAGAGGTTCAGGAAATCACGGCGGGTGCTCATGGCTCGCTCTTCTCCCTGCTCGCCCTTCGACGGGGCGATGCGGGGCGGAGCTTCGAACACCTGCATTCAAAATGCAATCACCGCAGCCTCAGTGCCGGTAGCGTTCGGCCAGGGCCATGAGGGCCTGGGCGAGTTCGGTG
>CAXDNE010000429.1:0-5077 GCA_963990595.1 uncultured Methylobacterium sp.
GAACCGGCCATCCCAATCGTCGTCAGGCGGCAATCGTAGTTGGCGTCACACACTCTCCCTCCTCGCGCTGCCAGACGGCGCGGACGCGTGGGTTGCGGCCGTCGGGCGACACGATCTCTCCCTCCACGATCACACGCTCGAGCGTCCTCGGTCTCAGGCAGCGTCGTCGAGCGACCGAGGAAGAATTGCCCGATGAGCGTCTCGGCCATGACGCCGGGCTCCTCCCGCGTGAACCCGAAGCTCAGGAAAAACCGGGCCTTTAGGCCGCCCTTCCGGTGGTCGAGGTTGAGCAGATAGGCGACGATCTTCTCGGTTGGGATCCGTAGCGGACCACGCCGCTCCTCGGCGCTCATCACGTCGGCTGCCGAGTGAGCTCCACGTTCCCGGCCTTGACAGTGGCCAGTGCGCCCATCGGCTCGGGGAATTCGATCTCGTAGGCCGCGCCACCCTTCCAGACGGCCACGACGGTACCTTCGGTGCCGGCCGCAATCGTGTCGCCGTCCATCGTGGTCACGTCGATCAGCACGCGCACGTCGTCGAGCTCCCGGAACTCCGCTCCGGGGGCGTCAGCGCTGTACTGGTAGACCGCTTCAACCGACATGCTGGGAAAGGTACTGCGGGTTGCGGTTTCCGCAACCCCCTTGCGTGCTTCACCCCTGAGCGAGACGGCCCGGCTCATGACCGCGACCGCCTGCGGGCCAAAGGGCCGGGGCCGCGCGCCTCCAGAGCCGCGATCTTGGCCTCCAGCAACTCGCGCTCGATCAGCATCTCACCGAGCTTGGCCTTCAGCCGCCCGCTCTCCAGCGCGTCCGCATCAAGGGGCCGGGTCGCCAAGCTCGCTTCGCCCGCCGTCAGGAACGCGTCGCGCCAGCCCGACAGGGTCGCGGCGGTCATGCCCAGGCTGCGCGAGACGCTCTCCAGGTCCTCGCCGCGCAGCAGCCGAAGCACCGCATCCCGCTTGCGCTGCCGGGGCATGCGCCCGCCGCGGCCAGGACCAACTGCACCTGCATCTGCCTTCGCATCCGTGTTCATCGTCCTCACCCCTGTCGCGGAGACCGTCCGCTAACGGGGTGTCTCAAGCAACCGGGAGACGGAGGAATGCCGACGGCGTGAGAGATCGCTTAGGCGGGTAAGGCTGCACGCCAGACGACCATGCTACCGGCTCGCGGCTGCGGGCGAAGTAGCCGCCGAGCATGGCGATCTGCAGCAGGTGATCGGCAAGCGGCCGCCGCCCGAGCCGCGGTGCCGCGCGTGCCGCGTCGATGCAGTCAACCCGCGCCTCTCTCCGCACCATGCGATCAAGACGAGAGCTGATTTCCTCAGGCGGCTTTGACGCTGGCCAGAAAGCTTCCAACTTCGTAGGCCAGGCTCTCGGAGTGACGGGCGAGCTCCTGGGCTGCGCTCAACACCTGAGTGGCCGCAAGGCCAGTCTGACCTGCACCGTCCTGCACTTCATCGATGGTGTCCATCACGTGCTCGGTCCCACGCGCAGCTTCCTGCACGCTGCGGGCGATCTCACGGGTGGCCGCGCCTTGTTCCTCGATAGCGGTGGCGATCGAGGTCGAAATCCCCGACATATCTGAGATGGTTCGGCTGATTACCGCGATCGCGCTCACCGCCTCGCGGGTGGCCGCCTGTACCTGCCCGATCTGACCGGCAATCTCCTCTGTTGCGCGCGATGTCTGGCTCGCCAGCGCCTTAACCTCGGTCGCGACTACGGCAAAGCCACGTCCGGCCTCACCGGCCCGTGCCGCTTCGATGGTGGCGTTCAGGGCCAGAAGGTTCGTCTGGCCGGCAATGCTATTGATGAGCGCCACCACCGCGTCGATCCGCTCGGCGGCAGCGGCAAGGGCCTGCACGATCTCACGCGTGCGCTGGGCATCCAAGACAGCCTGGCCGGCGATTTGGGAGGAGTGTGTCACCTGAGCGGCAATCTCCTGCACGGAGGCGGCCAGCTCCTCCGTGGCCGCCGCAACCGTCTGGACGTTGGCTGAAGTCTGTTGGGCGGCAGAGGCCACGCCCATCGACTGGCGCGTGGTTTGGTCGGCGCTGGCGGTCATCGCCTGCGCCGTCGCTTCCATCTCCGTTGCGGCGGCGGAGAGTGCCTGCGTCAAATTCCCCACCTGTCGCTCGAAGCTCTTTGCGGTCTCGTCCAACAATTGGGCACGACGAGTCTTTGCTTCTATCTCGACAGTCGCGGCCGCATCAGCAGCGCGCTTTGCAACGAGCGTATCTCTGAACACCATCAGCGCACGGGCCATGACGCCGATCTCATCGCCGCGGTCCTGGTATGCGATGCCGGCATCAAGGTCGCCTGCAGAGAGGCTGCCGACGCGATGTGCGAGGTTCTTCAAGGGACGAAATAGCCGCGCTGCCGTCCAACCGGCTGCGCCGCACGAGACGAGTGCGATGAGCGCTGCCGCGAGGGTCATCATCCACATCGTATCGTTGTAAGCGGCGAAGAAGTCCTCGACTGGAACGCCGACGTACAGGATCCCGTTCACTGTCCCGGCGGCATCGAAGATAGGCTGATAGACTGTCTCGAACCGCTTTCCGAACAGCGTGACCGGTCCCTGATAAGTCTCACCACGTCGGATAAGAGCCTGCGCTGGACTGTCCGCAGCAAGAACTGTACCGATGGCGCGCTCGCCATTCTCCTTCTTCACTGTTGTAACGCGCCGGATGAATTTATCTTGGTCTCGATCATAGGTGAAGATCGTCGCGTTGCCGCCGACGTAAGCGACGGAAGCGTCCACCACAGAGAAGTCGCTGAAACCGGACAGGGGCGGACTTTGGACCTTGAGAACGCGACCCCGCTCCAGCTTTACCTGAGTGCCTGGAAGCCGTTCGGAGAAAACGAGAGCTAAACTTCTGAGGTACTGTTCGGCCTTCTCGTGCTGCTGAGCTTCGAGTTCTGCCCAGATTTGCTTAGACGCGGCAATCCACATGGCGCTTGTTGTCGCTAGTACTGCAAATGATACGACAAACAATATCTTTGCCGTCAGATTTATTCTGCGAAGCATCGCCTTGATCTCAAGCTCATGACATTGCTTAAAATGTCATGAGCAGTTTTAAAAATTGTTAGCGTCGCGTATCATGGCCGCCATTGATCTCGCGCGCATCTAAATTGCGCTCAATATAAGTGCCAGACCAACAATCGATGAAATTGTGTAGGGCGGAGTAAAATCAGGCAACGGGGCGAGGTAAAACCAAGCCACTGTCGACGTGCAGCCTGAACGCAGAAGGGGCCCGATCGGGCCCCTTCTGCGTTCGTCGCGGATCGTAAGGGTTCCTACGCCTCAAGGATCCTGCGCAAGGTCATAGGCAGTCACCGATCTCACTGCTTCACCGAGCCGAGCGTTTCCTCGACGAGCTGCGGGTTCTTCTCCAGCATCGCCAGGAGCACGCGCGCGGCGCCCTGCGGCTGCCGGCGCTGGTGCTCCCACTGCCGGAGCGTCGAGACCGGTACACCGATGCTGGCCGCGAATGCGGTCTGTGCCTTGCCCGTGCGCTTGCGGATCTCAGCCACGTCGACCGTCCCGGGGACGTGCACGATCATGCCGGTCGGCCTTCCACCCTCGGCGTGCGCCTCGGCATCGCGCAAGGTGGACATGGTGCGCTCGAAAATGTCTCTGGCCATCGTTGTCTCCTCACGGAGTGGGGCGATGCCCCGGTGTTCCATCGTCACGCAGGCTGAGCTCGTCGAGCTTGCCAGTGCACCTTGATCGACGCCGTGAGCTTAGCGAACTCGCGCACCTCGGCGTCGGTGAAGTTCTCCCGGTCCCCCTTGTTGAGGACGGCCGGGAGGTAGACCGGAGCCTCCGGACCGACGTAGGCGGTGAGCACGCGATACCCGCCACTCTTGCCTTTGCTGCGGCCAGCGACGCACAGCTTCCGCACGCCACCTGAGCCGACGATCATGTCACCCCTCTCCGGATCGGCGGCGAGGGCGTTCTTGAGCGCGATCCGGCCCGCAACCGTCATGCGCTCGGCCTTGGCGTCAGTGAGAGAACCCGATGTCTCGGCGACGGTGTGCAGGGCCGACATCTCCCATATGTATGTCAACGACGCATATGCGTCAACGACACACACGAGAGACCTGCACCAAACTCGTTGACGAGCTGTCGGGTGGTCCGGCCTACCTCCCAGCGGACCAGGGATTAACCTCCGCCCCCGTTAGTAGAAGCCAGCCGAATGATCGGTCAGACGGCGTCATCGGGTGACGCCTTCCGGCGCTTCGAGCCTGGCGGCTGGGGCGTCGTGTTCGTCCAGGGCATCGTCCCGTCCGGCCGGCGCGGGATCGACCGGATGGTGCCCAAGGCCCGACCGTTCACCCGAGGCCCGGACCGAGCGCCCAGAATTTATTCCGCACTCGTAATACGATGCTGGCGGCACGCCTATCCTGCACTCACCCCTCGCGCGCCGCATGTTTGTCCGGGCAAACGCCAAGACGCCTCACTCCCATGGAACGACGAACTTGGGTGCCGACCTGTGCCTCATCGCGTTCCGCGAGCGCATCACAAAATGTGGGCAATCGAGGCCGGCGGGTGCGACGGCGGTGGGACGGTGATCTCCGGCGCGCTCAGCAGGTCGGTGGCGGCGCGGCGGATCGAACGGCGGCGGCCGTCGGGTAGGGCGACGACGATGAAGGCCGGACCGCGCGCGGAGCGTAGCGCCGTGACCTGCAGGCGCTGACCGCACAGGGCGTGGCCTGGATCAGTGACGGTGACGTGAGCGACCAGACCGTCGACGATGACGGTACTCTGCGATGTTGGGTTCGGAGTGGCTCACCGGTGCGCTGCTCGACCGGTTGACCCACCACGTCAGCATCCTGAGCCTGAACGGCGACAGCTACCGACTCAAATCCTCCCGCAGCCGGCGCGGCCGCGCCAGCGGGGCGGAGCAAAACCAAGCCACCGCTGGTCCTCACGACCCCGAGACGGGCGAGATCCCGGCGGCCTGACCCTTACGACCGGCGAAGGGGCCTGATCGGGCACTTTTCGTTCAGGCTGCACGTTGCGAGGAGGGTTTTAGGGCTGCATAGATATCAAATCGCTGATCCTGCTGTTTCCGGCGA
>CAXDNE010000430.1:0-5039 GCA_963990595.1 uncultured Methylobacterium sp.
GGGTCCGGCCTGGGACCCCTCCCCCCGCGCCTGGTGCGGGGGCCTTCTGCGAGAGGCTGCTCGACCCCCGATGCTCACCACCTCACCCGACCGGTTCGACGTCGCGGTCGTCGGCGGCGGCCATGCCGGCGTCGAGGCGGCCGCCGCGGCGGCGCGCTGCGGGGCGCGCACCGCCCTGGTCACGCACGATCCGGCCACGATCGGGGCGATGTCCTGCAACCCGGCCATCGGCGGCCTGGGCAAGGGGCATCTCGTGCGGGAGGTGGATGCCCTGGACGGGCTGATGGGACGCGTGGCGGATGCCGCCGGCATCCAGTTCCGCCTGCTCAACCGCCGCAAGGGGCCGGCGGTGCGCGGCCCCCGAACCCAGGCTGACCGCAAGCTCTACGCCGCCGCCATGCAGGCTGCCGTCGCCGAGACCGAGGGTCTCACGGTGATCGCCGGAGCCTGCGAGGATCTCGCCTTCGACGCCGAGGGGCGCCTCCGCGGCCTCGTTCTGGCGGATGGGCGCACCCTCGCCTGCGGCGCCGTCGTGATCACCACCGGGACCTTCCTGCGCGGTCTGATCCATATCGGCGAGCGGCAGATCCCGGCCGGCCGCGTCGGCGAGGCGCCGGCGATCGGGCTGGCGCGGACCCTCGACCGCCTCGGCCTGCGCCTCGGCCGCCTGAAGACCGGCACGCCCCCGCGTCTCGACGGCCGGACCATCGACTGGGCCGGCCTGGAGATGCAGGAGGCCGATGCCGATCCGGTGCCGTTCTCGACGCTGACCGAGCGGATCACCACCCCGCAGATCCGCTGCGGCATCACCCGGACCAACCAGGCCGTCCATGACCTGATCCGCGCCAACCTGCACCGCTCGCCGATGTATTCGGGCGGGATCGCCAGCCGGGGCCCGCGCTACTGCCCCTCCATCGAGGACAAGGTGGTCCGCTTCGGCGACCGGGAGGGCCATCAGATCTTCCTGGAGCCGGAAGGTCTCGACGATCCGACGGTCTACCCGAACGGCATCTCCACAGCCCTGCCGGAGGCGGTTCAGCACGCCATCGTCCGGGCGGTTCCGGGCCTGGAACGGGCCGCGATCCTGCGGCCGGGCTATGCCATCGAGTACGACTACGTCGATCCGCGGGAACTCGATACCGGCCTGCAGGTGAAGCGCCTGCCCGGTCTGTTTCTGGCCGGGCAGATCAACGGCACGACCGGCTACGAGGAGGCGGCCGCCCAGGGGCTGGTGGCCGGGCTCAACGCCGCCCGGCATGCCGGCGGGCGCGCCATGGCGTCCTTCGACCGAGCCGAATCCTATCTCGGCGTGATGATCGACGATCTCGTGACCCACGGGGTCAGCGAGCCCTACCGGATGTTCACGTCGCGCTCGGAGTACCGGCTGTCCCTGCGGGTCGACAATGCCGATGCCCGGCTGACCCCGCGCGGCGTCGAACTCGGCTGCGTCGGTCGTCACCGGGCCGCGCATTTCGCGGCCTCCCAGCAGGCGCTCAACGGCGCCCGGGCGCGCCTCGATGCGCTGAACCTGACGCCGAGCCAGGCCGCCGCCCACGGGATCAGTCTGAACCGGGACGGCATCCGCCGCACGGCCTTCCAGCTCCTGGCCTATCCGGAGATCGAATGGGCGGATCTGGCCGCGGTCTGGCCGGATCTCGCGGCCATGTCTCCGCGCGTGGCCGACCGTCTGAAGACTGACGCCACCTACGCGGTCTATCTCGACCGCCAGAACGCCGACATCGCCGCCTTCCGGCGCGACGAGGCGGTGCGGCTGCCGGCCGGCCTGGACTATGCCGCGATCAGCGGCCTCTCGAACGAGATGCGCGCGAAGCTGGAGACCGTCCGTCCCGGCACCCTCGGGCAGGCGGCGCGGATCGAGGGCGTCACGCCGGCCGCGTTGACGCTCCTGGCCGCCCATGCGCGGCGGGGCCAGCGCGCCGCCGCGGAGACCCGGTGATGCAACGGGACCCGGTGCACGCACCGACCGCGCGCAGCGGCACGTCCGATTCATGCCGGCATCCGGAGGTGCGGCGCGGAAGCCGCGACGGAGTTCTCCCGCCGACCCGGCGATCCCTGAATCCCGCCGTCGCGGCCGCCGCTGTGCTTCGGCCGCGCAGGATGAGGGCAGGGGCCGGGATGGGACAGGGCGGGTCCGCCGCGTCCGACAGCGCCCGTCCGCGCCCATGAGCGATCCTGACCGCGCCCGTATCCTCGCCGGCTCCCATGTTTCACGTGAAACAGCCGAGCGGCTCGACCTCTACGTTGCACAGCTCCGCCGCTGGCAGCCGATCAAGAACCTCGTCGGCCCTGCCACCCTGGCGGAAGTCTGGAGCCGCCATATCGACGATGCGCTGCAACTGCTGGCCCTGGCGCCCGCGGCACGGACCTGGCTCGATCTCGGCTCCGGGGCCGGCATCCCGGGCCTGATCCTCGCCATCGCCGGCATGGAGCGCGGCATCCAGGTGGATCTCGTGGAGAGCAACGCGCGCAAATGCGCCTTCCTCACCGAGACCGCGCGTCTCACCGGGGCGCCCGTGCGGGTGCGCAACGTCCGGATCGAGGCGGTGATCGGCGAGTATCGGGGAACCGAGATCGTCTGCGCCCGGGCGCTTGCACCCCTGGCACAACTCCTCGCCTGGACGGAGCCGCTGTTGAAAACGGGCACCACCGGTCTGTTTCCGAAGGGCCGGGATGTCCAAGCCGAATTGACCCAAGCGGCCGCGCAGTGGACAGTCGTTAACGACCTCGTGCCGAGCCGGACCGATTCCGAAGCCCGGATCGTGCGCGTCACTGCCCTTGCCGCCCCGAGCCACCGATGAGCGAAGCGATCCTCGGCGATCCCGCCGACCGGTCCATGGATTCATCCATGCGACGCCCCCTGCGCGTTCTGGCGCTCGCCAACCAGAAGGGCGGCGTCGGCAAGACCACCACGGCGATCAACCTCGGCACCGCGCTCGCGGCGATCGGCGAGGACGTGCTGGTGATCGACCTCGACCCGCAGGGCAACGCCTCCACCGGGCTCGGGATTGACCGCGCCAAGCGGCGGGTCTCGACCTACGAGGTCATGGCGGGCGAGGCCTCGCTGGCCGAGGCGGTCGTGCCCACCGCGGTGCCGCGCCTGTCGATCGCGCCCTCCACCATGGATCTGCTCGGGCTGGAGCTGGAACTGGCCACCCTGCCCGACCGGGCGCACCGGCTGCGCGGCACGCTGAAGGGCGTGACCCAGGCACCGAGCCTGTCGACGATCAGCTACGTGCTGATCGACTGCCCGCCCTCGCTCAACCTGCTGACCATCAATGCCCTGGCGGCGGCGGACGCGGTGCTGGTGCCGCTGCAATGCGAGTTCTTCGCCCTGGAAGGTCTGAGCCAGCTGCTGCGGACGGTGGAGCAGGTGCGCGGCGCCCTGAACCCGAAGCTGACGATCCAGGGCATCGTGCTGACGATGTTCGACCCGCGTAACAACCTTTCGTCCCAGGTCGTGGCGGATGTGCGCGGCTTCATGGGCGACAAGGTCTACGAGACCGTGATCCCCCGCAACGTCCGGATTTCCGAGGCGCCCTCGCACGGCAAGCCGGCTTTGCTGTACGACCTGAAATGCGCCGGCAGCCAGGCCTATCTGCGTCTCGCCTCGGAGGTGATCCAGCGCGAGGGCCGGGTGCCGGCGGCGGCCTGAGGGCGTCGGAGTTGAGCAGGGACCGGCCGGGCGCGGCGGGTCCCGTGAGCCCCCTCATCGGTGCGAGGGGTCGAGTGTGGAGCGTGACACGGGTGGCGATCATGGCTGACGAGGGGGCGAGGCCCCGGCTGGGGCGTGGGCTCGCGG
This sequence comes from uncultured Methylobacterium sp., assembly GCA_963990595.1. Classification (GTDB taxonomy): domain Bacteria; phylum Pseudomonadota; class Alphaproteobacteria; order Rhizobiales; family Beijerinckiaceae; genus Methylobacterium. Next base: position 3,821 of record CAXDNE010000430.1, read on the forward strand.
CGCTGATCGGGGATTTCGGCGATACCGGTCAGACTCCCGCCAAGGTCGAGGCGCAGCGCAAGGTCGCGGTGGAGTTTCTGCGCCCGAACCCGCGCAACCCGCGCCGGAGCTTCGGCGAGGCGGAACTCGCGGAACTCGCGGTCTCGATCACCCAGCGCGGCATCATCCAGCCGATCGTGGTGCGGCCGATCGGCGACGTGCCCGGCACGTTCGAGATCGTCGCCGGCGAGCGGCGCTGGCGGGCGGCCCAGCGGGCCGGCGTCGACGAGGTGCCGGTGGTAGTGGTCGAGATCGACGACCGGGCCTCCCTCGAATTCGCCATCCTGGAGAATGTCCAGCGCAGCGACCTCAACCCGATCGAGGAGGCGTCCGGCTACGAGCGGCTGATGCAGGATTTCTCGTACACGCAGAAGGAGCTGGCCGAGATCCTGGGCAAGAGCCGCAGCCATCTCGCCAACACCCTGCGGCTGCTCAACCTGCCGCCCTCCGTGCAGGATCGGGTCTCGGCGGGTGAGCTCACCGCGGGCCATGCCCGGGCGCTCCTGTCGGTCCGCGACCCGGAGGCGCTGGCCCGGCGGGTGGTGGCGGAGGGCCTGTCGGTCCGGGACGTGGAGGCCCTTGCGGCCGCCGAGGCCCAGCCGACCGAGACGCCCCGCCCCGGCCGTCCGCGCCTCTCCGCGGAGCGGTCCGCCCCGGTGCGCGACCTGGAGCTGCGGATCCACCGGGCGCTCGGCGTCCCGGTCTCCTACCGGCCGAAGGACGAGTCCTCGGGCGAGATCCGCATCCGCTACGAGACCCAGGACGAGCTGCAGGGGCTGCTCAACCGGTTCCGGGTGTCGGACGGCTGAGCCGGCTCCGGATCTTCCAGAGGGCCCTCCCGGCCAACAGGGGGGCCGATCCGAGGGCGCAGACGGATGTGTCTGCGTGCCCTCTCCCGGGCGCGTGGCGCGCCGGCGGAGGGCGACCCGGGATCCGGAGCGGGACGATGCGACGCAGCTGAATGCCCCTCGGCCACTAGCGCGGCGCTTTTATTTGCCGGCTTCCGGATCACCGTCCGCTGCGTTCCAGGCACCCGGGACAGGGGGTGTTTCCGGCACAGCGGGTCGCCAGGACCGCGCGGCCTGCGGGTAATCCCAGCGGGGACGGCGGACTCCCCGAGCCGACACGCCTCCGGCAGCCGAGGCCGCTCTCCCCGGACGGGCCTTACCGCCGCCGGCGC
>CAXDNE010000431.1:0-5037 GCA_963990595.1 uncultured Methylobacterium sp.
CGCCGCCGCGGCGGCGCTGCCGGGCATCGCAGTGCACGGGGTCGACATGCATATCGGCAGCCAGATCACCGATCTGGCCCCGTTCGCCCACGCGGCGCGGCTGCTCGCCGGCCTCGCCCGGGAGCTGATGGCCGCGGGCCATCCTCTGCGCCACATCGATTTCGGCGGCGGGCTCGGCATCCCGTACCGCGACGACAACGCTCCGCCGCCGGATCCCGCGGCGCTGGCCGCGACCCTGCGGCCGCATTTCGCCCCGCTGGGCCTGCGGCCGGTCTTCGAGATCGGCCGGATGATCGCCGGCAATGCCGGGATCCTGCTGACCCGTGTGCTCTACGTGAAGCGCACGGAGGGCCGGACCTTCGTGATCGTCGACGCGGCGATGAACGACCTGATCCGCCCGACCCTGTACGAGGCCTATCACGGGCTGCGCCCCGTCCGCGAGCCGGGGCCCGACACGCCACGCCTCGTCGCCGACGTGGTCGGCCCGGTCTGCGAGAGCGGCGACTATCTCGCCCTCAACCGCGAGATGCCCGCCCTGGAGGCCGGCGACCTGATCGCCGTGATGAGCGCCGGTGCCTACGGGGCCGTCCAGGCCTGCACCTACAACACGCGGCCGCTGGTGCCGGAGGTGCTGGTGCGGGGGGCTCGCGCCGCGATCGTGCGCCCCCGTCTCGATGTCGAGGCCCTCATCGCCCTCGATCGCGTGCCGGACTGGCTGGAGTGAGCAGCACTCCGGTGAACGCAATCCCGTCCGCGCCGGCTGCGGATCCCTCCGGCAGCCTGCCGCTCTCGGTCTTCATCATCGCCCACAACGAGGCGGACCGGATCGGCGCGACGATCCGGGCGGTGCGCGACCTGACGGACGATCTCGTCGTAGTCGATTCGGGCTCCACCGACGGCACGCAGGCCCTGGCGGCGGCCCTGGGTGCGCGGGTGCTCCACAATCCCTGGCCGGGCTACGGCCCGCAGAAGCGCTACGCCGAGGAGCAGTGCCGCCATGTCTGGCTCCTGAACCTCGACGCCGACGAGGTGGTGCCGGCGGAGCTCGCCCGGGAGATCCGGACCCTGTTCGCGGGCGGTGAACCGCGCCGTCCGGCATGGCGGATCGGGATCGCCGAGATCTTCCCCGGTGAGGGGCGCCCGCATCCGCTCGCCTACACGCTGACCCCGGTGCGGCTCTACCGCAGGGACCGGGGCCGCTACGCCGCCTCTCCGGTCCACGACCGCGTGGTGCTCGAGCCCGGGGTCACGCCCGGGCGGCTCAGGGGCGTGATCCATCATTTCTCGGTCCGCTCGCTGGGCGACCAGCTCGACAAGCTCAACCGCTATTCCGACCAGCAGGCGGACGATCTGGAGGCCCGCGGCGTCGTGATCCCGAGCTGGCGGGTCTTCGTCGAACTGCCGGGCAACTTCCTCAAGGCTTATCTCGGCCGCCGCCATTTCGTGCGCGGCACCTACGGCTTCCTGACGGCGATGAACTACGCGATCTCGCGGCATCTGCGCATCGCCAAGCACTACGAGCGCCGCCGCCGGGCCGCCGCCCACCGGGATCGGGTTGACCCGCCCGATCCGACCTTCTAGAGCCAGAGCGCCGGAGACGTGGCCGAGCGGCTGAAGGCACTCGTTTGCTAAATGAGCATACCCAGAAATGGGTATCGAGGGTTCGAATCCCTCCGTCTCCGCCAGCCCTCCCAGCCGCGTGGCTGAAGTGGCTGCCGTTTGTGGCGGAAGCGTCGACCGCCCCCCACTGCTGCCCCGACAGCACCCCTGGATCGCAGCCTAGCCCAGACTCGGAGGGCTTTTCGCTCGCGTGGCTGAGGCCAAGATCCCCGAGCGGAGCTGGGCGACGGGGGCCGGAGGCAGGCGATCTTCTCCGCGCCGACAGAAGCCCGGCTCCTGATCGGCATCCGGTGGAGGAGCCGCGCGGGTGCGGCCGCCCGCGTCCGCGGGCTATCGGCCGCCGGCACCTGTCACCTTCCCGGTTCTGACCTTCCTGCCAGCCGGGAGCACCACCACGCAGGCGTCCCGCGATCGGCCCGGGACATGCGGCACGTCTCACCCGACGATGCCGCTCCGGCGCGAGCGCCGCTCGACCCTGCTGTTCCGGCAGAGAGACCTGAGCGCCTTATTCTTTGGGCTCGGTGGGCTCAACGCTCGGACCCAGCGCCCCGCCCTCGGTCATCCCGCGCGGCTCGTGTTTGTCCCCACGGGCCCAGCCCGCGCCGCCGGTGCGCTCCGCCCTGGCCAGGTTTGGCTCGCGGCGCTCGTCACGGGCGCGATCGCGGTGTGTCGGGAGCGGCCGCCACGGAGCCGGGGCGGCACCCAGGCGGAGAACCGTGGGAGCGCGGGTGAGAAACACCGCCAGCACCACCCACGGAACGACGAACACAACGAACGCAGTCAGGCCCATGGCAATCCTCCAGGGACGATCGACAGTCCTATTGGGAACGCCGGCAAGCCATTACTGATCCCGCGAACGCGACTTCAATCGTTACTGCGCCGCAGCGGGTTTTTCACGGCCGACCGCGCCGTGCGCCAGCGGGCCTCCTCACGACGCGTCCAGCACCGCGGATGTCAGGCGCGCGGCCTTCCGCCGGCGATGCCTCCTGATCCACGACCGGCGGAGCATCGGCGGCGGCGCGGGCGGAGGCTGTTCCGCCGGACGGGGCGCGCCGCCGTTCTCAGCTGTCCTCAGGCCTCACCGGACCGGCTAATGCGGCCGCGGATCCGGGCCTTGCTCACCCGCGCTCGCCACCACGCTGAGCCCGGCCGGCACCTCGCCGCATTCGGAGCACCGGAGGCGCCGGGCCACGTCGACGACGTCCTCGATCGCCTCTGCGGCGAGTTGATCCCAGGTTGCCGATGTCGAGATCCGACAGGTCGGGCAGCTCGGGATGCGCAGGCCGCGATAGCCGCTGTTGAACCACTCCCCGACCGTACGCAACGGGACCGTGAGTTCCGTCATCGTGACCTCCTCGGGTTCGAGGTCGGCGGCCTACGCCCGGGCCGTGACGGTCGCAAGACGATCGCGAGCGGGATCGCGACGTGGTGAACGGGCGCGGGCTGGCACGGCCGCGGCCCCGGCCGCCCAATCCATGCCCGGCGAAGCGGTTAGCCGAGTCTGGGTCCGGATCCGGACTGAGCATCGCTGCGGCGGCCGGCCTGGCGGGGTCGTGGCCGGCTCCGCAACCATTCCGGGCGACCGGACCTTACTGCTCGAAGCTCTCGGCATCCTGCCGCGGCACGGAGTGAGACGCCCGCCATGCGCAAGCCCGCCCTTCTCGCCGCCCTGTGCTTCGCGGGGATCGCCTTGTCCTCAGGGGTGCAGGCACAGGGTCTGTTCCGGGGTGCCGAAGAGGGCGCGGCCCGCGGCAACCGCGCCGCAGGACCGGTCGGCGGGATCGTCGGCGGCGCGGTGGGCGCCGGGGTCGGCACGGTGAACGGCGCCCTCGGGATCAGCCCGCGCTCATACCGCCACGGCCGTCGCTACCATCGTCGACACGGCTACCGCCGCTATCGTTGAGCGCCCGCGCACGCGGTCGCTCAGCCCGAGGGGCGCGCTCGGCTGTCCAGACGTTCGGCCTCGGCCTGCCAGGCATCGCGCTCCACCAGCACCGCCTCGATCCGGGCGTGCAGATGACCGGCATCGATGGCGGCCTCCATCAGCATGTCCTGTGCGTCGGCCAGCTGCTCGCGCAGTTCGACATTCTCATTCGCCAGGGTGAGCAGCAGCGCGGCCACGTCATCGCCCATTCGTGCACCTGTCTCCCTGCGTCCGAGACCAGGGCGATAGGACCGGCAGGGTTACCGCGTCGGTAAGGACGGCCGCTCGAGAGCAGCCCGTTCGGCCTCGTCCACAGCAGGATCGCGCCCGCCGCCCCCGGGGGCGGCCGCCGTCAGAACAGGGCGACCAGCGCCACGCCGGCGATCATCAGGACGGCCCCGAGAATCCGCCAGAGGCTGGCCGGATGCACCGGGAAGCCGACCCAGCCGTAATTGTCGAGCACGAGGGAGGCGGTGACCCCCACCGTCACGATGATGCCGAGGAAGGAGGCCGCGCCGATGGCGGGTGAGGCGTAGAGCTGCGCCATGATCAGCAGGACGCTGAACAGCCCGCCGAGCCACGCCCACCACGGCACGGCCGCCAATTGCTGGCCGGTGGGGATCTCGAGCTTGCCGAAGGCGAGGCCGCTGATCAGCAACGCCGAGGTGCTCACGAGCAGCGTGATCAATCCGGCCGTGACCGGCAGGCCCAGCGACTTCGACAGGGTGGCGTTCTGACCGGGCTGGATCGCGTTGGCGATGCCGGCGAGGATGGTGAGGCCGTAGAGGAACCACATGCTCGGCTATCGCCCGTGCCGGCGGCCAAGCTCCGGAGAATGTGTGGTGTGCGAGTTTCTGCCGCACGACACTCTCGCGGCGCACTGAGCCGTGCCGGGTCCGATCGGATCATCCGGGCCCCGTCCGGGATCGCCGAACGCCGTTCGGCTTCAGCGTCTCGGCCTCACCGGCCGAGCCGGCAGCCTGTCGCCAACCGTCAGCGGATGTCGGGCGTCGCCGGGCCGCCGACCTCCTGACAGGTCGACATCGCCCGCCGCCCAGGACCTGCCTTCGACACTGCAGCATACGGACGATGCTCAAGCGCTCACCCCCGGCTGCGCCGGACTAGGCCCAACTTGGCGACCGGACGGTGTGGTTAAGCAAACGTTGCCGTGAGTTGCATCACTGCAGATCTTCTGCGTACTTTCCCGCGCATGACAGTCGACCGCGTGGTGTTTTTCCGGTTCGCCATCGCGTGTGGGCACGCGGCAACCACGAGGTCGACATGGTTCTGATGCGGATCGCGGTCCTGTGCGGGTGCGGGCTGGCGCTGGGCGGCTGCCTGTCGCCCATGGCCCACACGGGGGCCTATACCGCCTTGCAGCCCATGGCGGATTCGGACGTGGCGTTGCCGCCGGTCACGGAGCCGGGCCAGCTCCTGAAACCCGGTCTGGGCAGAACGGCCGGGGGCGCGAACCCGTTGGACGATCTGCGATC
>CAXDNE010000432.1:0-5029 GCA_963990595.1 uncultured Methylobacterium sp.
TCCGCATCGACATCCCCTACTGCCACAGCCAGCTGATGGAGTACGGGCGCGCCCGCAACCTCTCCGTCCTCGACGTCTGGCAGCGCGAGGAGCACATCGCCCGGGAGCTCGGTCTGGATGAGCTCGCCCGGCGCACCGAGATGAAGCGGCTCGTGAACTGGCTCCTGGAGGTCCAGCAGGGTCTCGCCCCGCTCTTCGTCCGTACGCACCCGCGCGCTGCCGCCCACGCCCCGCGGCAGTACGAGCAGGCGGCTCCCTCCGCTCCGCAGCCGCAGGTTCAACCTCAGGCTCAGCGTCAAGCTCAGCCGCCGCGCCCGGCCGCCCACATCAGCCCCGCGGTGGGCGGCATGCGTCCGCGCGTCGAGCCCCGCTTCGCCCAGGAACCGAAGGGGTCCGACCAGCGCGGCGTGGCGACCTGAGGCCCGGGGCCAACGGCACGATTCCAAGACCCTGCAGAAGACCGGACCAGCACCAAGATGAACTCAGCTGCCGAAAGACTTCCGTTCAGCGCCGCCCACGCGGAGCATTCCGGGTACGGGGATCCGAGAGGCGAGAACGTCGTGGCGTTCGCGCCCTTCGTCGACGCGCAGGAGGCCGAGCGCGTCATGGCGCAGGGCGATCCGTCCGACGAGCTTTACACGTTCCTGCGCCAGAGCTTCGGCAAGCTGGACCGCAAGCTGCAGGCCTCGACCCCGCACGCGCCGGCCCGACAGGAGGCGCCCCCGCCGGCCTTCGAATCCCACCCGGGATTCCGACACCTCCTCGAACAGGGAGCGAGCGACCTCTCTCCCCATCATCCCGCCTACGAGGCGGCGCGGCCCGTCCACTTCGACAAGCAGCTCCACCACCGCGAGCCGCAGCGCGAGCCGGAGCCCGCGCCCCGCCTCGCACCCCAGCCGGCTCCCCAGCAGCGTTTCCCGTTCCCGCCGGCCCAGACGCGTCTGGGGTTCGTCGACGACGGGGCGCCGACCGAGGACGGGACGGCCTTCGACATGCCGTCGTTCCTCCGCGCCCGGCCCGGCATTCCGCCGGCGCCGACCGCCGACGCACCCGCGCCGGAACAGGCGCCGCGCGAGCAGGCGTCCCCCGTGCGCGTGCAGGCGCCGCCCGAGCCCGCTAGGCTCCGGCGGCCGAACCACGCGGCCCTGCGGAGCGTCGCGGGCGAGCTGATCTGGCTGTATTCCGTGTTCCCCGCCACCATCGTCGTGCAGGTCGTGCTCGGTCTCGTATGGGTGCCGCTGGCCTCGTTCGCCGCCTGCTTCGCGTTCGTGGGCTATGCCGCCGCATGGTCGCTGCTGCGGCCGTCGCTCTTCCAGCTGAGAGTGTCGACGGGATGGCAGATCGTGGTGGCGGTCGCCGCCTTCCGGGCGCTCGACGTCGGCTCGCCCGAGCAGTGGATGCACATGTTCGCGGTCTTTGCCGCCACGGCCGTCGTCGTGGTCGCGATGGGCGGCGTGGAGATCCAGCAGCGCATCAGGGCGCGCTGACCCTCCGCTGCTTCTGGGCGGCGGGGTCGTCGAAGATCGGCCGCGCCGCTCCCAGCATCTCGAGGGAGCGGTCGACCACCATGGCGTGCTTGCGCAGCTGCCGCTCGCCGCCGCGCTCGGTCCCGTCCGGGATCAGTGCGAGGTCGGCGGCGTTGGGCGTGTGCGAGAAGGTCGGGTCGAAGGCCTTGTCCTTGCGCCACGCGCGCGGGGAGAAGATCGGGACCGGCTTGAGGACGCCGCGGGACTTGCGCCGCAGCTCCATCGCCCCGGCGGCCGCGTCCATCGCTCCTTCGACGTCGTAGCCGCGGATCTCCATGAAGCGAAGGATCGCGTTGAAGCCGCGGCGGAGCTTCTCGGGATCGTCGAAGAGCTCGTGCTGCGCGGGTTTGGCGGCCTCCGCTCCGTCGTAGGCCTCCAGCGCCTCCGCCAGCGCCAGCAGCCGGTCCGGGAAGCCTTCCGTGGGCGCTCCGACCGAGATGCAGTTCGGACTCGGCCTGCCGGTGGCACGGATGCCGAGATCGCGTACGGTCGCGATCAGATGGGCGAGTTCCTTGCGCATGCCAGTCTCCGTTCCTTCGAGATCATCCGTCGAAACGTCGCCAGGCGAAAGCGCCGGCGCGGCGATCGCGGGCACCATCCCGCCCCGTGCGCCGACCGTCTTGCGCTGGCCGCCCCGCAGCCGGATCGAAATCCGCCGGGGCAGCCTTCTCGAGGCGCGCGAGCGCCACGTCGTCCACGGCTGCAACGCCTCCGGCGGATTCGGCAAGGGCGTGGCCGAGCAGATCAAGGCCGCGTATCCGGCCGCCTGCGAAGCCTACAAGGCGGAGCACCGCGCCGGCCGCCTGCGGCTCGGCCTCGCGCAGTTCGTGGACTGCGGCCGTCACGTCGTCGTCAACGGCGTCACCCAGCGTGCCTACGGCCACGACGCCGCCCGCGGCCATGTCTACGTCGACTACGAGGCGGTCAGGGCCGTCTTCCGCTCGATCGACGACCGCGCGCGCCGGGAGGGCTTTTCGGCCGTCGGGCTGCCGTTCATCGGCACCGGATACGCCGGCGGATCCTGGGCGCGGATCTCGGCCGTCATCCTGGAGGAGGCGCGGTGGTTCGAGCCGGTCGTCTACAGCCTCGACGGCCGCGTTCCGCAGGGGTGAGCCGATCCGGCGAATCGGATCTTGCCGCCTCCGGAGGCCGTTCTCTATGTTGCCCGCGCAACACGCTGCGGAGGAGGGCGACATGGGCTACGGCGACGGCGGCAAGCTTCACAACCTCGGCCTCTCGCGGCGCGACCTGCTTCCGGCCACCAAGAGGCAGCTCTCCACCCTCTACAAGCTCACGCGGCGCGACCACACCTCGGCGGGTCTGACGCGAGGCAGGGCCAGCGAACTCATCGACGAGGCCATCGAGCGCAAGGAGGAGCGGCGCGCGCGCAGCGAACCCGGGCACTTCTCGCGGCTCTACGAAGTCGTGCTCCGGCAGGCGACCCAGGCCGCGACGGACGCCGCCCGCGACTGGCTCGTCCGTCATCCCGAGAAGAAGTTCGACGTGCGCGTCGGCGACGTTTCGGTCCCGTGCCACGGGGTGGTCGGAGACGCGTTCCTGCGCAAGCCCCCGAAATCCAGCCCCTTCATGAAGTGGTTCGCGAACGAGCACCCCGAGAGCAAGGGGGACGTGCTGGTCATCGACCACGAGTACCGCGACCGCTGGGAGCGCGATCTCCACGTCGGAGCCCAGGCCGCGGCCCTGCGGGTCCTGAAGCGGCAGGGAGTGTTCGACGTGAGGCTCTACGTCCGGGAGGAGCCGGGCGAGAACTCCCGCATCCAGCCCTGATCCGGCTCAGAGGGCGAAGGCGACGGCGATCCGCTCGATGCCGGGACGGTGGCCGATCTCGACGAAGATCCCGCGGGCTTCGGGATAGATGCCGGCCAGCGCCTCCTCGATCCCCTGGGCGTCCTTGAGGAGGGTGAGACGGGCCATGCCGACGAAGCTGCGGACGTCGCCGAACTTCGGCTCGAACGCGGCTCTGGCCTCGGCGCTGCCCGAAAGGACCGCGACGTCCACGTTGAGCGTCTCGTCGGTGGACGCGGCCGTTGCGAACGTCATCGTCGATGACATGTGTTGACCCCTGGATCGGCGCGGCCGAACGCCGGTTGTCCAGCTTGTTCCGGAGCCCCTTCGGGGCGCCTCATCGACCGCGGTCACAGGAATATGATCGCGCGCGCCCCGCCGCTATGACGCAAAAGCCACGCATCCCCAGCGACGTGGCAGCCCGTCAGGCGGCGCGGGGTAGATCTTCAGTCGGTGCGGGCGGTCCTTCCAGCGGCCGCCCCTTCGGATCGACCAGGCCGGGGACGGACTTCTTCAAGGACGAGACCGTCTTCACCTTCGGAGGCCGAGCGATCTTCGGCATGATGCCTTCGGGGAGCTTGGGCCGCGCGATCACATCGTAGCGGGGGAGTTCCGTGTTCCCCTTGAGCCACACGAACCAGTTGACGTTCATCACCGGGCGGCCGAGCCCCCGGAAGTCCGGGCGCCACGTGAGCCCCAGGTTGAAGGCGGGCGGGCAGCGCCTGAACAGCGGCATGTGGCCCCGCGTGTTGTAGTAGGTCGTCTTGAGCACCATCGCGACCATGAGGAAGTCCTGGTCGAGGATGTGCTCCAGCATGGCTTCCGCCCCGAAGAAGGGCGGGTTCGTCACGACGACCGGCGAGCGGAGCGGCGCCCGCCGGGTCATGTCGCAGTCCTCACCGTGCCGGTCGCCGTAGCCGCGATCGACGAGGTCCGTCGCGATCACGGGGTGGCGCATGGCCAGGATCCTCGCCATCCTGCCGTCGCCGCAGCAGCACTCGTGGAAGGGCGTCCCCGGGGGAACATGGGACGCCAGGACCCCGCTGGTCTCGAGCCAGTCGAGGAGGCCCCACGTGACGTCCTCGGGGGTACTGTAGAACCCGTCCTTCTGCTGCTCGCCCTCCACGGGGTTGCCGCCCGCGAACGCCACGCCGACGCGTCTCTCGGCCATGGCTCACTCCTCGTCTTCGAGCAGGGCGTCGAAGAACTCGCCCATGCTGGAGGCCTGGTCGAGCCCGAGCGCCGACTTCTTCGGCTGGGCGCGATCCCCCCGCGCCGGGGCGCCGACGGTCTCGAGGTCCCGCACGCGCTCCCGGACCGGTTCGGCGTCCTCGACCGGCCATTCGCCCCGGCCGGCCGCCGCATCGGAGATCCTCCTGGCGTTCTCCATCTCGCGCGGCGGCGCCTCGGCCGTGCGCGCAGACGGGTTGTAGCCGTGGAGGCTGCTCACCGCGTCCTCCATCTCCTGCTGGACGCCTTCCGCTCCGCCCTCGCTGTCCATGGCCGACATGAAGCGGACCATGATCTCGCTCCTGTGGAGGTCGTGGGCCATGTCGACGTGGCTGTCCCCGTCCACGTCGATCGAGTGCGCCACGGCGTCCTTCTTCGCGGCGGGGAGCTGCCGCTTGACCGGGGGCGGGGCGGTCATCATCTGTCTCTTATACACATCTGACGCTGCCGACGAAGAGGATAGTGTA
>CAXDNE010000433.1:0-5002 GCA_963990595.1 uncultured Methylobacterium sp.
CTGCGCCCATTTGCACCCCGCCCATCCCTGCCGGGACGGCTCGGGCCGACCGGCCGCGTTCGATGCGGGCCGCCACGCAGCGTTCGGCCATCTCCTCGAGGCCTGGGGCGATCCGGGGCTCACCGCCCTGCGGCGCGCGGTGCTCGCAGGACATGATCCCGATCCGCAGGCGGCGGCCGGCCGGGCCGCGCGATCGGCGATCCGGGCGGCGCGCGCCCAGCTTCAGGCCATGCGCGCCTAGGGACCGCCGTCCCGTGCGGGCGGCGGGGCGCGAAGGCGACCGGCTCAGGGGATGCCGATGATCTTGTGGGTCTGCAGCGACAGGCGCCAGCGGGCGTCCCGGCGGCAATAGGCGATGGCGGCCTCGGTGCTGGCGATCCGGTCGGGGCCGTCCATCGGCTGGAGGAAGCGGTGGCGGAAATCGAGCCCGACGAAATCCGCGGGGTCCGCGTCGTCCTGCGGAAAGACGAGCTTCAGCTCGTGACCGGTGGTCTGCGCCAGGGCACTGCGCCCCTTCGGGCTGACGCAGATCCAGTCGATGCCGGGGGGAGCAGGCAGCGTGCCGTTGGTCTCGATCGCGATCTCGAACCCCTGCGCGTGCACGGCGGCGATCAGCGGCGCATCCAGCTGGAGCAGCGGCTCGCCGCCGGTGAAGACCACGTAGCGGTTGGCCGGTCCTCCGGCCCAGGCGGCCGCGATGGCGTCGGCGAGCGTCGCCGCGTCGGAAAAGCGCCCGCCGCCCTCCCCGTCCAGGCCGACGAAATCGGTGTCGCAGAAGCGGCAGGCCGCGGCGGCGCGATCCGCCTCCCGCCCCGACCAGAGATTGCATCCGGCGAAGCGGCAGAACACGGCCGCCCGTCCCGCCTGGGCGCCCTCGCCCTGAAGGGTGTGGAAAATCTCCTTGACCGCGTAAGTCACTGTCGTCCCAGCCATCGTCCCGCGCGACGCGTCGCCTGCAGATAAGCGGTGTGCAGGCCGTGGACCAGCGACAACCGCGCCGTGCAGACCCGCTGCCCGGTCTCGCCTTGCTCTTGCCACGGTGGACACGTTCATGCCGTGATGCAGCGCGGCGACCGCTTTCGGCCGTCCGGGTTGCGCCGATATCCGGCCAGCCGGCCGAAGACGGGCGCCTCGCGGCGTCGATCATGGCGATCCTCTGACGAGACGGGCTCGAATGTCCTCTTCTCTCCTCCGGCGTGTCACCGTCGGGCTCGCGGCGCTGACGGGTCTCCTCGGAACGAGCCTGGTTGGGATCTGCGCGGCGAACGCCGTCACGGTGCCGATCCTCGTGGCGGATGTCGACTCGGGCAAGGTGATCTACGCGCAGGCGCCCACCGATCCCTGGTACCCGGCCTCGATCACGAAGCTGATGACCACCTATGTCGCCCTCGACCTCGTGCGGCAGGGCAAGGTCTCGCTCGACTCGATGATCACCATCTCGGCCGCGGCCGCCGCGGAGCCGCCCTCGAAGATGGGCTTCAAGCCGGGGACGCAGCTGACCCTCGACAACGCCCTGAAGATCATCATGGTGAAGTCGGCCAACGACATCGCCTACGCGATCGGCGAGAATCTCGGGGGCTCGATCGATAACTTCGCGGCTCTGATGAACGAGACCGCGCAGCGGATCGGCATGCACGACAGCCACTGGTACAATCCCAACGGCCTGCCCGATCCCCGCCAGTGGACCTCGGCCCGCGACATGGCGGTGCTCGCCCGGGCGCTGATCCGCGACTTCCCGGATTCCCACGACCTGTTCTCGATCTCGGCGATCCAGTTCGGCCACGCCGTGATGCCCAACCACAACGGTTTGCTCGGACGCTATCCCGGGACCGACGGGATGAAGACCGGGTTCATCTGCGCGGGCGGTTTCAACGTGGTGGCGACCGCGACCCGCAACGGCCGGCGGATCGTCACGATCGTGATGGGGCAGCCGAGCCCGCGCGAGCGCGACGTGAAGGCCGCCGACCTGTTCGACTACGCCTTCGGCCAGAGCGCCGGCTGGACGAGCCCGACCCTCGACGCGCTGCCGGCCTCGGCCCTGCCCGCGCCGCCGGACATGCGCCCCTTCGTGTGTGGCGGCAAGAAGCCTCCGGCCATCGAGGATGGGCCCGGCGCGCTCAGTGCCCCCGGCTCGGCGGCGCAGCTGATCGGCGGGTCCGCGGCCAATTCCCCGGCTCTGGCGATGGCCGCCTTCTCGAATCCGGCCCTCCGGGCCCGGAGCCTGCCGCCGCGGGCCCCGCTCCAGCCGATCGCCGTCTGGATCGGCCACAACCCGGCCGAGGGCCAGCAGATCCTCGACGCCCAGGAGGCCGAGCAGAAGGCCGCGGCGGCCAATACCCGCGCCGCCAAGCTCGAAGCCGCCAAGGCCAAGCGCGCGGCCGCGCTCGAGGCCGCCAAGCAGGCCCGCGAGGCCCGCGCGGAACGGGTGCAGGCCGCCAAGGCTGCCAAGGCCGCCGCCAAGGCGGACGTCAAGACCGCGGCCAAGCCGGAAGCCAAGCCGGCCCCGAAGGTCGCCGCGAAGGCGGGCCATCCGATGCCCCGGGCGGCGAGCGCCTACACCGCCGCCGAGACGCCGACGATGCCGGAAGCCAAGCCCGGCAAGGGCCTCGCGAAGCCCGCCGCGAAGACGGCCGCGCCCAAGCCCGCCCCCGCCAAGGCGGCAGCCAAGAAGCCGGCCGCCAAGAAGGCCGCGGCCGACGAATAGGACGGGTGGGCCGCCCGCGTTGCCGCGGACGTCGGCGGACCCCACTTCGACGTCCATGTCGCTCAGCCCTGCCCCCGCTCCGGATCCCCGTCGCCCGGAGCCGATCCCGCTCACGGTGCTCACCGGCTTTCTCGGCGCGGGGAAGACCACGCTGCTGAACCGGCTGCTGCGCGATCCCGCGCTCGCCGACACGGTGGTGATCGTCAACGAGTTCGGCGAGATCGGCCTCGACCATCTGCTGATCGAGACCGTCGACGAGGACATGATCCTGCTGGGCGCCGGCTGCCTGTGCTGCACGGTGCGGGGCGACCTGATCGCCACCCTCGAGGACCTGCTGCGCAAGCGCGACAACGGCCGGATCCGGCCGTTCCGGCGCGTGGTGATCGAGACCACCGGCCTCGCCGACCCGGCGCCGATCCTGCACGCGCTGATCTACCACCCCTATCTGGTGCTCCGGTACCGTCTCCAGGCCGTCGTGACCGTGGTGGACGCGGCCACGGGTGCGGCGACCCTCGACGCCCATCCGGAGGCGGTGCGGCAGGCCGCGGTCGCGGACCGCATCGTCCTCACCAAGGCCGACCTCGCCGGCGACACGTCCGGCCTCCGCGCGCGGCTCGCGGCGCTCAACCCGGCGGCCCCGATCGTTTCGCCTGACACTCCCGCGGACGCGCTGCTCGGCGGCCTGTTCGGCCTCGACGGCAAGGGCGCCGACGTGCGGGCCTGGCTCGGCGATGAGGCTCTGGCGCAGGCCGACCATCACCACGCCGACGTCAATCGGCACGACGCCTCGATCCGGGCCATCTGCCTGACCAGCGCCGCGCCGGTGCCGCGTCCCGCCTTCGAGATGTTCATGGACCTGCTGCGGTCGGGTCACGGGCCGAAGCTGCTGCGGCTCAAGGGCATCGTGGCGCTCGCCGACGATCCGGAGCATCCCGTCGTGGTCCACGGGGTTCAGCACGTGTTCCACGCGCCGCTCACCCTGCCGGCCTGGCCCGATCCCGACCACACGTCGCGGCTCGTGCTGATCCTGCGCGACCTCGACCCGGCCTTCGTGCGCCAGCTCTGGGACGCGTTCCTGGGCCGCCCGCGCGTGGATGCGCCGGACGCCGCCGCGCTCACCGGCAATCCCCTGGCGATCCCCGGCTTCTGAGGCGCGGCGCGGCGGCATCGTCCTTGAAGCCGTCGACGCGAAGGGCGCTCGGGAAGCGCCGGACCGTCCCGAAATGGGACGGAGCGTCGAGAGGCAGGACACGCGATGGCGCCACGCTTCACCGTGATACAGGGCGGGCTGTCCGACAGGCCGGCGCCCGCTCACGTGCCGGGCCTCCTGCCGGCGGAGAGACGTGCGGTGTGGCGGGTCGATCTGCGCAAGCCCGCCGCCGTGGACGCGGCGGCGGTCACCGCCTGGCGTGCCCTGCTGGTCAGGAACGCGGTCAACGATCCGCTGCGTGATCCCGATCACCTGCTGCCGCTCGCCCAGCACCGCCCGTCCGGACGCCGCATCGCGGTCGCCCTCGCCTGGAGCCGCGACGCGGAGACCGGCCGCGAGGCTCTGCGCGGCGTGGTCCCGCTGGCGATGCCCCATCCGATCTGGGGCGTCCGCGCCCGCCCCTGGCAACCCACCGAAGCTGAGGCCGCGGCCCTGGTCGAGAGCGCGGCCGCGGAGGCGGTGGATCGCGCCCTCCGCGCGCGGCTGGGCGCGCTGCGCCGCCCGATCCGCCTCGCGGGACCGGTCGAGCCGTCGCGACGTCCGGACTCGCTCCGTCCCGGCCCGGCCGCGCCGCGCCCGGTCCGGCCCCGGCCGATCCCGGCCGGCGCGCTCGTTGGCGTCCGTCCCGAACGCTGGGAGCCGCCCGCCGCCGAGATCCTCGCCGTGACCGCGCCGGACGCCGTCCGCGACGCGGTCGAGACCTTCCTGGCCCTCGACGCCCGCACCGCCCGGCGCCCGATCATCGCCGATCCGGCGGAGGCCTCGCTCGTCCGTGTGGTGAGCCGCCTGTTCGGCCGCCGCGGCGCGCTGCGCGTGGAATTCGTGCGCCGGGCCGGCGAGGTCGTCGCCGGCACCCTCCATCTCGGCGCCGGCCCGGCGTCGGTGCCCTGGCGACGCGCGCGAGCCTGACCGGTCAATGCGCCGCGCGCGCCGAACCTGTCCCGGTGCCTGCCGGGGCCCTAACTCGCCGGCATGGCGCGCGACACATCCCACGGCCTCCGCCCGGCTCCGCGACCGGCGCGCCGCGCCGCGGCGCTCCGGCCGCCGGCGGGCGGCGCGGCCCCCCGCGGCGCGGGCGGGGGGGGGCG
>CAXDNE010000434.1:0-4998 GCA_963990595.1 uncultured Methylobacterium sp.
CAGGTTCTCCCCGAAGGCCGCCAGCTGCCCGGCGATGAAGGCCCTGCGGCGCGATACGTGGCTGGGGTGGGCCTCGAACGCCGCCGCGGCAGGGGCCGCCGGCGGGCTGGGCGGCTTGGCCTCTCTCGCCGTCATACCGAATTTCGGAGAGGCGAAGGTCGGCCTGGATCTGCTCGGCAGCGGAATGTCCGTCATCGCGAGGACGACGCTGCCGCTGTTCCTTCGGACGGTCGTCGGCGGCAGGATCCGCGACGTCGTCCAGCCGCATATGGACAAGCTCGTCCTGGGCGTCGCCGAGGTCCTGGACCGGACCGCGAAGGCCGGTGTCGCGGCGGCCGACGTCGCGGCGCTCGTTTGGAGCGGCGGTGCGAACGCGCTTCAGAGGGCGGTCGTGGCGACCCGGGAGAAGGCGGGCCTGCGGGGCTGGGGTGCCGCGTTCTCGCGCCTGTCCCTCGGAGACATCAAGGTCGTCTTCTGCGACCGCCGGCATCTTGCGCTCGCATTGCAGGAGATGTCGCGCCCACGGCTCGCTGGAAGCCGGGGCGACGCGGAGACCGTGCTGGTCCGGCAGGGGCCGCCGGGCGTCGCGCCTTCCGCCATGCGTCTGCACTCGGACGGCGCGACGACGGCCGTCTACCCGGAAGGGTCCGTGACCTGGCCTCAACGGGGCGATCCCCGGATCGTCGGTTCGATCCCGCCATCCATCCTCGCGGATGGCGAACTCGTCGCGCGGCAGACCTTCGCAACCGCCCTCTTCGCCGATCACGGCCTCACGCCGATCGCGAAGCACTGGTTCAGCAACCATTTCGAGGCCGGGAAGGACGGCAGCGTTCTGGTCGTCGACCACGTCGCGCGACAGGTGAGCAACCTTCTGGGACCGGCCGTGCTATCCAAGGACGACACCACCACGGCCGTCGTGGACGGGCGTATCTGGCACGGTCCGAGAAACCGCTACGACGGGCCGCTCCAGCCCGGAGTGGATCTCCCCGAAGAGCCCGCCTCGGCGGAGGAAGCCGCGTCCGAGCCGGACTACGCGCCGACCCCGCGCTGAACGCGATCGGCAGGATTTTAGCGGATCAGTTCGGCCGAACGAAGGAATAGCGCGATAGGTTGACGGCCATCCGAAGCCGGCGAATGCTCGGGAGTCGGCGGATCGGGCCGAATCGAAGGAACCGCGCTTGTACCGGCTCGGAAAGAAGGCGATCTCGCAGTACGTGCAGGGCGGATGCCGGCTGCGTCTTCGCAACGAGATGTATCCCGGCGATGCGGCACGTCTGCGCGCCGGCATCCCGGCGAAGGATACCCGCAACCCCGGACTGCTCGTCGCCCACGGCCGGCTTCACGAACGGACGGCGTTCCGGGAGCTCTACGACGTCTTTCCCGAGCGCGTGTTCTTCGGCCCCGAGATCGTGGAGGCCGACGACGAGCGCGCCTTCCAGAAGATCGCCCTGTCCGACTACCTGCCGACGGCCCAGGCGGGCGACTTCATCGTCGAAGCCGAGTTCGAGGTCGTGCGCACGTTCCGGGAGGCCCACGGGCTCCTCGGCCTGGAAGCCCGCGTCCCCGGCGGTATGCGCTACGCCCGGGTTCGACCCGACATCGTCGCCATCGAGCCTCCGGGCCCCGACGGGCGGCGCACCATCCTCGCTGACGGCGACATCGTCGAGACCCCCGCGTCGGACGACCGCCTCGGGATCAGGATCGTCGACGTGAAGCTGGCGGGCGAGCCGAGCCCGTCGCATTTCGCCGAGCTGGCCTACTACGGCATGACCATGGATGCGTGGCTAAACGAGCGCGGATTGGCCGACCGCTTCGTGGTGCTGGCCGATGCGGGAATCTGGCCGGGCAACCACGAGGGCTCGGCGTTGAAGACGATGCTCGACGCTGCCGGTGGCGGTGCGCTGGACGTGGCCGCGGCGGAGCGGGCATGGCTCGGAAGTCTCGAGATCCTGCCGGCCGAGGTCGTGATCGACCGGGTCCGGCGCTTCCTTGCCGTCGATCTGCCCGAGGTGCTCGCCGTCGAGGATTGGCGCGCGCTGCCCTGGCACGTCGGACGGAGTTGCAGCGGCTGCGACTGGCTCGGGTTCGCCTGGACCAGGGACGACCCCGACGATCCCGCACCGCCGGCACCCGACGAGGGATCCGGGGCCGGCAGGGACGACTACTGCTGGAACCGCGCCGAACGCGAGGGACATCTCAGCCGCATCCCGGGCATGACGGCCGGCGCGTGCGGCAAGCTCGCCCTACGCGGCGTGCACGACGTGGCCGCGTTCGCGGCCCTCCCGCCCGACGACCCGGCCTACGAGGATCATCAGGCGCTGAAGGCCGGCCGCGCGGTGCTGCGGCATCGGGCGGAGGCTCTGGCTCGGGGCAGGACGATCGGCGTCGCCGACCGGGCGGGCACATCGGCCGTGCTCCCGAAGTGGGCCGATGCGCGCGTCGCGTTCTCGGTCGACTACGACGTCGCCAGCGGCCTGACCTTCGCCTTCGGCTATAAGCTCCTGGTGATCTCCGGCGGCATGGCCGCGGAGACCCGGGAGGTCGTCGAGATCGTCGGTGCGAAGGACGTCGCCGAGGAAGGGCGCGTGTTCGCCCGGCTCATGGCGCGGCTCCAGTCGGACCTGCTCGACGCCGAGCGGATCATCCTGGAGGGGCGCGAGCGCGCGCTCGGCAGAGCCGCGAAGGAGAAGGCGAAGCGGTATGCGCCGACGGTCCAGTTCTACATCTGGGACCGGAACTCGTTCGACCACCTGTCGAGGTTGATGGGTCGGCACCTCGAGGCGGTGCGCGAGCCGACGTCGGACGGCGTGTCGGCATCCCCGATGTCCTGGATCTTCCCGGCGGCCCAGCTCCTCAAGGACGCCCGGAACGTCAGCCGCAACTCCCCCCTGACCATCGTGTCGGAAGCCGTGAGGCTGCTCGCGGTCGACATCCCGCACCACTATTCGATCCTGGAGGTCGCGGCGCGCTATCAGATGGTCGGCGTCCTCAAGCTGGCGAAGCCGACGCGCCGCTTTCCCGTGAGCACCCTCTTCCGCGATCCGCTGTCGGACCAGATCCCGTCCGAGCGCGGACTGGAGGTCTGGTCGGGCAGCCGACTGGTGGAGACGATGGGCCGGGAGGCCCATGGCGAGAAGATGCGGAGGACGGTCCTCGTCAAGCTGGACGCGATGCTCTCCATCGTTCGGCGGCTCACCGACGACCTGGACGAGACGCTCTCGTCCCAGGCTCCGACGATCCGCAGCATCATGCACGATCAGTCGAAGCTCGACGGGGTCAGCGACGATGGTCAGATCGTCCGCCAGCACGCGCGACTGATGAAGGCGGCCGAGGCCCTGGACGTCGATCTGGCCATGGCCATGCCGCCCCAGGAGCGCGAGGCGCGGTACCGCAGCATGCGGCTGCTGCGCCGGCTCGCCGGCGTCGAGCGCGACGCGATTCTGGCGGAGCTCGGCGTGCCGGACGGCCCGCGCATCCACCTGTTCGAATTCCGCGGGTCGTCGTCCGAGGCCAAGATCAAGGTCGGCGACTTCAACCTCTCCCTGATGCCGGAGAACGATCTGCACCTGCAGCACGTCACGCTGCGCATGCTCAAGAAGGAGCACCCCGAGCTCTCGAAGCGGGTGAAGGACGACTTCGTGCGCGACTCCCGACGGCTGCGCGCGAACTGCAACGTCACGGTCCTGGCGCTCGACAGGAAGCGGCGCTTCGTGGCGGTCGAGGACGACGAGGGTCTGCCGACGCTTCTGCACGAGCTCGGCGTCTGGAGCCTCGATTTCGACGGCTATGCCGGCGCCGGCGGCATCCTGGACCCGATCTCGCGGGACTTCTTCGTCGCTCCCCGCCTGGAGCCGGCGCTGCGCAGCTACGGCGTTCCGCCTCTCTCGGTGTCTCGTCCGCTGTTCGGGCGCGGCATCTCGAACGTCGCCCTCCGCCGCTCGACGCGTTCCGGTCCGTCGGTTCCGGCCGAGCGCTTCGTCTGGGATGCCGACGTCCTCGCCGCCGAACCGACGGGACGGAGCGGGGCCGACGTGCTGGCCTTCCTCGACGGGCTCGGTGACCGGCCTCTCACGCCGCGGCAGCGCCAGGGCGTCGTCGCCGGCGTCGAACGCAGGTTGAGCCTGCTGTGGGGACCGCCCGGCACCGGCAAGAGCCGGACGGCGGTCGCGCTGCTGAAGGGCCTGATCGGGGCCGCGCGCGGCCGACCGCTCAGAATCGCGATCACCGGGCCGACCTGGGTCGCCATCGAGAACGTCGCGGCGGAGATGCCGTCCGCTCTGGCCGAGGCCGGCCTCGGCCAGGCCGTGCGTCACGTGCGGCTGGCTTCCTCCCGAGCGAGCCGGGGCGACGTCCACGAGAGCCTGCGCGAGCACATGCTGGCGCCGAGCGGCGCAAAGGACGACAAGGCGACGAGGGAGCTGCTGGCCGATCTCGACGGAGGATCCCGCCACGTCGTGCTCTCCGGGACAGCCGAGCAGATCGCCCGCCTCGTCAAGATCGCCGCGGAGGACAAGGATGCCCCGAGGGCGCCGCTGATCGACTTCATGCTCGTGGACGAAGCCTCGCAGATGGACGTGGCCCATGCCATGGTCGCGCTGACAGCCCTCGCCCCCGGGGCGTCCCTGGTCGTGGTGGGCGACGATCTGCAGATGCCGCCGATCCATCCGGTCGATCCGCCGGACGGCGCGGCCCACCTCGTCGGTTCGATCTACGACTTCTACCGGCTGTACAGGACCGGCGTTCCCGAGACCGGGATCCTCCCGACGATGCTCGACGTGAACTACCGGTCGAACGCCGAGATCGTCGGCTTCTTCCGGGACGCGGGCTACGGACGCGATCTGCGCTCGGCCAACACCGGGCTGCGCATACGGCTCGGGCCCTCGACCGCGGCCCCGCCGGACGTCGATTCCATCCTCGATCCGGACGAGCCCTTGGTCGCCGTCGTGCACGACGACGCCTTCTCGAGCCAGCGCAACGAGGCCGAGGCGGCGTTCGTGG
>CAXDNE010000435.1:0-4963 GCA_963990595.1 uncultured Methylobacterium sp.
AGATTGCCTCTTGTCTCGTGGGCTCGGAGATGTGTATAAGAGACAGGGCGGAGCCCGGTGCCGCCTGGAGTTCCCGCTGCGGAACGCACCCAGCATCCTGGAGACGGATGCCCCCCGCCGCGCCGCGGTCTACGGAGGAGCGCTCGACATGACCGGCGAAGCTGACCTGAGCGGCCACCGCATCCTGGTGGTCGAGGACGATTACTACCTCGCCACCGACACCGCGCGCGCGCTCAGGGGTGCGGGCGCGGAGGTGATCGGCCCGTGTCCGACCGAGGAGGCGGCGCGCGATGCCATGGCGGAGGCGGTCCCCACCGGGGCGATCCTCGACCTCAACCTCGGGGATACCGGACCGTCCTTCGGGCTGGCGACCGAGCTTGGCGAACGCGGCGTCCCCTTCATCCTCGTCACCGGCTACGACGCCGCGGTTCTCCCCCCGGCGCTCCAGGCAGTCACGCGGCTCCAGAAGCCCGTGCAGCTCCGGCAGATCGTCGGCGCGCTCGCCGGAGCGCTCGGCGTGACCGCCCGACCGTGAGGCGGATCTCTCGAGCGTCCGTGATCGGGGCGCACGCACCGCCGCAGGTCTGATCGTGCCGCCGCGCGCCCCTGCGCGCGGCGCCGGCGCGGATCGGAGCGACCGGCCGGCGCCCGGCCGGGCGGCGCCCGGCGCGCAGCCTCACGGCTGCCGCAATAGCCCGTCAGATCGGGAGGCCGTGCCCGTCCGGCGCCATCCCGGCCGATCCAGCGCGGACGGTTCATGCCTCGAACGACCTCGATAACGTGCGCCGCCGGCCTCGCTTTCCTGGCCCTCGCCGGTCCGGCCATGGCGCAGGCCGGAAAGGCCGAGGCGCCGATTCCGGCCGCGACCCTCGCGCTGATGGCGCAGAAGGGCGTCACGGCCGCCGCGCCGGTCCTGTTCCGGGCCTACAAGAAGGAATCGGAGATCGAGGTCTGGAAGAAGGGGCCGGCCGGCTACGTCTTCATCAAGACTTTCCCGATCTGCCGCTGGTCCGGCCAGCTCGGGCCCAAGCGCAAGAGCGGCGACCGGCAGACCCCCGAAGGGTTCTACACGGTGCCCCGGCGCCAGATGAACCCGAACTCGCACTATTACCTGTCCTTCGACGTCGGCTACCCGAACGCCTACGACCGGGCCCACGGGGCCACCGGCTCCGCCGTGATGGTGCACGGCATCTGCTCGTCGATGGGCTGCTTCGCCATGACCAACGGCACGGTCGGCGAGATCTACGCCATCGCCCGCGACGCGCTGAACGGCGGGCAGGCGGCCTTCCAGTTCCAGTCCTACCCGTTCCGGATGACCGCCGAGAACATGGCCCGGCACAGGGCCGATCCCAACATCGCGTTCTGGCGCGAACTCAAGGCCGGCTCCGACCGGTTCGAGGCGAGCCGGGAGGAGCTTCAGGTCTCGGTCGTCGCCGGCCACTACGCCTTCGCACCCTCCCGGAACCCGACGATCGAGGCGGCCGTGGCCACGCGCCGGGCCGTGGAGGACGCGCGGATCGCGGCCTTCGCCGAGGCGGGGGAGCCCGCCGTGCGCACCACCTATTCCGACGGCGGCCAGAACGCCTTCTGGGCGGCTTACACCGCCCGCGGCGGCGAAGTCGGGGACATCAGCCGGCCGGAGGCGCTGGCCTTCGCCGGGCAGGAGGTGGTCGTGGTGCCGGGTCACCGCGCGCCGCGCCCGGTACCCGAATCCGTCTGGGCCGCCTGGGCCGCGCCCGATTCCGTCCTGTCGCCGCGGCAGATGGCGGGCTTCGTCCCGATCTACGAGCGCGGCGCCGATCCGTACGGGGCGCTCACCGCGCCCCTCCCGGCACGCTACGGGGACGGGCTGCCCTCCTGGCTGGCCGCCGGCCTCGGCGGACCGGTCCCGGGGCACCCGAATCCGACCGGGTCGTCCCTCGGACACCTGGCCTCGGCCGAGAGCCTCTAGGCATGCACCATCCCCCGGCGGCGGCCCATCCGTGTGCGCAGACGCACATCACGGCGGCCCACGGCACACCAATTCATGGTACGGCAGGAGATGAGCGGTACTCCTGCTCCGTCGGCCTGCCGTATTTACAGCTACCTTCCCGGAACGGCGACGGGGTTTCGATCATAACGGATCGGGACCGACTGTCCGCAGATTCGTGATCGCCATGTCCAACAGCTCCGAGCCGACCCTTCCGGCGGCCGACCAGGACCTCGTCCTCCGCTTCTGGGGCGTCCGCGGCTCCACGCCCGTCAGCGGGCCGCAATATGCCGAGTTCGGCGGCAGCACCCCCTGCATCGAGGTCTGCTGCGGCCAGCGCATGTTCATCGTCGACGCGGGCTCGGGCATCTACAACCTCGGGCAGGGTCACCGGACCGACCTGCCCCGGGAAGTCGACCTGCTGTTCAGCCACCTGCATCTCGACCACACGGCGGGCCTCCCGTTCTTCAAGCCGGCGGTCCTCGACTGCGACCGGGTGATCAACACCTATTGCGGCAACCTCGGCGGCGAGTCGGCCGGGCCGACCCTCGACCGCCTGTTCGCGCCGCCGCTCTTCCCGGTTACGCTCGACAAGCTCTGCTGCACCTTCAACCACCACGGGTTCAAAGCGGGGCAGACGCTGAACTTCCCGGATGGGGCGCGGGTCGACACGATCCTGCTGAACCACCCGCAGGGGTCGGTGGGCTACCGGTTCGAGCATGGCGGCCGGCGCCTGTGCCTGATCAGCGACATCGAGCACAGCGACCCCTGGCCGGACCCGGAGCTCGTCCGGTTCGTCGGCGGGGCCGACCTGATGGTCTACGACGGCATGTTCACCGACGGCGAGTATCCGACCTGCCGGGGCTGGGGGCATTCCACGTGGCAGAAGGGCGTCGAGCTGGCCCAGGCGGCGGGGGTGAAGGCGCTGGCCATCATCCACCTGCACCCGGCCCATTCCGACACGGCCCTGCGCGACATGGAGGCCGATCTCCAGGCCGAGATGCCCAGCGCCTTCATCGCCCGGGAGCGCCAGAGCATCACGGTCGGGGCGCCCCGGACGGTGAGCCGCCGCTCGGGCAACCGTCCCGCCGTGGCGCGCGAGATGCGCCGCCGGGTGAGGGTCGCCTGAGCCCGCGCGTCAGGCGGAGCGGCCGACCGAGCGGGCCTTGCGCCCCCGGCTGAACCGGCCGACGGCGAACAGCACGAACAGCGCGACGCCGATGATCAGGATGCTCCAGCCGTACGTGCTGACGAGCTGGGCGTCGATCGGGTGGCCGATGCGGCCGAGGGCGACGAGCAGTCCGAAGACGGCGATCGCCGCAGAGACAAGCATCCCTACAATCATCGGATTCTCCGGCGGATCCCGCCCGCGCGGTTCGGCGCGGCCCGCGAGACCGGGGAAATGCGCGGGCCGGGCAGCCGTTCCGCGCGCCCGCGGCCTGCGCGCCGCCCGGCCGCAGGCCGGGGCGGGTCCTCAGTGTCCATTGTGCCGGAGCGCGGGGCGGTCCGGCGTCAGGATCGGCCTCAAACCAAGATCTTCGCGTCGCGCCTGATTGCAACGCCGCAGGCCCCCGCTCTAAGTAGGCCGCGAGACGGCGCCCCGGGGCGCGCGAGGAGCCCGAGATCACGGCGATGACCGGCCAAGAGAATACGATTGCGCACACGCCTCCGGACGGCGGGCCCGCCTCCGTCGCCGCGCGGGGCCCGTTGCGCCCGCAGGACCAGCTCGTGACGATCTACGGCGGCTCGGGCTTCCTGGGCCGGCACGTGGTGCGGGCGCTGGCCAAGCGCGGCTACCGGATCCGCGTCGCGGTGCGCCGGCCCGACCTCGCGCTGTTCCTGCAGCCGCTGGGCAAGGTCAACCAGATCGTCGCCGTCCAGGCGAACCTGCGCTACCCGGATTCGGTCGCCCGGGCCGCCGAGCGGTCGGACGTGCTGATCAACCTCGTCGGCATCCTGCAGGAGACCGGATCCCAGAGCTTCGCCCGGCTGCAGGTCGACGGCGCCGACGCCATCGCCCGCGCCGCGGCGCGCCAGGGCGCGCGGATGATCCATGTCTCGGCGATCGGGGCCGATCCGGCCTCGCCGTCGCTCTACGCCCGCACCAAGGCGGAGGGTGAGGCGCGGATCTTTGCCGCCTGCCCCGACGCGGTGGTGTTCCGGCCCTCGCTGATCTTCGGCCCCGGCGACAGCTTCTTCAACCGTTTCGCCAGCCTCGCCCGGGCGCTCCCGGTCCTGCCGCTGGCCGGCGGCCAGTCGCGCTTCCAGCCGGCCTTCGTGGGCGACGTGGCCGAGGCGATCGCCCGCGCGGTCGACGGGACCGTGCCGGGCGGCCGGGTCTACGAGCTCGGCGGCCCCGAGGTGGGCACGCTGGAGCATTTCGTGCGCTACATGCTGAAGACGATCCGGCGGAAGCGCGCGGTGGTGGACCTGCCCGTGCCGGCGGCCAAGCTCCAGGCCCGCATGCTGGAGATCGCCGACACCCTGACCTTCGGCCTGCTGCCGGACTCGCTGAAACTGACCCGCGATCAGGTCACCCTGCTGCAGAACGACAACGTCGTCTCGGCGGCCGCCAAGGCCGAGGGCCGGACCTTCGAGGGTCTCGGGATCACGCCGACCGCCGCCGAGGCGGTGGTGCCGGGCTATCTCTGGACCTTCCGAAAGGCGGGGCAGTTCGCCACCGACCAGGACGCCGAGACCCTGTCCGAGGTGCCGGACACGCTGGCGTCGAATCCCCTGGACCCCGGCTCGCAGCACAGGCCCAAGGCCGCCTCCGGCCCGGCGATCGGCGCCGATGCCGGCAGCGCGGAGGGGAACCCGCAGGGGCGCATGGGCGTGCGCTGGGGGACGCGGAACTCCGGATAGGTGGCCGCTCCTCTGCCGGACCTCGCCTTCATCCCGCCCTCGAACCACGGATCGGCGACCCGGTCGTGAGACGCATCCTTGTCACCGGCGCCGCGGGCTTCGTCGGCGGGCACGTCCTGCCGCTCCTGG
>CAXDNE010000436.1:0-4945 GCA_963990595.1 uncultured Methylobacterium sp.
AGCACACCCCGCACGCGCAGGCGACCTACTATCTCTGCGGTCCCAAGCCGTTCCTCGGCGCACTGGTCACCGGGCTGCAGCGTCAGGGCATCCCGGCCGAGCGCATCCGGTTCGAGTTCTTCGGTCCCGCGGATGAGCTGATCGAAGTACCGCGGCAAGCCGCCTGAACACGCCGGCGTCGCTCCGCAGGTGAGCGGCGCCTCAACCGGAGAACGCCTGCGTGGACTACGCGCGTACTGTGTCCGACGCCATCCTGTCAGCCTCTGCGGACGCGGTGATTGCCTCCGACAGCGAGGGCATCATCCGCATCTGGAACCCGGGAGCCGAGCGCATCTTCGGCTACACGGCCGACGAAGCCGTCGGCCAGTCGCTCGACATCATCACGCCCGAACGGCTGCGCAAGCGTCACTGGGCGGGCTACCGCAAGACCATGGCGACGGGGGAGAGCCGCTATGGCGAGGGTGCCCTCCTGTCCGTTCCGGGCATCTGCAAGGATGGGCGGCAGATCTCGGTGGAGTTCACCATCGTGCCGCTCAGGGACGAGCAGAACGCGATGACCGGCATGGTCGCGGTGATGCGCGACGTCACAATCCGCTTCACCGAACTGAAGGTTCTGAGAGAGCGATTGGCCAAGCTCACCGAGGGGTGCGAGGGCACGCCGTAGCGAGGGAGCACATCATGGTTGGGCGCCCTACCGAGCCACCGGGGATGCCGTCAGGTTCCGCGGCGTCCGAGTGTCCTGAATTCGGCGAGCCCATCTCTCCACCCTGCTTCCTGCATCAGCTCGGTCCGGACTTCGTCAGCCCGGAGGCGGAGGCTCGACCTTCCGCACCGTGCGCCTTTGGGATCGCCGCATCCGACGGGCCGAGCGTGCGGCTTTGGCGAGAGGTGACCCGGGCCGCTCTCATCGCGCGGCGGATCAGCATCTCCGCCCAGGACCGCGCCGCCCGGAGCGCGCGCATCAGCCGGGTCCTCGATGCCGCGCTGCCGTCGGCGTCAGGCACGTTGATCGGCTTCGGCTGGCCCTTCCGGGGTGAGTTCGAAGCGAGGTCATTCCTGACAGAGCTGCGTGGCAAGGGCGCACGACCGGCGCTCCCGGTCGTCATGGACAGGGGGTGCCCCCGACAGTTTCGCGCGCGGTCGCGTGGCGACCGTCTGGTACGTGGCGTCTGGACCATTCCCGTTCCCGCCGAGGGCAGGGCCGTCGATCCAGGCGTTCCGATAGCGCCGCTCGCCGGCTTCGTTTCAGCCGGGTACCGCCGCGGCTACGCTGGCGGCTTCTATGACCGGACCGGCGCGTCCAGGCCAATGAAGCCGCTGATGATCGGCGTCGGCTTTGCGAGCGCTCGGCGCGCGACGATTGAACCGCAGGCGCACGACGTTCCCATAAAGATCGTCGTGACAGAAGAATATGGCCGGTCAGACTCGGTTCGAATTTGATCTTACTGCGGAGTTGGGATCGTGTTCGCGTTAGACAGCTTTCTGGTCGATGCGGCCCCGGTCTGCTCTGAATCAGGCCTGCGCGCCCTGGCCTATAAGGCTTTGATGGGTGCGATCGCCGAGATGAGCATCTATGATCATCCCGGCGAGTTGCCGCTTGATGAGTGTAAGCTCTCGAGGGATCTCGGCGTCAGCCGCACACCGATTCGAGAAGCACTGACGATCCTGGAACACCAGGGGTTCATACGTCGGCGGCCGCGACACGGTGTGTTCGTGGTCAAGAAGACCAGGCGCGAGATCGTCGAGATGGTCTATGCCTGTGCGGCACTCGAGAGCATGGCGGTCCGGCTGGCATGCGCCAAAGCGACGGAGGCGGAGCTCGGCGCGCTTCGTGCAAGCTTCAGCGCCTTCTATGAGGCCGATCCGCCAAGCGGATATCACCGCTACTTCGAGGCGCGCTGGCGGTTCTGCCGCCACGCCGCCACGCTGGCCCAATGCGGCGAGATCCTTTCCAAGCTTGACCATCTCTTGCTGCATCTGCGGAGCGTTCACGAGACGATTTTCCGCCAGAGCATCGATCTCGAATATCTGAGGGCTGCCTATGCGGCGGTCATCGCGGCGCTGGAGCAGCGAGACGCCGAGCGTGCGAGCCAGCTGGTTCTGGAAAGAGGCTTCCGGTTCGCGCGCGACATCGAGAGCTGCGGTGATTGTTTCGGATTTCCGACGACCGCGACCTGACGATTCCGCCGTGAGATCTGTCGCCGAAGCCGCCGTTACCCTGGTCGGCCCGTCCTCGTGGCGGTGGGCCGGTGTTGCGCGCCCTGAGCGCTTCTTCCAAAAGCCTTCGGGCAGCTTCGACGTGGGACGGCGTCCGGCTGCCTCACCGCCCTTCAGCGGCACCCCGGTCCTGAACCGGCCATGTCGACGGCCGAGGGTGCCAAGCTCCGGTCAGAATCCCTGCGGCAGCGGCTTTCAAGGCAGCTTTCCGGAAGCCTCATACCCACTGCCGCAGAGCTGTAACGGCGGTGCTGAATGCAGAGAGTTGCTGGCGTCCGAACCTCCGGCCGATCCCGATCGCCAGCGGCACCGTCGGTGAACGCCGAGCCTACTCACTGTTATCCCCCTCTGCGCCGGCTCCCCCGTGAGCCAACTCCCTCAGCGCGGCGGTGGATCGGCACTGCCTAGAGGTGACCGGCGCCGCGCGCCCACTTGTACTTGGCCCCCAGCACCTCGACGGGCAGTTCGGTCGAATAGGCATAGGCTGGGATGCCGTGATCGTAGAGGTACTGAGAGGCCTCCTCGACCTGCACATCGCCTGCGAGCGAGGCGACGATCGGCTTCTCGATACCCTGGGCGCGCATCTCGTCGCGAACCTCCACGACGTTCTTCGCGAAGACCATCGGAGGCGTGATGATGGTGTGCCAGTAGCCCAGGATGAGCGCGTGGATCCGTTCGTCTTCGAGCCCGAGGCGGATGGTGTTCTGGTAGGTGACCGGTGGCTCGCCACCCGTGATGTCGACGGGGTTGCCCGCCGCGCCGAAGGGCGGGATGAACCTGCGGAACGCGGCATCGAGATCGTCTGGCATCGCCATGAGCGAAAGGCCGTTGTCAACGACGGCATCCGACAGGAGAACGCCGGAGCCACCCGCGCCCGTGATGATCAACACGTTCTCGCCTTTAGGCGTCGGCAGGATCGGCACGCCTCGGGCGAATTCGAGGAGCTGACGCAGCGAGCGGGCTCGGATGACGCCGCACTGCTTGAATACGTCCTCGTAAATCTTGTCATTGCCGGCAAGCGCCCCTGTATGGGAACTTGCCGCCTTCGCCCCTGCCGAGGTCCGGCCCGCCTTCAGCACGATGACCGGCTTCTTCTTCGAGACGCGGCGGGCCGCCTCCGCGAAGCTGCGACCGTCCTTCAGATCCTCGCAGTGCTGCGCGATCACACGGGTCGAGTCGTCCTGTTCGAAGAACGCGAGCAGATCGTCCTCGTCGATGTCCGACTTGTTCCCGAGTCCTACGATCGCCGAGACACCCATCTTGGTGGAGCGGGAGAAGCCGATGATGGCCATGCCGATCCCGCCGGACTGGGACGACAGCGCCGCCTGACCCTGGACGTTGAAGGGCGTGCAGAAGGTCGCACACAGGTTCTTGGCCATGTAGTAGAAGCCGTAGATGTTCGGCCCCATGAGGCGGATGTTGTAGCGGCGGCCGATTTCCTGGAGTTCGTGCTGCCCCGCCTCGTTCCCGGTCTCGGCAAATCCGGACGGGATAAGAACTGCCCCCGCAACCCCCTTTTCGCCGCACTCGGTGAGCGCCGCGGCCACGAACTGGGCCGGGATGGCGAAGACCGCGACGTCCACCGGACCCGGCACGTCTCTCACCGACCTGTACGTCTTGATGCCCAGGATGGTGTCCGCCTTCGGGTGTATCGGATAGATCTTGCCTTTGTAGCCGCCGTTGATGAGGTTCTTCATCACGGAATTGCCGATCTTGCCATCCTCCGCGGAGGCGCCGATCACCGCGACCGAGTCGGGACGCATGATGCGGTTCATGCCGGCCACGATCTCGTCGTGCGACCGGATATGAGGCTGGGACCGCTGCGCGAAGTCCACCACGATCCGCACGTCCGCGGCCGTCGCGTCGCGGGCGGTGGCGAAGACCGGATTGAGGTCGAGTTCGGAGATTTCCGGGAAATCGGTGACGAGTTGCGCGACCTTGACGACGATGTCGGCCAGCGCCTCGCGGTCAACCGGATCCGACCCTCGCACACCTTTCAGCATCTCGGCGGCTTGAATGCCGTCGAGCATCGAGAGTGCGTCCGCGCGCGTGGCGGGCGCCAGCCGGAACGTGATGTCCTTCAGCACCTCGACCAGCACGCCGCCGAGGCCGAAGGCCACGAGCTTGCCGAAGGAGCCATCGGTGACCGCACCGATGATGACCTCGGTGCCCCCGGTGAGCATCTGCTGGACCTGTACGCCGTCGATCCGGGCATCGGCCTTGTAACGCTTCGCGTTGGCCAGGATCGTCTCGTAGCCGTCGGCCACAGCCTGCGCGGAGGAGACGCCGACGATGACGCCGCCGGCCTCCGTCTTATGGAGGATGTCAGGCGACACGATCTTGAGGACGACCGGAAAGCCCATGGTCTCGGCCGCCTGTACGGCGTCCTGCGCCGATGTCGCGAGGGCCTCCTTCGGCACCGGAATGCCGTAGGCGTCGCAGACGAGGCGGCCTTCAGGCGCCGTCAGTGCGTCGCGTCCGTCCCCCCGCACGTGGTCGAGGATCTGACGGACTGCACGTCTGCTGTCGGCGGGCGTATCTCGGACCGAGCGCGGCAGGGCCGTTTGGGCCATCGTCGTTCCTCCTGATCGTCGCTTGTTTTGTTCCGTAGGTACTACTGAGACGACGTCGCGGGACTGATCTGATTCACTCAGCCGCAACCTGAGTCGGTTTCCCGATGGCTCCGGACTCGGCGATGTCGCCGAGTTCCGCCTCGGTGTAGCCGAGC
>CAXDNE010000437.1:0-4895 GCA_963990595.1 uncultured Methylobacterium sp.
CGTCGAACCAGGATGCGCACGAAAGGGCGTTGACCGATGAACCCCGAATAGAGAATAAGTTTCCCGAGGCGACGTCCGCGAGCACCTGCTTTTCCAGGGACAGGTCAGCCACAAGCCGTCTCAACCGGGCGTTCTCGCGCTCCAGGTCCTTCATCTTCCTGGCCTGGTCGACTTGGAGGCCGCCGTACTCCTTGCGCCAGCGTGAGTCACTCTGCTCAGAGATCTCCGCCTCCTTGCACGCCAGCGCCAAACTCTTGCCTTGTGCCGTCTGCACCTCGATCTGGCGCAGCTTCAGCACCACCTGCTCCGCGCTCGTCTTCTGACCTCGCCGCATGTCCGACTCCCTCGGTCCTGGCTGATCCTCTCAATCAGCCCGGTCCAAAGCCAGCCGGTCAGGTCAGTCCGCTTCGGGACTCAGGAGGTGAGCCAGCGATCGGCGCGGTTCAGCTCAACACGTCAGACGAGCTTCTGAGAACTGAAGTCACCCATCACCGACATCCACCAAAAGTTCGCGATCTGGTTCGGCAGAGGATCGAAGGAACTGCCGCGACAGCTCTCAGTTTCCGAGCACAGCGGGTATCGGGTGTTCGTCCTCTGGCGGGGCTGGAATGCCAGCCGTTGCCAAATGACTCATGTCTGCATCATCGTAGGATGAATGCGTCCTCCGGTTCCACTCTCCGCCGTCCGCACATTCGAGGCCGCCGCGCGGCGTCGATCGTTCAAGGACGCGGCAGGTGAACTGAACCTGACAGCCAGTGCCGTCAGCCATGCGGTGCGCAAGTTGGAACACGCGCTCGGCGTGCTGCTGTTCGAGCGCGACAGCCACGGCCTCGGCTTGACTGCCGCCGGCGAGGCGCTCCTCGATCACGTCAGCCGCGCCTTCGAGGAGATGAACCGGGGCTTCGATCTCGTCGCGACACGCGCGCCGCAACTGCTCCGCCTGCACTGCGCCCCGAGCTTCGCCGCGCAGTGGCTGACGCCGCGGCTTGCCCGCTTCATGGCCGGAAATCCCGATTTCGAGGTCCGCCTCGCCGCCGGCATGGACTACGCCCGCTTCATCACGGACGAGTTCGACGCCGACATCGTGTACGGACCGCCGCGTGGCGAAGGGCTTGTCGTCATGCCGCTCGGCCTGGAGACGGTGACACCCCTGTGCGATTCGAAACGCGCGGCCGGCATCCGTGAGGCCGCCGACCTCCTCGGCCACCCTCTGATCCAGAGCGACAACAAGCTCGTGCGCTGGCCGGTCTGGTTCGAGCGCAATGGCCTGCGCGCGCCGCCGCCCTCAGGGCTGCGCTTCGACCGCAGCTTCTTGGCTATCACGGCAGCGGCCGATGGCCTGGGAGTCGCGCTCGAATCGACACGCCTCGCCGAGCGGGAGCTCGCGAGCGGTCGCCTCGTGGCACCGCTCGCCGAATGCACCACCAATGTCCGCGACAACGGGCATCACCTCGTCTTCCCGGCTGTGACCCGACGGCGGACGCCCTTGCGCGTCTTCGCCCGCTGGCTCGCCGCCGAACTCCGCGTCGAGCTGCCGCCCGAACTCCACTGAGGCCGGTCAGCCGCGCGAGCAGATGAATCCAATTCATCCGGCGCTGAAATCTGCGCGTTTGCCGCCTCAAGACGTCTGCGGCACCGTGCTGTCAACGAGATGAGAGGAAACGACACGGAGCTGGACCGAGATCCCGCGCGGATGACAGCAAGGTGAACGGGCATCATGCCGGGCCGCCCGATCGGCCCGCGCACATCGGTTCGGTCTCCCGTCTCGGAACAAGCCGAGCACCTGAATGGCGGCAGCCTCAGGCACACGAGGGAGACAGCCATGCTTCTGAAGGACAAAGTCTGTGTGATCACCGGCGCGGCCTCCGCGCGCGGAATCGGCAAGGCCACCGCGCGGGTGTTCGCGGCTCACGGCGGCCGCGTGGTCATCCTCGACCTCGATGCCGGCCAGGCCGAGGCCGCGGCCCGCGAGATCGGACCTGGACATCTCGGCCTCGCCTGCAACGTCACGAACCGGACCGCCTGCCAGGTCGCCGCCGACGAGGTGGTGGCGCAAGTCGGCCGCATCGACGTTCTCGTCAACAATGCCGGCATCACCCAGCCCCTGAAGCTGATGGAGATCGAAGCGGCCAACTACGAGGCCGTCACCGACGTGAACCTGCGCGGCACCCTCTACATGAGCCAGGCGGTGATTCCGGCCATGCGGACCCAGCGCGCGGGCTCGATCGTCTGCATGTCCTCGGTCTCGGCCCAGCGCGGCGGTGGCATCTTCGGTGGTCCGCACTACAGCGCCGCCAAGGCGGGCGTGCTCGGCCTCGCCAAGGCGATGGCCCGGGAACTCGGGGCGGATGGAATCCGGGTGAACGCGGTCACGCCGGGGCTGATCCAGACCGACATCACCGGCGACAAGCTCACCGACGCTCTGCGCGCCGAGATCATCAAGGGCATTCCGCTGGGCCGCCTCGGCGCCGCGGATGACGTCGCCAACGCCTGCCTGTTCCTCGCCAGCGATCTGTCGGCCTACCTCACCGGGACGGTCATCGACGTCAACGGCGGCATGCTGATCCACTGAGCGGAGAGACCGGACCCATGGACATCCTCCCCGACGCGCGGCGCCGCGAGCGCTCGAACGTCTCGCTCGCCGACCGCGCCTACCGCATCCGCCGCCACGCTTTGCTGATGGGCGAAGTCCAGGGCCAGGGCTACATCGCCCAGGCGCTCGGCATCAGCGATGTGCTGGCGGTCAGCTACTTCCACGCGATGACCTACCGCCCGGAGGATCCGGAATGGGAGGGGCGCGATCGCTTCCTGCTCTCGATCGGCCACTACGCCATCGCGCTCTACGCGGCGCTGATCGAGGCCGGCATCATCCCGGAGGACGAACTCGGGACCTACGGCAGCGACGACAGCCGCCTGCCGATGTCCGGCATGGCCGCCTACACGCCCGGCATGGAGATCACCGGCGGCTCGCTTGGCCACGGGCTCGGCATCGCGGTCGGTATGGCGCTCGGCCTCAAGCGGAAGTCCTCGAAGAGCTTCGTCTACAACCTGTTCTCCGACGGCGAGCTCGACGAGGGCTCGACCTGGGAGGCAGCGATGTCGGCGGCCAGCTTCGGCCTCGATAACCTTATCGGGATCGTCGACGTCAACGGCATGCAGGCCGACGGGCCGTCCCGTGGCGTCCTGAACTTCGAGCCCTTGGCACCGAAGTTCGAGGCCTTCGGCTGGTACGTCCAGCGCGTCGACGGCAACGACATCGACGCGCTCGTGATGGCCTTCGACGCCGCCCGCGCCCGTGCCGATCGCTGCCCCCGCCTCGTGATCTGCGACACCAGAATGGCCAAGGGTGTGCCGTTCCTGGAGGAGCGCGAGCGCAATCACTTCCTGCGGGTCGAGCCGAACGAATGGCGTCAGGCCCTGGCGGTTCTGGACGAAGGAAGGCTCCAGTGAGACGTTCGAAGTACGAAAGGCCCGCGCCCCGCGAGGCCGGCGGGGTCAGGACCTCGGCGATGATCGCCTCGCTGGCCGCGCCCGGCCAGCGGACCAAGCCGGCGCCCTTCGGGACCGCACTCGTCGAACTCGCCAGGACGCGCCCCGACATCGTCGGCCTGTCGGCGGATCTGGCCAAGTACACCGACCTGCACGTCTTCGCGCAGGCCTATCCCGACCGGTTCTACCAGATGGGGATGGCCGAGCAGCTCCTGATGAGCGCGGCGGCGGGCCTCGCCCGCGAGGGCTTCACCCCCATCGCCACCACCTATGCGGTGTTCGCGGCGCGGCGGGCCTACGACTTCATCTGCCTCGCGATCGCCGGGGAGAACCTCAACGTCAAGATCGCCTGCGCCCTGCCGGGTCTGACCACCGGCTACGGCCCGAGCCATCAGGCCACCGAGGATCTCGCGATCTTCCGCGGCATGCCGAACCTCACGATCATCGACCCCTGCGACGCCCACGAGCTGGAGCAGGTGGTGCCGGCCATGGTCGCGCATCAGGGTCCGGTCTACCTGCGGCTCCTGCGCGGCAACGTCCCGCTCGTGCTGGACGAGTACGGCTACACGTTCGCGTGGGGCAAGGCCAAGACCGTCCGCGACGGGCGTGACGTCCTGATCATCTCCTCCGGGCTGATGACCATGCGGGCGCTGGAAGTCGCGCAGGAGTTGGAGAACGACCGCGTGGATGTGGCGGTGCTGCACGTGCCGACCATCAAGCCGCTGGACAGGGAGACCATCCTGCGCGAGGTCGGCCACGGCGGCCGGCTCGTGGTGGTGGCGGAGAACCACTCGGTGGTCGGCGGGCTCGGCGAGGCGGTGGCGAGCCTCCTCCTGAGCACCGGCACCGTGCCCCCGGGCTACCGCCAGATCGGCCTGCCGGACGAGTTCCTCGACGCGGGCGCTCTGCCGACGCTGCACGACCGCTACGGCATCTCCACGCAGGCCATGGCCCGCAGCATCCGCGGCTGGCTCTGAGCCGGCCTGAAACGGGACGTGCCGGCGCTGGCACGTCCCGCGATCCAGCCACGTCCCAGAGGCGCCACGGGCGGCGCGCCGCGCATCCGGCGAGACCGGATGACCATCCCGAAAGACCAGGAATGGCGGGGATCGGACGGCATGCCCGAACCACCAGGGAGTGAAACATGCCAGAGGCTTCCCTCAGCCGCCGCAGCCTCATCGCGGGCGCGGCCGCCCTTCCCCTGTTCGGCATCCTGACCCGGCGCGCCGAAGTGGCGGAGTTCGTCTACAAGCTCGCCACCGGCCAGGATCCGACCCACCCGGTCAACCTCCGCGCGCAGCAGGCCCTCGCGCGTATCCGCGAGGCGAGCAACGGCCGCCTCGAGATCCCAGCGGCCTGCTGCCCGGCCTCGTCCTCGCCGTGACGCTGTGCGCCCTGGTCTGGTG
>CAXDNE010000438.1:0-4876 GCA_963990595.1 uncultured Methylobacterium sp.
CACTATCCTCTTCGTCGGCAGCGTCAGATGTGTATAAGAGACAGGCACCGGGCGGCAGGTCAGGGTGATCTTGGCGACGGCGAGCGCGCCCCGGCCGGTGCCAAGAGCAACCTCGTCGACGATGCGAAACGTAGCGGCGGTGGTTGTTAGGAGTGACATGATGAAGGGCTCCATCAGGTCGCGAGTTAAAGGGCGACCCGATGAGCCTTTACGGAAGCTGCCCGCGTGATCTCGGCGGAGCGGCAGACCAGCGAATGGGCGGCTCGGAACCGCTCACGCTCCCGAAGGCGGCTGGCGATCCCACCTCACGCCGAACGCTGCCCGCTATGAGAGGCTCCAGGGCGTGGGCGAAGGGGAGGACAACGCATTTGCCGATCCGGGCATGAACCCGATGCGAGAGACCGACGCGGCCGAGGGCGCAAAGGCGATGGAGCTGCGCCTCAGCGGCACGGTCGTCCTCGTCACCCACGGCTCTAAGGACATCGGGCTGGCCGGTGCCAGCGCTTTCCGCAACGAGGGCCCCGGGTCGGCATCGTCCCCGTTCACAGGCCAACCTCGACCCGGCGCGTGTGAGCTTCGGTGCGGTGGCCAGATTCGACGCCGCCCTCATCAACCCCGCCCAGGCACTCGCCGCTTTCGGCTCGGAGGCCGAGTTCGGCCCCATCGACGTGCTCGTCAACAGCTCTGGCGCCGCCCGTCGCAAGCCGCCCGGCAGCCTCCCCTGGAGAATTGGCGCGCCGCTTCGAAACCAATCTGGTCACCTACGTCAACGTATTTGATCCAGCGGCGAAGCGGATGGCAGCCCGCGGCAGGGGTGTGGTCGTCAACGTGATCGGCAACGGCGGCAAAGTGGCGGCGCCAACCCATCTCGTGGGCGGGGCGGCCAACGCGGCGCTGATGTTGGCCACGGCCGGTCAGGGGCAGGTCTACACCGGATGCGTGGAACGGGTGTAGGCGTCAATGCCGGCCTCATGGGCACTGGCTGGGTTCCGGAAGGCTTGCAGACCGAGGCGGCGCTGCTGGGCATTGGCGCCGACGAGGCGCAGGCCCAGGCTGAGCCGGGTATCCCGCTCGGGCGAACGGCTGAACCGGAGGAGGTGGCAGCGACGGTCGTCTTCTTGGCCTCAACGAGGCCGCGCTACGTGACCGATGCGACGGTGACGATGGACGGGGCGAAGGCTGCGAGCATGGTCTGAACGCGGTAATCGCGCTCGATCCTAGACTTCCGGTGACGGTGCTCGTGGCACCATGCGCGACACAAGCGGGACGGCAGAGACGTCGTGGGTGCCGCGGTGGCTTCAGTCGCCCATCGGCAGGCTCAGGGGCGTGATCGCGTCGACCGAGCGGCTGCGGTAGTCGCGGGCGGGGCAGAGCGCCATCATCCGTGCTTGGGCCTCGGTCAGCCGCTCGGCGGCGGCGCGATGGTCGAGGTTCAACACCTGCCGGCCCGCCACAAACACGTGCCGCACGGCTCGGTCGGCCGCGTGGAAGACGAGCGCGCGCAGCGGGTCACGGGCCGGCATCATGTCCGGCTGCTTTAGGTCGACGAGCACGATATCAGCCCGCGCGCCCGTTGCAAGCCGGCCGAGGTCGTCGCGCAGCAGTGCCTCCGCCCCGCCCGCTGTTGCGGCGTGGAACAGCATGCCAGTCGAGACATCGGTGATCTCGCGTGCAGCGATCCGGCTAGGGCGTCTCTGCAAGCTCAGGGCGGGCAAATGAAACCTGCGGATTCACCCCCTTCGGCGCTTGGCATACCGAGCGAAGCCACCGCCAGATACTCTCGAATAAAGCAAAAAGCTGACGCGCTCGCACAAATGAGACGGTTTGCAGAGGCGCCCTAGGCGTACCCGCCTAGCTCAACTCGGACTTTGCTAGCGCCAATCACAGGATTTCAGTCTCGGTTGAATGTTCGATCACAACACGGACAACTGTCGAGCCCGCTATGATCTTCGTAAACGGATTTTATGAGATCGGTATATTGACGACGGCTATAGCCATGAGGGAGAGCAGCCTGATTTTCACTTATTCTCGTATTAGCGAGTTTGTAGGCTGCTTCGATGGGTTCATTACCCTCAAAATACGTTCCAGGATGGTATTGGCATTCTCTGATGACTCCAGACTCGACAAGGAGCATGAGAGCAATTTGCTTTTCCCCCTGCGTCTCCTCCCATTGCCGCTTTGCACTGCCCATATCGAGGATCCTTAACCACCGAATTATCAACGTGATATAACTAAGCTTGCACGCCGTTAGTTTGCCGGCGAGGGAGGTAAGAAACACGTGGGTTGGCAGTTGGTTCCTCGAGTCGCCTGTGGCGCCTGAGGTTTCTTGAACCCAGCGGATCATCCTCGACGACTCTTGTGCCTCAGCCGGGTACACCCAATATGCTTTCCAAGCGTGACCGGCCTCCGCAGGTCCCAAGCCCTCAAGAACGCCCCGGCCTGCATCTTGTGTGGGAAGGTTGCCATGCGCCGTGTACCCGTCCGGCCGAGTCGGGACGTAGCCGCGCCCTGACCTGCGCTAGGGCATGGGAAAAGCCACTATCGGTCTGGCTACTTAATCTTAGCCTTTATATAGCCTTGTCGAGCCTCCCAGCGGTTGAACTCGGCAAGGGCATCAGCATTGATCTCGCGCAGAACTAGGCGCCCCTCGCCAGCGGCAAAGGCGAGTTGATTGATGTATTTCTCTATGAAAACCGAAGACATATGAACTGCATCGCAAGGCCGCATCCGGCGACTCTTGACGCTAAATCGCCCACTGAAGCACTTGAATATCTCGCCAGTGTCACGGTCGAAAATCTCCCTTTTCCGTGCCCAAACCCGGTATTCATCAAGGGGCGCCTTGCAGATGTAAATGCATCGACCGAAAATTTCTTCTAGCTGCAGCACGCGGTAATGGGCGGCGGGCACCCCCTCGACCGCGGTGACGTGGCGCCCGTTGATCTCGCCGCAGAGCGCGATCATCTCCGCCTCGGTAATGCCCCATAGCAATACGTGGCTGTGCCACGAGACATATCGGTGTTCGTAGAGATCACACAGCCGCAGGTTCGAGAAGTAGGCGGCTTCGACCATTCCGACGTAGCTCGCGCCGCGAAGTACATGATGCACCCACCCGGTGACGCATGCGATGTTGAAATCCGCCGCAACTTTTCGAGGCACCGTATGATCGCGATTAACGAGGGTGACGAGGAACATCGGTTCGCCAGCCTCACGTTGGGCGGCGAACCGCTCCAGACGATCCCCAAAGATCTTCGCATAGCGAACGCGCGACCACATGTTGTTGGCATGCAGGAAAAGGGCTTCGCGCTGGTCGAAGGTGGCGCGCGTTGCACTACCGAGCGCCGGCCGGTTTTTGTAGCCGGGGAGCTGGTAATCGTAGCGCACCCAATGAGCGTGCATGTGTTCAGCAACGAACGTGTCCAAAGTGGTCAATGGGCTTAAGCCGACACGGTCTACCTGGGGGTGGGGGGTGGTAGGGGCCGTTTTGCGGGTTTGTGGTGTGGTTGGCAGTGATGGTGAGGCTGCCGGTGACGTAGCCGGTGTCTTGGGGTGAAAAGCGGCGTTCGGTTGTATTACAAGGGCATCACCGAGTTTTTTTTGGCCGGCGCGCGCCTCCTCAGCTGCTGAAGACTGGGCGCGCCGCTTTCGCGCGTAGGCGGCCAGCAACGCAGGTGCAATATCAACTTTTATCATGACTAGCTCTCGTTAGCCGAAGCAAATGTTGCGGATATGTATGACGTTCGGACCGACGCAGCCTCGCCAACGCGCATGTGAGCGATCCGGGGCTGCGGCAGTTTTGCGGCTAGATCTCTGACAGGAGCAGCTAGTCTATAAACTTTGCGGACGTCGCCTCGATGCGCTTCCACTCCCGCCCGGACGGGACATGCTCGACAATCAGGCGTGCGCGGCTTCCAATGGGCGAGTTGAGCACTTCATGAAGCATATCTTCGCTTACAATGATTTCGAGGATGGTTTCATTGTCATGATCACTGGCAAATTGATTACTGGCTGGTGCGAATTCTGATTTACGGTCGGGGCTGATTTTACGTCCAAAATTCTTGCCTTGGTGTGGGGGTTGCCGTTCGAGTTTGACAGAGCCCGGACGTCCGTTCGGCCGAATGTTCTTGAGTGGTGAAATCTCGATAGGCCCCGGCACTTGCGTGCCCTCAGCTTCGCTAGCGCCTTGGTCGGGCTTACGCTCTTCTCCGTCAAACGCCTCGTCGTCCCCGAAAAGCCGCTTCAGCCCTCCAGCGACATCTATGGCAACCAGCACGCACTCGGGTTCGACGGCCTGATCGAAGAATGGCTGCAATCGAGACGCGATGTAGCACGCCCTCTTATAGGTTGTCCCGTTGGAGTCGGCGTCTATTCCAATAATCAAGGCTAGGCGCAATACATCGTCAATGTTGGATGCGTAGGTCCGCTGTTTGAAAAATTCGTGCCTGAGCAGGTCAGCGAAACGCTCAGGATGTTTCCGGATGTTGAGCGCGCCCGCGTAGCATGCCACCCACACCTGCCAATTCAGAGATCGAACGCCCTTCCTGATGGCACGATGTCGCTTTCGGCAGCGGTTCAACAGGCCGATTGGGTCAGTGTCGGCCATCCTCTGAAGAGCGATGAAATCAAGCGGCTTGGATGTGAGCGTACCAAAATGGAATTCTTGAGTCATAACCTTATCCTCGGGCTTAAAAAGTCAGACTTTCGGACATTTGTTCTCGCGCAAGTGGATCCACGCTACCGGCATGTGCGAAACATCAAGTGCGTCATGGCGCAAACGAGGTGAGCGCCGCCTGCATAGGCTTGCTGACTACTGCGCGCGCAGAAGGCTTAGAGTCTGTCCGGCATCATGATGTTTTCTGACAGAGCTTTCGGGTCATGA
>CAXDNE010000439.1:0-4856 GCA_963990595.1 uncultured Methylobacterium sp.
GAGGCGTGCCGCCGGGGCGGGCCGCCACGCATCCGGCCTCAGGTAGCCCGACGGGGCCGCCACCGAGGGCGCGCCGGCCGGGAACGGGCTCGGCCGCGCCGGCTGGAACAGGCTCGGCGCGGCAGCGCCCGTATGCGTCGCGAGCGGCGGCCCGGCCGGGCGCAGGGCGTCGAGGGTGCGGGCGGCGCCGGTCGTGGTCGAGCGGGCCCCGCCCCGGCGCAGGGCGTCGTGGATCGCGCTCACGATCAGCGCCCGCACATGGCCCGGCTCGCGGAACCGCACCTCGGTCTTGGCCGGATGGACGTTGACGTCGACGCGCTCGGGCTCGCAGACGATGGCGAGGCCGAGCACCGGGTGACGGTCGGAGGCCAGGGTGTCGGCGTAGGCGCCGCGCACCGCACCGAGCAGCAGACGGTCGCGCACCGGACGGCCGTTGACCGCGAGATGGATGTGGGTTGCGGCGGCCCGGTGGTACGTCGGCAGGCCGACATGGCCGGTCACCGCGAACCCCTCCCGGGCGAGCGAGGCTGGCAGGGCATTGGCGGCGAAATCCGGCCCCAGCACCGCGGCGAGCCGGCGCAGCTCCGCCTCCGGGCCCGTCTCCGCCGCGAAGACCAGGGGCTGGCCGGCATCGGCCCGGAGGGTGAAGCGGATCCCGGGCTGCGTCACCGCGAGCCGGCGCAGGATCTCGGCGATGGCGGCGTTCTCGGCGCGGTCGGATTTCAGGAACTTGAGCCGGGCCGGCGTCGCGGCGAACAGCTCGGTCACCTCGATCCGCGTGCCGCGCTGCGCCGCGGCCGGGCGCACCGTGCCCTTGAGACCCGCCTCGACGGTGAGCGCCGCGCCGGCCTCGGCCTCCGGGGTTCGCGTCACGATGGCGAGGCGCGACACCGCCCCGATGGACGGCAGGGCCTCGCCGCGGAACCCCAGCGTGTCGATCGCCGTGAGATCGCCCCCCGGAAGCTTGGAGGTGGCGTGACGCTCGACCGCGAGGTCGAGATCCTCCGGGGTCATGCCGCGGCCGTCATCGACCACGCGGATCAGCCGGCGGCCGCCGGCCTCGACCGTCACCTCGATGGTCCGCGCCCCGGCATCGATGGCGTTCTCGACGAGCTCCTTCACGGCCGAGGCCGGACGCTCCACCACTTCTCCCGCCGCGATGCGGTCGACGAGGACGGGGTCGAGGCGGCGGACCGACGGCACGGGGAAGGAGGCGGACATCTGTCGCGATCAATAACCGCTCGGCGATCCCGATCCAATCGCGCGGCGGTCCCGATCCAATCGCGCGGTGCCGGGCCCGGTTCGCCGAAGCCCCGTGGGCGCCGACGCTCAGGCGCGCAATTTGGACCCGCCCAGGGAGATCCGGCCCGCGCCGCTCCCGCGTGTCCCGTGGCCCGGCGCCGCGTAGGGCCGGCGGGACAGATCGTAGAGGGCGTTGCCGACGAGACCCGCCGTCCGCCGCAGGGTGGCGCCGTCGCAGGTCGCGGCGACCCGGATACCGATCTCGTGCGTGTGGCTGCGGCCGTAGAGCCAGACGGCCAGCCGGGCCCGGGTCGCCTCCGGGATGCCGTCGAGGAGATAGGCCGCCCGCTCGGGATCGGCCTTGATCAGCCGGCCGACGGTGTCCGGCGGGACCGGGCAGTCGAGCGCGGGATCGTCGATGCTGAGCGGGAGAGCCTTCGCCATGGCGGAACCTGACAGCTGAGGAACTTCAGGTTGATCCGGTTTGGTTAACGAAAGCTCACCACCCCCCGGCGCGGTTCAGAGCGGCCGGCGGATCAGCCGGGCGATCAGGCCGACGATGCCCTCGCGGAACAGCAGCACGCAGAGCACGAACACGACGCCCTGGATGATCGTCACCCAGGCGCCGAACTGGGCGAGGTACGTCTCCATGGTGACGATCACCAGCGCGCCGACGATCGGCCCGAACACGGTGCCCATGCCGCCCACCAGGGTCATCAGCACCACCTCGCCCGACATCGACCAGTGGACGTCGGTGAGCGAGGCGAGCTGGAAGACGATCGCCTTGGTGGAGCCGGCCAACCCGGCGAGGGTCGCCGAGAGCACGAACACCGCGAGCTTGTACTGGCTGGCCCGGTAGCCGAGCGAGATCGCCCGGGGCTCGTTGTCGCGGATCGCCTTCAGCACCTGTCCGAAGGGCGAGTGGATGATCCGGTAGATCAGCAGCATCCCGGCCATGAAGACGACGGCGACGACGGCGTACATCGCCCGGTCGTCCGCGAGGCTGATCGCCCCGAACAGGTTGCCGCGGGGCACGGCCTGGATCCCGTCCTCGCCGCCGGTGAACTTGGCCTGGAGCGAGAAGAAGAACGCCATCTGGGCGAGCGCCAGGGTAATCATCGAGAAGTAGATGCCCTGCCGCCGGATCGCCAGCGCGCCGAAGACCAGCCCAAGCAGCGCCGCCGTGGCGGTGCCCGTCAGGATGGCGAGTTCGGGGGTGAAGCCGAGGCTCTTGGCCGTGTAGGCGCAGAGATAGCTCGCCATGCCGAAATAGGCGGCGTGGCCGAAGGAGAGCAGGCCGCCGTAGCCCAGCAGCAGATTGAAGGCGAGCGCGAACAGCGCGAAGCACAGCACCTTCATCAGGTAGACGGGGTACAGGACCAGCGGCGCCGCGACCAGCAGGACGGCGATGCCGACGAAGATCAGACGGTGGAGCGCCTTGTCGTCCCGGCCCGTCGGCAGCGCGGCGGCGATCGGGGCGGCGTCGATGGCGGCGGTATCGGCCATGGGGGTCGTCCCTCAGATAGCGATCAGGCCGTGCGCCCGAACAGGCCGGCGGGTTTGACGAGCAGCACCAGCACCATGATCACGAAGATCACGGTGGCGGACGCCTCCGGATAGAACACCTTGGTCAGCCCCTCGACGAGGCCCAGGGCGAAGCCCGTGATCACCGAGCCGATGATCGAGCCCATGCCGCCGATCACCACCACGGCGAAGACCACGATGATAATGTCGGCGCCCATATTGGGGTTCACCGAGTAGATCGGCGCGGCCAGCACCCCGGCGAAGCCCGCCAGCGCGACGCCGAACCCGTAGGTGAGCGTCAGGAACAGCG
Organism: uncultured Methylobacterium sp.; assembly: GCA_963990595.1. Taxonomy (GTDB): domain Bacteria; phylum Pseudomonadota; class Alphaproteobacteria; order Rhizobiales; family Beijerinckiaceae; genus Methylobacterium. Next base: position 3,077 of record CAXDNE010000439.1, read on the forward strand.
GCACGTTGACCCCGAAGGCCTGGACCAGGGTCGGATTCTCGGTGGCGGCGCGGAGATAGGCGCCGAGCTTGGTCTTCTCGATGACGAGCCAGGTGGCGATGCAGACGGCCAGCGAGGCGACCACCACCCAGGCGCGGTAGTTCGGCAGGAACATGAAGGGCAGGCGCTGGCCGCCCGAGAGTTCCGCCGGGATGGCGTAGGGGAGCCCCGAGACACCGTACTGATTGCGGAACAGGCCCTGGATGATCAGCGCCAGGCCGAAGGTCAGGAGCAGGCCGTAGAGGTGATCGAGCTTGTAGAGCCGGGCGATCAGCAGCCGCTCCAGCACGATGCCGAAGGCGCCGACCACCAGCGGCGCGAGCCCCAGAGCCCACCAGTAGCCGAGCCCGACATAGGTGAGCAGCATCCAGGCCACGAACGCGCCCATCATGTAAAGCGCGCCGTGGGCGAAGTTGATGATGTTCAGGAGCCCGAAGATGATCGCGAGCCCGAGCGACAGGATCGCGTAGAACGACCCGTTGATCAGGCCGAGCAGCAACTGTCCGAACAGGGCCTGCGTCGGCACACCGAAGATCGTCGTCATGGGCTCCCCTCCGTGCTGCGACCGGTCTTCAGCCCTTCACGAGGGGGCAGTTGCCCTCGTTGAGCGGCCGGAAGACCTGATCGCCGGGGATCGTCTCGAGCTTCTTGTACAGGTCCCACTCGCCCTTCGACTCGGCGGGCTTCTTGACCTCGAACAGGTACATGTCGTGGATCTTGCGGCCGTCGGCGCGGATCGTGCCCTTGCCGAACAGCGGATCGTCCGTAGGCATCGCCTTCATCTTGGCGACGGTCGCGGCGCCGTCCGCGGTGGATTTCAGCTCGGCCACTGCCTTCAGGTAATGCAGCACGTCCGAGTAGACGCCGGCGTGGTTGGCGGTGGGCTTCGAGCCGTTCTTCATCTGCTTGGCGAAGCGGTCCGAGAAGGCGCGGGTCTGGTCGTTGAGGTCCCAGTAGAACGGCTCGGTGAGCACCAGCCCCTGCGCGACCTTGGTGCCCAGCGAGTGCACGTCCGAGGAGAAGACCAGGAGGCCGGCGAGCGCCTGGCCGCCCTCGGTGATGCCGAACTCGCCCGCCTGCTTGATGGAGTTGATCGTGTCGGTGCCGGCATTGGCCAGCCCGATCACCTTGGCGCCCGACCCTTGAGCCTGCAGCAGGAAGGACGAGAAGTCCGAGGTCGGGAACGGCGTCTTCACCGAGCCCACGACCTTGCCGCCGTTCTTGGTGATGACCGCGGTCGTGTCGCGCTGGAGCGTCTGGCCGAACACGTAATCGGCGGTGAGGAAGAACCACGTGTCGCCGCCGCGCTTCACCATGGCGCCGCCGGTGCCGTTGGCGAGCGCCACCGTGTCGTAGACCCAGTGGATCGTGTTCGGGGTGCATTGCGGGCCGGTGAGGTCGGCGGTGCCGGCGCCGGTGTCGATGAAGACCTTGTTCTTCTCCTTGGTCACCTGGCTGATGGCCAGCGCCACCGAGGAGGTGACGCCATCGGTGATCATGTCGACGTTGTCGCGGTCGTACCATTGCCGGGCGATGGCGGCCCCGACATCCGGCTTGTTCTGATGGTCGGCCGAGACGATCTCGACCTTCAGCCCGTGCTGCTCCGGCTTGAAGTCCTCGACGGCGAGCTTCGCGGCGACGACCGAGCCCTCGCCGCTGATGTCGGAATAGGCGCCCGAGCGGTCGCCGAGGATGCCGATCTTCACGTACGGCTGCGCGGCCGCGGTGCCCGGCGTCCGGG
>CAXDNE010000440.1:0-4798 GCA_963990595.1 uncultured Methylobacterium sp.
TATAAGAGACAGGCCCCCGCCCCGGAATCGTCACCGGGCGCGGCGCAGATGCCGGCCGACGCCCTCGCCGTCCCACCCGATGGCCCTGCGCCCGCCACCCAGCCGGCGCCCGACGCGACCGGCCAGGCCGAGGTCGACAGGGCCGAAGACAGCGCGGGACCCCGGGCCCTGGCCGTCCTCGACCTGAATACCGCCACGGTGGCGGACCTCAACCATCTCCGGGGCGGGGGCGCCATCGGGCGGGCGATCGTCGCCAAGCGACCCTACACGTCGGTGGACCAGCTGCTGTCGAAGCGGGTGCTCAGCCGGCCGGTCTACGAACGGATCAAGGATCAGGTCACGGTGCGGTGAGGTCCGGGACACGGACCCGCGCCCCGCGCGGGGTGAGCCCGGTCGCCGGTCCGGATTTGGATGGACCAAGCCCGCACTTGTTCCAAGGCCGCGCCGCGGAGGTGGGGATCGGGACCCACCGACGTGCCAAGTCCCTGCGCCGCGGGATGACGGCGCGCTTCAGGAGCCGCGTCCTCAGAGCTTCGTGCCGAAGATCTCCGCGACCTGCGGGATGTCCTTGTCGCCGCGGCCCGACATGTTCATCACCATCAGGTGGTCGGCCGGGCGCTGGGGCGCCAGTTCCAGGACCTTGGAGAGCGCGTGGGCCGGCTCCAGGGCGGGGATGATCCCCTCCAGCATCGAGCAGAGCTTGAACGCGTCCAGCGTCTCGGAATCCGTCGCCGACAGATAGGTGACCCGGCCCATCTCGTGCAGCCACGCGTGTTCGGGGCCGATGCCCGGATAATCGAGGCCCGCCGAGATCGAGTGCGCGTCGGCGATCTGGCCGTCCGCATCCATCAGCAGGTAGGTGCGGTTGCCGTGCAGCACGCCCGGCTTGCCGCCGGTGAGCGAGGCGGCGTGCAGGCCCGACTGGACGCCGTGGCCCGCGGCCTCGACGCCGAAGATCTCGACCTCGCGGTCGTCCAGGAACGGGTGGAACAGGCCCATGGCGTTCGAGCCGCCGCCGATGCAGGCGACGAGGGAATCCGGGATCCGACCCTCCTGGGCGATCATCTGCTCCCGGGTCTCGCGGCCGATCACCGACTGGAAGTCGCGGACCATCGCCGGATACGGGTGCGGGCCCGCCACCGTGCCGATGCAGTAGAACGTGTCGGCGACGTTGGTGACCCAGTCGCGCAGGGCCTCGTTCATGGCGTCCTTGAGGGTCTTGGTGCCGGATTCCACCGGGACCACCTCGGCGCCGAGCATCTTCATGCGGAAGACGTTGGGCGCCTGCCGGGCGACGTCGACCGCGCCCATGTAGACCACGCAATTCAGGCCGAAGCGCGCGCAGAGGGTCGCGGTGGCGACGCCGTGCTGGCCGGCACCGGTCTCGGCGATGATCCGCGGCTTGCCCATGCGGCGGGCCAGCAGGATCTGGCCCAGCACGTTGTTCACCTTGTGGGAGCCGGTATGGTTCAGCTCCTCGCGCTTGAAATAGACCTTGGCCCCCTGCCCCGCCGGCGCCGTGGCGCGCAGGTGCTCGGTGAGGCGCTCGGCGTAGTAGAGCGGGCTCGGCCGGCCGATATAGTGGGTGCCGTAGGATTCCATCTCGGCCTGGAAGGTCGGGTCCTTCTTGGCAGCCTCGTAGGCCGCCTCCAGTTCGAGGATCAGCGGCATCAGCGTCTCGGCGACGAAGCGGCCGCCGAAGATGCCGAAGCGGCCGCGCTCGTCGGGGCCGGTGCGGAAGGAGTTGGGCTCGGGAGCGATGGTCACGGGACGGGTCCTGGCGCGCGAGTCGACGGTTTGCCGGGTGCCTAGACCCATGCGGCCGCCGCTGCAATGCGGCCTGCCGTCCGCGTAACCGCATCGGGCCGGATGGCGAAGGATCTGTCACATCCAGGCGCGCGTCTTCAGGAGGACGTCCATGGCTCTTCGCGATACGATCCGCCCGTTCCTCGGGGCGGCCCTCGGGCTCGGCCTCGCGGGGGCGCTCCTGCTGCCGCGCCTGCCGGCCTCCGCCGAGGAGGCGCCCCGGCGCCTGCCGAAGGCCGCGACGCAGGCGAACGAAGCGCCGGGCCCGCACGTGGCGGTCTTCGCGGGCGGCTGCTTCTGGGGCGTGCAGGGCGTGTTCCAGCACGTGCGCGGGGTGCGCGGCGCGGTCTCAGGCTATGCCGGCGGCACCCGCGACGAGGCCGATTACCGGACGGTGAGCGGCGGCGGGACCGGCCATGCCGAGGCCGTCGCGGTCACCTACGACCCGGCTTCGATCCGCTACGACGAACTTCTGCGGATCTTCTTCTCGGTAGCCCTCGACCCGACGCAGGTCGACCGCCAGGGACCCGATTCCGGGCGGCAGTACCGCTCGGCCCTGTTCCCGCAGGACGCCGAGCAGGCGCGGGTGGCGCAGGCCTACATCGCCCAGCTCGACGCGGCGAAGACCTACGCGCGGCCGGTGGCCACCCGGATCGAGCCGGGGGCGGCCTTCTACCCGGCGGAGGGCTATCATCAGGACTTCATGGCCCTGCACCCGGGGCACCCGTACATCGCCGTTAACGATGCCCCGAAGCTCGAAGCCCTGAAGCGCCTGTTCCCGGAGCGGGCGGCGCCGGAGCCGGTCCTGGTCAACCGCCCGCCGGCGTGAGGCCGAGGTTCCTTCAACCCGCATCCTCATCCTGAGGTGCCGGAGCGCAGCGGAGGCCTCGAAGGAGCCCTCCAGCCGGCCGCGCGATCGCTGGAGCCCGCCTTCGCGGCGGCTTCGCCGCACCGCAGGATGAGGCGGTGGGTTGGATGACCCGGACGGACCCTACTCCTCCGGCGGCCGCGGCCGGCCGAAATCCGGGGCCGCGGTCTCCTGGCCCTGCGCCACGATGCTGCGCCGGATCGCCCGGGTGCGGGTGAACATCGCGTGCAGCGCGTCGCCGTCGCCCCAGCGCACCGCCTTGGCGAGCGCCGACAGGTCCTCGTTGAACCGGCCGAGCATCTCCAGCACCGCGTCGCGGTTGTTGAGGAAGATGTCTCGCCACATGGTCGGGTCGGAGGCGGCGATGCGGGTGAAGTCGCGGAATCCGCTGGCCGAGAACTTGATCACCTCGGATTGCGTCGCCGATTCGAGATCGGCGGCGGTGCCGACGATGTTGTAGGCGATCAGGTGCGGCAGGTGGCTGGTGATCGCCAGCACGTGGTCGTGGTGCTCGGCGCTCATCGTCTCGACATTGGCGCCCATCCCCTCCCACAGGGCCCGCACCCGGTCCACCGCCGCCGGATCCGTGCCCTCGGGCGGCGTGAGGATGCACCAGCGGCCGTGGAACAGGGTCGCGAAACCCGCATCCGGCCCCGAGAACTCGGTCCCGGCGATCGGGTGGCCGGGGACGAGGGCGATGCCGTCGGGCAGGTGCGGCCGGATCGCCGCCACCACCGCGCCCTTCACCGAGCCGACATCCGACACGATGGCGCCTGGCTTGAGGTGCGGCATCATCTCGGCCGCCGCGGCCCCGATGGCGCCCACCGGCACGCACAGGATCACGAGATCGCTGTCCGCTGCGCCCTCGGCCGGGTCGCCGGTGACTACGTCGGCGATGCCGAGCTCGCGCACCCGGGCGCGGACGGCCTCGTCGCGGTCGACGGCCACGATCGTGCGGGCGAGCCCGTAGCGCCGGGCCGCCCGGGCGATCGAGGACCCGATCAGCCCGAGGCCGACGACGGCGAGGCGGCCGATCGGGGGCTCCCGGTGCGCCGGCACGGTCTCGTCAGGCATGGGCACCCCGCACGAAGTCGCCGAGCGCCGCCAGGAACGCCTCGTTCGCCTCGGCCCCCGCCACGGTCACCCGCAGGGCGTTGGGCAGGCCGTAGGCGGTGACCCGCCGGGTGATCAGCCCGCGCTCCGTCAGGAACGCGTCCGCGTCCGCGGCCGAGCGGCCGGGAGCGTCGGGGAAGTGGATCAGCACGAAGTTCGCGACGCTCGGCGTCACCGTCAGGCCGAGGGCCCGGGCGCCCGCGATGAGCTTCGGGAGCCACTCGGCGTTGTGGGCGGCGGCCGCCGCCATGTGCGCCTCGTCGGCGATGGCGGCCGAGCCTGCGGCGATCGCCGGCCCCGACACGTTGAACGGCCCGCGGATGCGGTTGACCGCGTCCACGACATGGGACGGCGCCACCATCCAGCCGATCCGCACCGCGGCGAGCCCGTGGATCTTCGAGAAGGTCCGGGTCATCACGACGTTCTCGGCTTCCAGCGCGAGTTCGAGCCCGGCCGAGTAGTCGTTCGCCCGCACGTACTCGGCATAGGCGCCGTCGATCACCAGCAGCACGTGCGGCGGCAGGCCGGCATGCAGGCGGCGGATCTCGTCGAAGGGCAGGTAGGTGCCGGTCGGGTTGTTGGGGTTGGTGACGTAGACGATCCGGGTGCGGTCCGTGACCCGGGCCAGGATCGCGTCGACGTCGACGGTGAGGTCCGTCTCGGGCGCCACCACGGGCGTCCCGCCCGAGGCCAGGATGGCGATCCGGTAGACCAGGAATCCGTGTTCCGAATAGATGCCCTCCGCCTCCGGCCCGCAATACGCGTAGGCGAGGAGCGAGAGCAGCTCGTCCGAGCCCGCCCCGCAGACGATCCGCTCGGGATCGAGCCCGTAGCGCCTGGCGATGGCGGTGCGCAGGACCGTCGCCCGCCCGTCCGGATAGGTCTCGAGCTTGGCGGTGGCCTCGTGGAGCGCCGCGAGCGCCGCGGGGCTCGGGCCGAGGGGCGTCTCGTTCGAGGAGAGCTTGTAGACCTTGCCGGCGCCGGGCCGGCCGCTCTTGCCGGGCACGTAGG
>CAXDNE010000441.1:0-4681 GCA_963990595.1 uncultured Methylobacterium sp.
CCACCACGGCGGTGTCGCCGTCAGCCAGGCGCCGCATCGCCTCGGTCATGCCGGCCACCGGCCCGATGATGCTGCGGGCGATCAGGAAGGCCAGCCCCCCGCCCAGCGCCAGCGCCAGCCCGACGAGGATGATCTGGACGTTGCGCGCACGCGCCACCGCGGCCTCCATGGCGCGGGCGTTCTCCTCGACCGCGCGGTTGATCATGGCGCGAGCGGCGTCACCGCGCTCGTCGATCGCGGTTGCGCGCGGCTTGATGCCGGTCTCGAACGCCGTCTTCAGGCTGTCCAGGGCGTTGGCGGTCGCCCGGAAGTTGCTGCCATAGGCGGCCAGACTCTCCGTGACGGCGCGGGTCAGGGGCGCGAAGGCGGCGCTGCCGTCGGCGTCCTTGAAAGCCTTCAGGGCGGCTTCGGCCCGCTCGAGGTTCCTGGCGAAGGTGGCCGGACCGTTCGGGTCGAAGGTCGCCAGGAACCGCCAATTGGCGACGCGCACCAGCAGCACGGCGCTCTCGACGGTCTGGGCCCGGCCGAGCAGCGCCTCGCCGGCGCGCGCGCGCACCTCGGCCACCAGGCTGCTGGTCGCGCCGGTCAGCTCGTCGCCTCCGGTGAACAGGTGCTCCTTGGCCTGGTTCAGCGTGGCGCCCGCCGCTCCGAGGCGGTCCAGGTCCGGCTTCAGGGCCCGGGCCGCGTCGCGGATCTCGACGTACAGCTTTCGGCGTTCCTCCACGAACGCCAATCCGCTCAGCGTCTCGCCCGTCTCCTCGATACTGCGTCGCGTCTGCTCCAGGGCGGCGATCCGCTCGGGCGTCGGGGTGAGCCGGTACTGCTGGGCCTGCCCGGCGAGGCGCGCGGCGAGGCTGTTCACCGTGAAGATCGTCCGCGCGATCAGCTCCAGGCGGCCGCGGAGGGCATATTGCTCGTTGATCAGATTTTGCTGGTAGAGCGAATATCCGCCGATACCGCCAGCAATCAGAACGAGAAGCCCAAATCCTGCGTAGAGACGCAAGCGAATACCGATCTTCATAACGCGCTATTCCCCGTGTCTGCAGAACCTTACATGCAGGATGTCAACGTATGCTGAAAGCTGACGTAAAATGTCAAGGATCATTTCGAATAGTTCCACGTCATGAATCCGGAAATCGAAGCATCATCCTGAGGAACAGTACTGTTCTACAGGAGAACATTTCCGCTCGATGCAATATCGATCCTCTATTCGCCGAGGATCGAGCCTTGGCAGGACTCACAGGAGCGCCGCGGATCGGGTTGCCGATCACCCCGGTGGCGAGCGGCCGCGGCACCTCGGCCTTCGTGCCGCTGCGAGCGCCATCGGCACGAAGGCCGGGGCGGCGACGCGCGCGATCATCGCCACGGGCCGCTGCCGGGTGAGGGCGCCCGCGCGGATCGCCGCCCGCAGCAGGTCAGCGTCACGCGGTGCCGGGGGCGTTTGGCGGCATCGGGTCGGTGGCGACCTCGGCGGTGCCGGTCTTCGAGACGATGGAGGCGCCCTGCGGGACTGTCGCGATCGCCCGCTCGACCTTGCGCCGCACCGCCTGCGACGGGGTGAAGGAGGTGGACGGGATCCGGGTCGCGTTCAGCGCGCCGCTCTTCTCGTCCGGACGCGGGATGAACGCGGTCCCGAGCCGGGCGGCGCGCAGGCCGGCGCCCGCGCGGAGCTGGGCCTGGCCGTCCGGGGTCGGTAGGGCAGGGCGCGCCCGCGGGGGTTCAGGCCGCCAGCTTGAGGACCCAGTCGTAGAAATCCGTCCAGCTCTCGGCCTGGACCGGCTCCCCCGGCGGGGTGGTGGCCCGGGCGCGGACATCGCGGGGGGCGCAGCCGAACTCGGCCCGGAAGGCCTGGGCGAAATGCGCGGGGCTCTCGAACCGCCACCGATAGGCGACCTCCGAGATGCGGGCGAAGCGCCCGTCGCCCGCGGCAAGCTCCCGGTAGGCGCGATCGAGCCGGCGCTGGCGGATGTAGCCGGAGACGCCCCCGAGGGGGACGAACAGGCGGTACAGGGCGCTGCGCGAGACGCCGAACCGCCGGCCGAGCATCTCGGCATTGAGGTCGGGGGAGGCCAGCTCGGCCTCGATGAAGCGGCGCATGGCGAGAAGGAGCGGCGCGCCCTCGGCCCCCTGGGCGGCCCGCTCGTGATCCGGCACGCCGAGGGCCGCCGCGCCGAGCAGCATCGCCGTCGCCTCCGCGGCCGCGGCGGCCTCCCGGGCCGAGAATCCGGTCGCGTGCGTGCCCAGCGAGCGCAGATGATCGTTGAGCATCCGGCCGAACGGGGTCGCGCCGCGGATCACCGCCCCGTGCAGGGCGTCGAGCCCGCCCTGGTGCGCGCCGAAGAGCGCCCGCGGGAGCACCACCGTCAGGGCCTGGTAATCCGTGGAGCGGGCCGACAGGGGGCGCGACAGGTCGAGCAGGCAGATGTCGCCCGGGGCGCAATCCCGCTCGCTGCCGCCGATCTCGATCCTGGACCGGCCGGAGAGGCGCACATGGGCCAGGATGTGATCGACGCCCATGCGCGCCACGAGGCCGCGCTCGCGCTCGAACCGGAGCCCCGAGGCGCTCGCCCGACAGAGGATCGCGTTGCCGAGGTGCCGGACCTGCGACCGCCCGTGAAACTCGGCCAGATCCTCCTTGCGGATCGTGAAATCCCAGAACGGCGCGACGGCATCCCGCCAGGCTGCGGCCTGATGCAGGCCTGGGCGCTCATTCTTGAGCCGCAGGACAGAATTCGACCGCATCGCCTCTGTTGCGCATCCTGGCGTCTGAATGATCGTCGCCGCTGTTCTCTTACGATGATTCCGGTTGCACAGAAAAGAGGCTGTCCCGCCGCGACGGCTGCACCCCCGATTCCGCGGAGCGACCGCGTGTCAGGACGGCACCCCGGAGACAAAACGTCCCGCGCGCCGGGGGGCCGCGGGACGGAAAGGTGCACGGTTGTGAGGACCGGTGACTTCGGCCCTCTTGGCTAACGCCGCGTTACCGCCCGCTCGGCGCCGCACCGCTGCCGGTGGCGCCGTTGCCGGTGCTGCCGCTGCCGGCAGGGGCGCCGGGGGACGAGGTGTTGCCGTTGGGCGTGCTCTGTGCCGCGGCCGTCCCGACGCTTGCGGCGGCGAGCGCGAGGGCGAGCAGGGCGGATTGGACAGTTCGGCTGGTCATGGCTCTCCTGAATCCCGATCGGGACGTCGACGTGCTGGCCCGTGCCGGCATGGCCCGGTTAACGGTCGCTCGCCCCAACCTGTTCCAGGACCGGCCGAATCGCCCCTGCGTCGCCGCGCGGAAGCCGGGCCCCCTTCCCCGGGAACACCGGGGGGCGCCCCAAGCTTGTCCGAAGGTCGAACCCGGGAGCGTGGCGTGAAGGTGTTCCGGATCATGCAGGCGGCGACGGGCGCGATCCTCTGGATCGGCGCGGCGCCGGATCCGTCGAAGGCCCTGGACGCGATGGCCCGTGCGGCCGGTCACCGCGACCGCACCGGCATCCCCGCCCATCTCCATGCCGGGGGCCTCCACGTCGAGGAGCTGGAGGCCTGAGCCCGGATTCGCGACCGCCCGAGGGAGCCGGAGACGCATCATGACCAAGCTGTTCATCGCGCAGGTGCGCGACGCGGACGGGCCCAGGCCCCTCGTTACGGTCAGGGCCGAGGCCGAGGGGGAGGCGCGCCTGTTCCTGGCCGCCGCGTATCCGGACGCGGAGATCGCCAGCATCACCGAGCCCAGCGACTGGACGAGCGATGCCGATACCGGGAGCCGGGCCGGCGACATCCGCGAGCATCCCGGCGTGACCTGGCAGCCGCCGTCGAGCCTGGCCGGCTGAACCCGCCCCGGCCGGGACGGTCCGCGCAGACGGCCGTCCGGGGCGGATGACGACAAATGTAGCGACGCGGTTCACGGGTCTTCAGCCCGGATCGCCGAGACTGCGGCATGATTTCCGGCGATCCGACACCGCGGCTCTTCGCGGCCGCGGCCTCCCTGACCGGGGCCGGGATCCTGATGTGCCGCCCGGAGCCGTCCTGGGACGGGATCCTGATCGGCCTGCTCTGCCTCGGGCTCTGGGCCCTCGGGACGCTCGCGGCACGGCCGATGCGCCTCACGAGACCGGCACGGCCGATGCGGCCGACGGTGCTGGAGGCGGTCATCGTCGAGACGCCCCGGGCCCGGCCGGAGCTGCTGCCCGCCCCGCGGCCGGCGGCCCGCGTTCCGGTGGGGACCTCCCGGCTGCCCGAAGTGCCGACCCATCGGCAGCGGGTCGTCGAGCGGTACACGCGGCAGCGTCGGTAGAGACGGCCCCGCCGCGGCCGTCGCGAGCTTCTGCCGCACCGCCGATCCGGCCCGTCGGGTGTTGGCCCAGAGCCAACCTCAGGAGACAGCATGGCGGACAAGGCTGACGTGACGACCTACACGGTGAAGCAGGCGCTGGCCGCCCGGGTCGCGGACCACATCGAGATCGCGGTCGAGGCCCAGGACGGCACCAAGCTGAAGCTCAAGGCGACCGCCGACCAGCTGGACGCCCTGGTGGGCGATCTGGAGACGATCCTGGATGCCGACGACGCCGAGGGCGAGGCCGCCTGAGGCACGCCTCCCGCCGGGGAGGCGGGGGGGGGGGGCGGCGCCCCCCCCCCCCCGGCCCCGCGCCCCCCCCCCCCCCGCCGGCGCCCGGGGGCCGCCGCAGGGGGGGGGGTT
>CAXDNE010000442.1:0-4583 GCA_963990595.1 uncultured Methylobacterium sp.
TGCCTCTTGTCTCGTGGGCTCGGAGATGTGTATAAGAGACAGGTCGTAGAGGGACGAGGCGTTGTAGATCAGGTGCCCGAGGCCGCGCTGGGACGAGATGAATTCGCCGACCACCGCGCCGACCAGCGCGAAGCCGATATTGATCCGAAACATCCCGATGATCGCCGGCAGCGTCGACGGCACGATGACCGAGCGGAAGATCCGGTTCTTCGAGGCGCCCATGGAGGCCATCAGCGCCTGCAGGTCCGGGTCGGCGTCGCGGGCCGCCTGGTAGGCGGCGATCAGCGCCACCAGGGCGGTGAGCGAGACCGCCAGCGCCACCTTCGACATGAAGCCGGTGCCGAACCACAGGATCACGATCGGCGCCAGCGCGATCTTGGGCACCGAGTTGATCGCCACGATGAAGGGTTCGACCACCCGGGCCACGAAGGCCGAGTACCAGAGACCGAGCCCCGCCACCGAGCCGGCGATCGTGCCGATGACGAAGCCGAGGATCGCCTCGATCAGCGTGTACCACGTGTCGAGCAGGAGAGAGCCGTCCATCACGCCCGCGCGGAAGACGCGCCAGATCCCCGACGGCGCGCCGACCAGGAACTCGGTCAGCCAGCCGGCATCAACGGCGACCTCCCAGGCGGCGAAGAACAGGGCGACCGCCGCCGCCTGAATCAGGCCGCGGCCCAGCGTGGTGTCGGCCGCGCGGGCGATCAGGCCCGGGCCGCGGCGAAATTTCACGGCGGTCGCCGCCTCCGGTTGAACGGAGGTCTTCAGGGCATGCGTCGTCATCAGGCGGCCTTCGCGCGGGTCTGGATATCGAGTTCGCCGCAGAGCGTGTGGAAGTGCTCGGAGAAGCGGGGATCGCTGCGCGCCCCGATCGGCGAGCGGTCGCCGAGCTCGATCGCGTGGACCGACTTCACCCGCGAGGGGCGACCGCCCAGCACCACGACGCGCTTCGACAGGGCGACGGCCTCGTCGATGTCGTGGGTGACGAGGACCACGGTCTTGTTGAAGCGCTCGACGGCCTCCAGCAGGACGCCCTCGAGATAGAGACGCGTCTGGTAATCGAGCGCCGAGAACGGCTCGTCGAGGAGCAGGATGTCCGGGTCCATGATCAGGGTCCGGATCAGCGCCGCGCGCTGGCGCATGCCGCCCGACAGGGTCTTGGGATAGGCGTTCTCGAAGCCGCCGAGCCCGAACTGGGCGAGGTAGCGCCGGGCCGTGTCGGTGGCCTCGCGCGGGTCCACCCCCTTCATCTCCAGCCCGAGCATCACGTTCTGGAGGACCGTGCGCCAGGGGAACAGCAGGTCCTTCTGCATCATGTAGCCGACCCGGCCGCGCAGCCCCGGCACCGGCCGGCCACGGAACAGCATCGTGCCCTCGTCCGGCTGGAGCAGACCCGCGATGACGTTGAACACCGTGGTCTTCCCGCAGCCCGACGGGCCGATAATGCTGACGAAGTCGCGTTCGTGGATGTCGAAGCTCAGGCCGTCGAGGACCGGGACGTGCCCGCCCTTCGCCTGGAACCCCTTGCGGATGCCTTTCAGGGACAGCTGGACCGGCGGCGTGGTCGCGCGCAGGCCGGGGCTTTCGGTGGTCGGCACGCGGTCCATCGGAATCTCTCCAGGGGGCATCGCTCGGCCCGGATTGTCCGGCCGGGCGTGGCGAAACCCAAGGTCAAAGAGGCTGCAGGGCCGGCCGGAGCGTGCGCAAATCGGCGGCCGCCGGCCCGCATCGCGGGCGCCGCCGCGCGTAAACGTCAAAATTGCCGCGTCGCCGCCGGTCCGCTTCTTGCTCGGCGCTCCACCGAGGGGTGCACTCACGACGGCCGAACCGGGAGATCCTGTATGCGTCGATCCCTGCACACGGATGAGGAGATCGCCTTCCTGCTGGAGGAGGCCGCGCGCGGCGTGCCGATCGCTGCGATCTGCGCGAGCGCCCATGTCTCGCTCGGCACATTCTATCGGTGGCGGCGACGGCTCGGCGGGCTGAACCCCGCGGGCGTGGCCCGGCTCGACCGGGTCGAGCAGGAGAACGCGGCACTGCGGGCGGAGGTGCAGCGCCTGCGCGCCGCGATGATGGTCCAGCCCTGGCGGGCGGAGCCGGGCCGGCCGACCGCGTCGCAGCGCGCGGCCCCGCATCGGGGGCCGAGCCATCGCGGCGCCGAGGCCTGCGTCGGCCGCTTCGCCTTCGTGCGGACCGCGAACTAGAGGCGGCGCCCAGCGTCTGGCGTAGCGGCCCGCGAGAACGCACCTCTCACCCGCACCCTCATCCCGAGGTGCGGGCGCGAAGCGACCGCCTCGCAGGAGGCCTCCCGGGATCGCCCGGCTGGCCGGAGCCCTCCTTCGTGGCCCGTTGACGCAGGCACCTCGGGATGAGGGCCGATGGGACCAACCCGATCGGGCACCGCGGCGCGGACCCCTATCGTGTCCAATGGCGCGCCCGCCCGGCCTGCGCGCGCGCCGCACTCACTTCCCGGCCAGCGCCGTCTTGGGCATCAGCATGTGAACGCCCTTGTTGCCGTCCACCGTCTGGGTGATCCGCAGGTTTCCAGCGAGCGAGCAGAGCATGTAGGCCTGGTTGCGGGTGAGGCTGGTCCGCGCGCAAACGAGGCGCACCATCTCGCGCACGGCCTGGCGCATGGCCTCGTCGAGGCTCTCGTGCAGACCGATCGACATCAGGTCGGTGGGGGTCTCGGCGAAGGGCCACACACCGGGAATGTCCTTGCGGACGGTGAGCCGGAACGTGCCGGTCAGCCCCGTCTCCAGGGCGGTGATGCAGACCTCGCCGTCGCCCTGCACGCCGTGGCCGTCGCCCGCGTAGAAGCCGCCACCCGGGTTGAACACGGGCAGGTAGAGGCTCGTGCCGACCCGCATCTCCTTGTTGTCCATGTTGCCGCCGAAGGCGCGGGGCACCGGCGTGCCGACCCGGCCCCAGGCGGCGGGCGGGGCGGTGCCCAGGATGCCGAAGAACGGGTCGAGGGGCAGCTCCGTGCCCCAGGGCAGCCGGCAGACACCGCGCGCCGTGTCGATGTCGGCGTGGACGGTCTCGTATTCGGTGAACTCGTCCGGCAGGGTGCCGAGGAGCGGCAGGATCGCCACGAAGCCCCAGTCGAGGCGGAACTTCAGGTCGAGGATGTCGACCTGAAGCATGTCGCCGGGCTCGGCGCCGGCCACGTGGACCGGTCCGGTGACGAAGTGCGGGCCGGGGCCGCGTTCGAGCGTGTCGAGGGCCTGCAGCAGGTCGGCCGGAACCCGGGCCGGGTCGGGGTGGAGCGATTCGCGCCCGCCCGCCGGATGCGAGTGCAGGGTGACGGTGTCGCCGGATTCCACCGTGAGGACCGGCGGCAGCGCGGCATCGAAGTAGCCGAGCACCATCGTTTCGGGTGTGGCGGGGATCTCGTGATGGGTGGGCACGGCGTCTCCTTGCTGATGTCGAACCGTGAGGATGTCAGACGGCGATGTGACGGGCGAGATCGTCGTGGCTCAGCGCCGCCGGGTCGCCGCGCGCGACGACGCTGCCCCGGGAGAGCACGACCACCGCGTCGGCGACCCGGAGGGCGAAATCGAGATACTGCTCCACGAGCAGCACAGTGATCGTCCCCTTCAGCCCGGCGATCACCGTCTCGATGGCGGCGACGATCGAGGGCTGGATCCCCTCCGTCGGCTCGTCGAGCAGGAGCGCGCGGGGCCGCGTCGCCAGTGCCCGGGCGATGGCGAGCTGTTGCTGCTGGCCGCCCGAGAGGTTGCCGCCCGGGCGGTGCCAGAGGCCGCGCAGAGCCGGGAACAGGGCGACGGCCTCGTCGACCGCGTCGGTCCGCTCCAGCCCGTGGGCCCGGGCCGCGACCCGCAGATTCTCCGCCACCGTCAGATCCGGAAAGATCTCGCGCCCCTGCGGCACGTAGGCGAGGCCTGAGCGGGCGCGCCGGTCGGGCGGCAGGCGCGTCAGCTCGGTTTCGTCGAGGGCGATCCGGCCGCGGCTCGCCGGGATCAGGCCGGTGAGGCAGCGCAGCAGCGTGGTCTTGCCGGCGCCGTTGCGGCCGAGCACGGCGAGGCAGGTCCCCGGCGCGACCGCGAGGTCGACGCCGCGCAGCACCTGCGCGCTGCCGTAATGCTGATCGAGCCCCGCGACGGCGAGGCGGGCGGGTGCGTTCGTCATCGGCCGAGGAAGACCTCGATCACGCGGGCATCGCGGCGGGCGCCCGTCATGCTGCCCTCGTAGAGCGTGCGGCCCTCGTGCAGCACCGTCACCCGGTCGGCGATGGCCTCGACGAAGCCCATGTCGTGCTCGATCACCAGGATCGCCCGGTCCGGCCGGCGCAGGCCCCGGATCAGCGCGGCGGTCTGGGCGGTCTCGGCATCGGAGAGCCCGGCCACGGGCTCGTCGAGCAGCAGAAGCGCGGGCTCGGCGGCGAGCACCATGCCGATCTCCAGCCATTGCTTCTCGCCATGCGCGAGGCTGCCGGCCGGCACCTCGGCGCGGGGGCCGAGGCCGATCTCGCCGAGCACGGAGGCGACGCGGGCGGGGCGGTCGCGGGCGGGGAGGGCAGGCCCGCAGCCGATCTCCAGGTTCTCCCGCACGGGGAGGGC
>CAXDNE010000443.1:0-4560 GCA_963990595.1 uncultured Methylobacterium sp.
ACACTATCCTCTTCGTCGGCAGCGTCAGATGTGTATAAGAGACAGGCGCGCAGGGCGCCGCGCGCGTCCTGATCATGCGCATCGGCGGCGATCCAGCCCGACATCATCACCATCGGCATGCCGGGACCGGGATGGGCGGCGCCGCCCGCGAGGTAGAGGCCCCGCACCTGCCGGGAGCGGTTGCCCGGCTTGAACGCGCCCATCACCCGCCCGTGCGAGGCGAGCCCGTAGATCGCGCCGTTGAGGACCCTGTAGCGCTCGTGGATATCCTGCGGCGTCAGGTGGCGCTCGACGACGATGCGCTCCTCGAGGTCCGGCATTCCGCCGGTGCGCTTCAGCTTGTCGAGGATCGTCCGGCGATAGTTCTGGAACAGCGGCCCGTCCGGGCGCCAGTCGTGGTGCGGTCGGAGGTAGGGCGTGTGCACCAGGACGTAGAGCGCCTCGCCGCCCTCCGGCGCCACGCTCGGATCGGTTGAGGAGGGCGCCGCCAGATAGGCGGTCGGGTCCGGGGCCGGCTCACCCTTGTTGTAGATGTAGTCGAACTCCTCTTCCGGATCGCGGGAGAAGACGAAATCGTGGTGGTTCAGGTGCTCGTAGCGCCTGTTCAGGCCGAGATACAGCACCACGCCCGAGCAGGCCGGCTCGGGGTTCTTCTTGGCATAGGCCTTGGCGGCCGCGCCGCCGACGAGCTCGCGATAGGTCCGAACCGAATCCATGTTGGAGATCACCGCGTCGAAGGGCGTGACCCCCTCGGCGGTGCGCACCCCCCGGACCGCGCCGTTGGCGGTCTCGATGCCGGTCACCTCGGTGTCGGTCTTGCAGGTGGCGCCGAGTTCCTGCGCGAGCTTCGCCAGCCCCTCCGCCACGGCGCGCGTGCCGCCCATCGGGTACCAGACGCCGTCGGCCGTCTGCATGTGGGCGATGGCGCAGAGCACCGCCGGCGCCCCGTAGGGCGAGGATCCGACATACTGCACGAAATGGTCGAGCATCTGCGCGAGCCGGGCATCCTTGACCTTGCCGCGGATGGTCGAGGCGACGGAGGCGTGCATGCGCAGGGACAGCACGTCGCGCAGCGTGCCGGGATTCATGTTGGCGCGGATGTTGATCGTGTCGAACAGGTCCTCGACCGGCTTCCAGAAGAAGAATTTTTCCGAAACCCCATGCAGATGCTCGGAGATCGAGAGGAATTTCTTGTAGCCCTCCCCGGAGCCGGGGGCGAAGCGCTCCATGTCGCCGGCCATCCGCTCGACGTCCTGCATCAGGTCGATGTGGGTGCCGTCGTCGAAGAAGCAGCGCCATTGCGGGTCGAGGCGGCGCAGGTCCATGTAATCGTGGACCGAGCGGCCGGCCTCCGCGAAGATCCGCTCCAGCACCCGGGGCACCGTCAGGATGGTCGGGCCCATGTCGAAGCGGAAGCCGCCCTCGTGCAGCACCGCCGCCTTGCCGCCGAGCCAGCCATTCTTGTCGTAGACCGTCACCCGGTGGCCCCGCGCCGCGGCCACGCAGGCAGCCGCGAGCCCGCCGAGCCCGCTGCCGATGACGGCGACCGTGGAATCCTGGCTCATCCTGATGGGTCGCTCCCCGGGCTCAAGAAGGCGTGGCCCGCGGGACCGAAGCTAGACCTGGGACCAGACGGGTCAACGCGCCACCCGGTCGCGGCGGGGCCCGCTCACCGCCCGCCTGTGGACAAGCGGGCCAGGAAGTTGCCGATCTCCCGACGGCGCAGATCCGCCTCGAGCACCTCCGGGCCGACGCCGTGACGCCAAGCGAGGCGGCGCGCCGCCTCGGGGTCGCGGCCCTGCAGCGACGCGACCTCGTCGGCATAGGCCGCCACGGCCCGCGGGTTCTCGGCGAGGCCTGCCTCCACGATGGCGGTCTCACAGAGGCGCAGCATCGCCGCCAATTCGTCGAGGTCGAGTTCGGGATGGTACTGCGTCCCCCAGAACCAGCCGGCCCCGTGCCGGATCTCGATGGCCTGGATGCCCAGCATGCGGTTGCCCGCGAGCACGCGGGCGCCCGGCGGCGGCTCCAGCACCGCGTCCGAATGGATCGCGGGGGCGTCCCAGCTCGCCGGGCGGCCGGCGAGGAGCGGATGAGTCCGGCCCTCCTCGGTCGGAGTGATCGCCCGGGCGAAGCCGTATTCCGGCCCGCGCGGGTTCGCGGCGGATCTCCCGCCCGCGACCGTGGCGGCGACCTGCACGCCCCAGCATGAGCCGAACACGGCGAGCCCCGCCTCCAGCGCCGCGCGCATCAGATCGAGCTGCCGGGTGACTTCCGGGGTTCCCTCGGAGACCTTGAGGGTCGATCCGGTGAAGATCAGCCCATCGAAATCCGCGAGTCCCGCCGGAAGGGCCGCCTCGGCGTCGGCCGGATTGAGATGGCGACAGGCCGCGTCCGGCGCGAGATCCTGCACCACCGCGGCGTAGGACTCGGCCGAGGTTCGGCCCGTGGCCGCGACGTGCCGATCCCGGGCCGTGCGGCCGTTGCCGTCGGCGATGAGCAGGCGGAGCATGAGATTTCCGTGGAGCGAAGCCGTGACGGGGCGATGCCTCTATGGCGGCGCGGCGGGCCGCGGGAACGGCGCGGATCGTCGCGGGAGTGGGGGTGCTTCACCGTGAAGCGGCTTCCGGTCCACACGGCCGGCGGGCTGCGACGTCGCGACCCCCCTCATCACATCCAAATGGATGATGTGCTGCGGCCGGAGGTGAGGGAATCTGCGCCCCGCACACTCCGACATATGATCGGCGCGGAGGACAGGATGCCGGATCTCGCTGAGATGGAGCTCTATTGCGCTGAGGCACGGGACATCATCGCTCGTGCCGAGGAGACCGTTTACCGGCTGGCGCGGAACGGGGCCTGCGAAGGTCACCGCATGATGGCGGGCCAGGGCCTCGCGGCGCTCAGGAACCTCAGCCGGATCATCGAGCGGCACCGCAACCGTATGGCGGTCGAAATCCTTCCCCCTGTCGTGAGCCAGACCGGCCCGCAGCGGCGGAGCTGGTTGCCCTTCGTGCGGCCGCGGGGCGCGGGCGAAGTCCCTGTCCTGGACACGCGCGGCTAGGGCCCCGTCCGCGCGGCCTGCGGCATCAGCTTCTGAAAGGACGGTGAGCCAGGAAATCTTGTTCAGCGATTCGGGGATTTCATCTGAAGGATATGCTGGGTCCGTGAGGCGACGGCATGTTGAGAGCCCTGCTGATTTGGCCGGTGATGCTCGTGATGAGCGCAACCACGCCCTCCTTCGGGACGCGGGGGCCCCCACCGCTGCATCAGGCGGCGGAAATCGAGTCCCTCGTCAACCGGGCCGCCGAAGTCCTGGAGGAACGGGGCAGCGGCGCGTTCGGAGAGTTCCGGAAAAAGGGCAGCCCCTGGCGTTACGGCGACGTCTACCTGTTTGTCGTCAACATGCAGGGAGTCGTGCTGTTCAATGCCGCTCATCCGAACCGCGAGGGACGGGATCTGCTCCACGAGCGTGATGCGGACGGGAAGCAGTTCCACAGGGACTTCGTCGAGATCGTCAGCAGGTTCGGGTCCGGCTGGGTGGATTACATGTTCCCGAGGCCCGGCCAGGCGGTCCCGAGCGTGAAGTGGAGCTATGTCTGCGGGACCCGCCTCGACGGCGTGGAGGTGCTCATCGGGGCCGGCGTCTATGTCGAGTAGCCCCGCCGCGTCCCGGCCGGACCGGTCACGGCCCTAGGCGGTCCGCCGCGCCGCCAGGGCGAGGGCGAGGCCGAGCCCGCACAGCGTCAGCGCGGCCAGAACCCCGAGCGCCGGGGCGGCCGCGGCGAAGCCTTCGGCCAGCGCGCTCTGATAGGCCTCGATCGCCCAGGCGTTGGGGGTGAGCCAGCCCGCCTGCTGCAGCCAGGGGGGCATGAGGAAGCGCGGCACCATCGAGCCGCCCACCGCGGAGAGCAGCAGCACCCCGAAGGTCGCGGCGAGATGGGCCTGCTGGCGCGAGGTCGCGAGGGCGCAGGCGGCGAGCGCCAGGCCCGCGGCCATCGTGGAGACCAGCAGGCACGCGGCCAGGAAGGTCGGCCAGTGCGGTCCGATCTCGACCCCGTAGAGGATCACGGCGGCCAGGAAGATCAGCCCGGCCTGGAGGAGCCCCTGCAGGGCCAGGAACCCGAACTTGCCGAGCACCACCACCGGCAGGCCGCCGGGACCGGCCATCAGCCGTTCGCTGAGCCCGGTCTCGCGCTCCTCGACCAGCGACATCGCCCCCTGCATGGCGGCGAACAGCAGGAAGACGGCCGTGATCGCGCCAGCATAGTAGCTGATCCGGGCATTGGCCGTGCCGATGGCCGTGCTGCGCCGCTCGACCAGGGACGCGAAGCTGAACGGTTCCTTCCTGGCCCGCTGCTCGGCGAAGGCGTCCTCCAGGAAGCGGCGCTCGTCGGGACCGATCTTGCCGGAGCGCTCCACGTCGGCGACGATCCGGGAGAGCACCACGTCGGGCAGGGCCTCGTTCAACACCCGCTGGAGCTGGCCGAGGGCGATCGGCGTCGCCAGCGCCTTGGCGCTGTCTCTTATACACATCTGACGCTGCCGACGAAGAGGATAGTG
>CAXDNE010000444.1:0-4521 GCA_963990595.1 uncultured Methylobacterium sp.
TATATTCCCCCGGCCCCCCCCCTATTCTAAAACTCTCCTTTCGGCGCCCTGTTCTTTTTTTAAAAACCCCACCCCCTCCGCCGGCCGCCGCCCGCGACGGCGTCCTGACGCCGGAAACGGTGGCCGAGGCCGCCCTCGACGGGCTGGCAGCGGGGCGCTTCCTGATCCTGCCGCACCCGCAGGTGGCGGAGTATGCCCGCCGCCGGGCCGAGGATCCCGAGCGCTGGCTCGCCGGCATGGCACGCCTGCGCCGGTCGATGCTGGCGGAGCGGGGGGCGTGAGGTGATCGGCCCCAAGCCATCCGATCGCTGGCCGGATCAGGCGCGGGTCCCCTCTCCCGGGCGGGGGCGGGACAGGGTGAGGGGCCTGTCCCTTCCGGAGAGACCTGATCCCTCACCCCAACCCTCTCCCGCACGGGAGAGGGGGCAGGTCGCGGCCCTCGAAGACCGATGCGCGACCGTCGGATCCCGCGGATCGCGGATGACAGGCGTGTCCGGCCCCACTCAGCGCAGAGGCGCATTATGTCGCTGTTCGATCTGACCGGTAAGGTCGCGCTCATCACCGGCTCGTCCCGCGGCATCGGCCGGGCGATCGCCCTGCGGATGGCCGAGCACGGGGCCCGGGTGGTGATCTCCTCGCGCAAGCGCGAGGCGTGCGACGCGGTGGTCGCCGAGATCGAGGCCGCGCACGGCGCCGGCCGGGCGGTGGCGATCCCGGCGAGCATCTCGGTGAAGGAGGAGCTGGAACAGCTCGTCGGCGAGACCGAGGCGCGGCTCGGTCCGGTGGAGGTGCTGGTCTGCAACGCCGCCAGCAACCCCTATTACGGGCCGCTGGCCGGAATCTCCGACGCCCAGTTCCGAAAAATCCTCGAGAACAACGTCCTGTCGAACCACTGGCTGATCCAGAGGGTCGCCCCCGGCATGGTCGCGCGGCGGGACGGCGCGATCCTCATCGTCTCCTCCATCGGGGCGCTGAAGGGCTCGCCGGTGATCGGCGCCTACAACGTCTCGAAGGCCGCCGATCTCCAGCTCGCCCGCAACTACGCGGTGGAGTACGGCCCGGCCAATGTCCGGGTGAATTGCCTGTGCCCGGGCCTGATCCGCACCGACTTCGCCCGGGCCTTGTGGGAGGATCCCGAGATGCTGGCCTCCACCACCGCCACCGCGCCCCTGCGCCGGATCGGCGAGCCCGACGAGATCGCCGGCGCCGCCGTGTTCCTGGCCTCCGCGGCCGGCCGGTTCGTCACCGGCCAGGCGCTGGTCATCGACGGCGGCGTGACGATCGCCCGATGAGCCGCGATCCCCGCATCCCGGCCGGCTGGCCGGCCCTGCCCTTCCGCGAGGCGGAGGCGCGGCTCACCGCCCCGGGCGCGCCCTTCGCGATCACCACGATCGCGATCCGCGGCGTGCCGACCCGGATCTGGGAGAAGGCGCCGCCGACGCTCCGCGACCTGTTCCGGATCGCCCGCGGCCACGGGGACAGGACCTTCGTGGTCTACCGCGACGAGCGGGTCACCTTCACGGGCTTTTCCCGCGCCGCCGCCGCCCTGGCGCAGGCGCTGGTGGCGGCCGGCGTGCGCAAGGGCGACCGGGTGGCGATCGCCCTGCGCAACCTGCCCGAATGGCCGGTCAGCTACTACGGCGCGCTGCTCGCCGGTGCCATCGCCACGCCGCTCAACGCGTGGTGGAGCGGGCCCGAACTTGCCTACGGCCTCTCGCATTCCGGGGCACGGGTGCTGATCGCCGACGGCGAGCGATTCGGCCGGATCGCGCCGCACTGGGCCGAATGCCCGGCGTTGGAGCGGATTTTCACCACCCGGATGGAGCCCGATCCCCGGGCGACGCCGCTGACCACGGTGATCGGCCCGGTGGGGAGCTGGGCCTCCTTGCCGGACGCGCCCCTGCCCGACGTGGCCCTCGATCCCGAGGACGACGCGACCCTGTTCTACACCTCCGGCACCACGGGCAAGCCCAAGGGCGCCGTCGGCACCCACCGGGCCGCCGCCACCACCGTGATGGCCTATCCCTACTCGGCCGCGCGCAGCGCCCTGCGCCGCGGCGAGAGCCCGCCGAAGCCCGACCCGGCCGCGCCGCAGCGGGCCTCGCTCCTCGTGATCCCGCTCTTCCACGTCACCGGCTGCCACGCGAGCCTCGGGGCCGCGCTCTACGGCGGCCATCGTCTCGTGATGATGCACCGCTGGGACGCGAACGAGGCCCTCGACCTGATCGAGGCCGAGGGCTGCACCAGCGCGGGGGGCGTGCCGACTATCGCGTGGCAGCTCGCCGCGGCGGCCCGGGAGGCCGGGCGAACGCTGCCGAGCCTCGATGCGATGACGTATGGCGGCGCCCCGGCGGCCGGCGATCTCGTGCGGACGCTGGGCGAGGCCCTGCCCCGGGTCGTCCCTGGCACCGGCTGGGGCATGACCGAGACCTCGGCGACCTTCACGCATCACCAGGGCGAGGATTACCTCGCCCATCCGGATTCCTGCGGACCGCCGCTGCCGGTCTGCGAGGTGCGGATCGTGGATCCCCTGGGACAGGACCTGCCGCCCGGCAGCGTCGGCGAGCTCTGCGTGAAGGGCCCGAACATCGTCCGCGGCTACTGGGAGGACCCGAAGGCCACCGCCGAGGTACTCTCCGACGGCTGGCTGCGCACCGGCGACCTCGCCCGCGCCGACGAGGAGGGTTTTCTGACCATCGTCGACCGGATCAAGGACATGCTGATCCGCGGCGGCGAGAACATCTATTGCTGCGAGGTCGAGAACGCCCTCTACGCGCATCCGGACGTGATCGACGCCGTGGTGCTGCCGGTGCCCCACCCGACGCTCGGCGAGGAGCCGGGCGCGATCGTGGTGCTGGCCGAGGGCGCCGAGGCCGGCCCGGAGGAGATCCGAGGCTTCGTGGCCGGGCGGCTCGCGGCCTTCAAGGTGCCGGTGCGCGTCGTGGTCTGGGACGGGCTGCTGCCCCGCAACCCCGCCGGGAAGATCCTGCGCGCGCCGCTGCGGGACGTTTTCGCGGCTTCGGCGGATCAGAACGCCTCGCCCGCGTCGTCCGGGCGGTAGACGCGCAGGGTGCGGCCGTCGGGGAACTGCACGGTCCGGCGGCGCACCACGAGGTAGCCGGCGGCCTCCGCGCTGCTCAGCCGGTCCAGGCGCTCGTCGACGTAGCCCGGGGCGTAGCCGGGGCCGTACCCGTAGGGCCGGTAGCGCGGGTAACCCTCCGGCGGCGGTGGCGGCGCGACGGCGACGACCTGCGGAACGAACCGCGAGACGACCCGCGGGGCATGGAACGTCCGGACGGGGGCGGCAGCGACGCGCGCGCGCCGCGCCGAGGCGACGACCCGCCTGGGTGCCCGGGTGCTGCGCGCCACCTTCCGCTCCGGAGCACGCCGCGCCGCCACCGCTTTGCGCGCGGCGCGGGACGGCCGCACAGCGGGCGTCGCGGCAGCCGGCGTCGATGCGGTCGACGCGGTCGCGGCCGGAGCGGCGGCCTTCTGATTCGCGGCCGGCGGCTTCTCGGCGGCGGGCTTGTGGACCGGCGGGTCCGTCCAGGTCGTGCCCGCGGCGGGCTCGGCCGATGCCCCTCCGACGCCGAGGAGCAGGATGAGGGCGGCGAGGCTCGTTCGTGCTCCGTACGGCATGGCGCCCTCCTGAGATCGCGGCGCATCGGGCAGGTCCGCGGGGCGGTGCAACAATAGATCGAACCGTGGCGCAGGGGAATTCCGCCGCTTCATTTCCCGGGAAGCGGTGCGTACACTGTTATACGGATGACACATCCTTTCGGCGGTGCGGAACTCGCGGCTCCCGCAACGGTTGCCTCGCCATGTCCGTCCCTGCCGATGCGTTCCCCGGCCCACACCCAGGTCTGCGGGTGAGCGTCGATCTCAACCTGTGTCAGGCCTATGCCCAGTGTTGCTACGCGGCACCGCGGCACTTCCGCATCGAGGGCCACGAAGCCCTGTTCTACGATCCGGCCCCGGCCGCTGAGGACCGGGCCGACATCGAGCGCGCGCGCGTCGCCTGCCCGGTCCAAGCGATCCGGGTCGAGGATCCGGGGCAGGGCGCCTGATGGCGCAGACCTCCGAGCGGGCCGTCATCGTGGGCGCCGGCCTCGCGGCCCTGCGCGGCGCCGAAGCCATGCGGGCGGCGGGGTTTTCCGGATCGCTGGCGATCGTCGGTGCCGAAACCTACCTGCCGTATGATCGGCCGCCCCTCTCGAAACACGTGCTCACCGGCGCGATCCCGGCGGACTCCACCACCCTGCCGGGATGTCTCGGTCTCGCGGTGGACTGGCATCTCGGCAGCCCCGCCGTCGGCCTCGACCGGGGCAGCCGGACCGTGCGGCTCGCGGATGGCCGCGTCCTCCCCTACGACCGCCTGCTCGTCGCCACCGGCACCCGCGCCCGCCCCTGGCCGAACCCGCACGAGGGACGGCACGCGGGGGTCTTCACTCTGCGCGGGCGGGACGCTGCCGCCGCCCTGCGGCAGGCCCTCGCCGCCGGACCCCGGCGCGTGCTGGTGAT
>CAXDNE010000445.1:0-4492 GCA_963990595.1 uncultured Methylobacterium sp.
GGCTCGGGCTGCTGCTCCTCACCTTCGGCATCGGCTCGATCCTGGCGATGCCGAGCGCCGGGGCGGCGGCCGCGCGGCTCGGCTTCCGGCCGGTCCTGCTCGCCGGCACGCTCGCGATCGGTCTCGCCCTGCCGGTGCTGGCCGTGGGCACGGGCCTCGTGCCGCTCACCGGGGCGCTGCTGCTGTTCGGGGCCGGGATGGGGGCGGTGGATTGCGTCATGAACCTGCAGGCGGTCGCGGTGGAGCGCGCCGCCGGGCGGCCGATGATGTCGGGCTTCCACGGCCTCTACAGCCTCGGCTGCATCCTGGGGGCGCTGCTCGCCAGCGGCCTGCTGGCGGCCGGGCTCGGCGCGGGCTGGAGCGTGCTGCTCCTGGTCGCCGGGATCGCGGCCCTGTTCGCGGCGGCCTGGCCCGGCATCCTGCGGACGGACAGGGCAGTGGGCGGCGGCGGCCCCGCCTTCGCGCTGCCCCGCGGCCCGGTGCTGGTGCTGGGCCTGCTCTGCTTCGTGGTGTTCCTGACCGAGGGCTCGGCCCTCGACTGGAGCGCGGTGTTCCTGATCCAGCAGCGGGGACTCGATCCGGCCTGGGCGGCGCTGGGCTACGCGGCCTTCTCGGTGACCATGACGGCCGGGCGGCTCGCGGGCGACGGGGTCGTGGCCCGGCTCGGCCGGCGGCGGGTGGTCGTGCTCGGCGGCCTGCTGGCGGCCGCCGGCCTCGGGCTCTCGGTGCTGGTCCCGGCCTGGGAGGCGGCGCTCGCCGGCTACGCCCTGGTCGGGGCGGGCTGCGCCAACATCGTCCCGGTCCTGTTCACGGCGGCGGGCCGCCAGACCGCGATGCCCGCGAGCGTGGCGGTGCCGGCGGTGACGACGCTCGGCTATGCCGGGGTGCTGGCGGGGCCGGCCCTGATCGGCTTCGCCGCCCAGGCGTTCGGCCTGTCCGCGGCCTTCCTGCTCGTGGCGGCCCTGCTCCTCGGCGTGGCGGCGGCCGGGCGGTCCCTGCGGGTCTGAGGCTCAGGCCTCGGCGTTGCGCGCCATGAAGGTGGCGGGGCTGCCGTCCTCCGGGTTCACGAAGACGATGTCGGTGGGCGCCCGCCGGGGCGTGTCGATCGACAGGAACACCACCGGCGCCCCGGGCGCGATCTCCGGCATCGCGTGGACCGTACCCTTCTCGAAGAACAGGAGCTGGCCGGGGCCGAACGCCGTGACAGTGGCGGGGTCGCCGAGCCAGACCGCGCCCCGGCCCGAGAGGCAGTAGAGGTACTCGTCGCAGGTGGCGTGGTAGTGCGGCGGGGTCGGCCGGTAGACCCGGAAGACCCGGGCGCTCGCCGCCTCCCGGTCGGTCAGGTAGGTGTCGACCAGGAGGGTCTTGGCGCTGTCGGGCAGGGCCGCCGCCAGCGCCGCCACGTCGAAGATGCCGGTCCCCGCCTCCGCCATCGCGTCCTCCTCAAGCTAGAAAGCCTTCGAGCACGATCTTGCCCTTGGCGCGCCCGCTCTCGATCAGCGCGTGGGCGCGCCGGAGGTTCGCGGCGTCGATCCGCCCGTAATGCTCCCCCAGGGTGGTGCGCAGGCGCCCGGAATCAACGAGGCGGGCGATCTCGTCGAGGAGCGCGCCCTGGGCGGCGATGTCGGCGGTGGCGAACATCGAGCGGGTGAACATGAACTCCCAGTGCAGCGACAGGCTCTTGCGCTTGAGGAGCCCGACGTCGAGGCGCTCCGGATCGTCGATCAGGGCGAGCCGCCCCTGCGGGGCGATCAGCTCCACGATCGCGGCGAGGTGCGCGTCGGTGTTGGTGGTGGAGAAGACGAGGCCCGGCGCCCCGAGGCCGAGGGCCGCCACCTCGGCGGCCAGGGGCTTCGCATGATCGACCACGTGGTGGGCGCCGAGATCCCGGCACCATTGCGCCGTCTCGGGCCGGGACGCGGTGGCGATCACGGTGAGGTCGGTGAGTTCCCGGGCGAGCTGGATCGCCACCGAGCCGACACCCCCGGCGCCGCCGACGATCAGGAGCGCCGGGGCCGCGCCCGGCACCGGCTTTTCCGTGTCGAGCCGGTCGAACAGGGTCTCCCAGGCGGTGATCGCGGTGAGCGGCAGGGCGGCGGCCTGGGCCCAGTCGAGGCTCGCGGGCTTGCGCCCGACGAGGCGGGCATCGACGCAATGGTACGCGGCGTTCGTCCCCGGCCGGGTCAGGTCGCCCGCGTAGAACACCGCGTCGCCCGTGGAGAAGCCCGCGGCCTCCGCGCCGGCGGCGACGACGGTGCCGGCCGCGTCCCAGCCCAGCACCGTGGCGCCGCCTTCCTCCGGCCCGGCCCGGCGCCGGACCTTGGTGTCGACGGGGTTCACCGAGACCGCCTCGACCTTCACGAGGAGGTCGCGCGGGCCCGGCTCGGGCTGCGGCAGGTCGAGGTCGACCAGGGCTTCGGGATCGGTGATCGGCAGGGATTTGCGGTACCCGACGGCGCGCATCGTGATCTCCTCAGGCTGTCGCCGCAGGAGATGCCGCCCGTCGTCACGGTCCGCAAGGACGCACATGAAACGCCGCTCGTGCCGGACATGATGCCGTCGGAGAGGCCGCCATGCCCCGCACCCGCATCCTGGCCCGGCTGGAGAACCTGGCCGGTCCCGCCGGGCGGATCAGCGCCTTCGCACAAGGCCCGGCGAGCGCGGCGCCTCCAGCCTGTTCCTGGGCGCAATTCGGGGCGGCGTTCGCGGCCCGGAGCGCGGGATGGGCGCAGGTGCTGCGGGCGGCCTCAGCCGGGTCCGCGCCGCCCGAACGGGGTTTCCAGAGGGCCGTGCTCCTTGGCGGGCTGTCAGGGCGAAGCCCTGACGCATCCCGCGGGCTACGCGAGCCCCAGCCCGAGCAGCCGGTCGGCGTTGCGCCAGAGGGCGGCCTCCAGGGCCTCCTCGGACAGGCCGAGCCCGCGGAAATCCTCCACGCCCTGGCGCATCGGCCGGAACGGGAAGGAGGAGCCGAACAGGAACTGGTCCCTCATGAAGCCGTTCGCCGCCTCCGCGTAGAGACCGCCGCCGGGCGCGAAGGTGTACATGTCCGGGGAGACGAAGACGTTCTCGTTGCGGAAGGCCACCGTCACCATCTCGGCGACGTGGGGATAGAACCCGTGGCAGCACACGATCGGCAGATTCGGGAAGGTCCGGGCGACCCGGTCCACCGCCAGGGGGTCGTTGAGGCGCAGATCCGGCGTCGTCGGGCCCGACATCACGAAGGCCGGGACCTTGAGGTCCTGGCAGAGTTCGTAGAGCGGCATCAGGCGCTCGTCGTCGGCCCGCATGGCCTCGCCGTAGAAGCCGGCATCGAGGTTGATCCCCCGGAAGCCGAGCCCGGTCACGGCGCGCTTCGCCTCCGCCAGGGCGGCCTTGCGGCCGAGCTTCACCGGGTCGACCGAGGCGATGCCGACGAGCCGCTTCGGGTCGTGCCGGGCGGCCTCCGCGAGGGCGTCGTTCGAGACCCGCACCCCGGGGACCGAGCGGGCGACCATCACGGCGACGTCGATCCCGGCCCCGTCCATCTCGGCGCAGAAGCCCGCGAGCGTCATGCCGCGGGTGAAGTGCTCGACCTCCCGGCTGCCGACCCGGGCGTTCAGCCAGCGGGCGACCCCGAATTCCGGCGTGCCGGGCTCGGCGCCGAAGAACCTGTGCAGGAAGGTCGGGCGGCTGCGCATGTCGATGACGGGCATGTCTCTGGCCTCTCCGGGGCGACCGGGCTTGCGGGTTCCGGTGTGTAACGGGTTTCCAAAGGGCGCGCCCCTTGGCGGGTGATCGGGGCGGCGCCCCGACGCATCGGGCCGACGATCGGCAGCGGGGCAGAGCCCTGCACCCACGGACGGTCCCGGCGCTGCCGCATCCGGGCTCGCCTCAGTGCGAGACGGCCTCCAGCACCCTGCCGCGGGTCTCGACCCCGAGGGTGAGCACGAGGATTGCGGCGATCAGGAAGCCGCCCGCGCCGACCTGGAAGGCGGTGGCCGGGCCGTAATCGCGCACCAGCACCGGCACGATCATCGGGCCCAGGATGGCGCCGATCCGCCCGAAGGCCGAGGCGAAGCCGGCGCCCGTCGCCCGGGCCCGGGTCGGATACAGTTCCGGCGTGTAGGCGTAGAGGCAGCTCCACATCCCGAACATGAAGAACTGCATCACGAAGCCCGCGACGAACAGCGACGTCTCCCCGGCGGCGTTGCCGTACAGGTAGGCGGCGGCCGCCGCGCAGACGAGGAAGAGGGCCGTGGTCGGCTTGCGGCCGATCCGTTCGAGGAGCCAAGCCGCGGCGGCGAAGCCCGGGATGCCGCCCACCGTGATGAGGGTCACGAATCCCACCGAGCCGACGATGGAGAAGCCGTGCGCCTTGAGCAGCACGGCAATCCAGGAATTGAGCCCGAAGAAGCCGATCAGCGCGAAGAACCACAGGCCGAAGGCCATGACGGTGCGCCACCGGTATTCCTGTCTCTTATACACATCTGACGCTGCCGACGAAGAGGATAGT
>CAXDNE010000446.1:0-4490 GCA_963990595.1 uncultured Methylobacterium sp.
CGGGCTCTACAGCCGCGCCATCGGTAACAGCATCGCGCTGCGCGGGCGGGCGGCCTAGGGATCTTCACGGACGCATCGGCTAAGTCCCCTCCCCCTTGCGGGGAGGGGCCAGGGGTGGGGCAGAAGGCACTGCTCCGCCCGATCCTGGGCCACCGCCACCTCCTCCCCGCAAGGGGGAGGAGCGCGCGTCTCGGCCAGCGATGGGAGCAGGGAATTTTCCCTCACCGCTCCAGCAGGAAGATCATCGTGGCCAGCGGCGGCAGGGTCAGGCACAGGCTCTGCCCCTGGCCGTGGCCCGCCTGATCCTCGGTGTGGCGACCGCCCTGGTTGCCCATGTTGGAGCCGCCGTACACGCCGGCATCCGAGTTGAACGCCTCGCGGTAGAAGCCCGCCTCCGGCACGCCGATCCGGTAGCCCTCCCGCGGCACCGGCGTGAAGTTCGACACCACCACGGCGACCTCGCCCGGCTTGGCGCCCTTGCGGGCCCAGGCGATCACGCTGTTGTCCTGGTCATCCGCCACCAGCCACTGGAAGCCGGTATGCTCCGCGTCGCGGCTGTAGAGGGCCGGCGTCGAGACGTAGAGCCGGTTGAGGTCGCGGATCACGCCCTGGACGCCCTTGTGCAGGGGATCGTCCAGGAGGTGCCAGTCCAGGCTGTTGTCGTGGTTCCACTCCCGCTCCTGGCCGAACTCGCCGCCCATGAACAGCAGCTTCTTGCCGGGATGGCCCCACATGAAGCCGTAATAGGCCCGGAGATTGGCGAATCTCTGCCAGCGGTCGCCCGGCATCTTGCCGAGCAGCGAGCCCTTCCCGTGCACCACCTCGTCGTGGGAGAGCGGCAGGATGAAATTCTCCGAGAAGGCGTAGAGCAGCCCGAAGGTCAGGTTGTGGTGGTGGTAGCGGCGGTGGATCGGATCCTCCTGCATGAAATGCAGGGTGTCGTGCATCCAGCCCATGTTCCACTTGAAGCCGAAGCCGAGGCCGCCCGTATAGGTCGGGTGCGAGACGCCGGGCCAGGAGGTCGATTCCTCCGCCACCGTGATCGTGCCCGGGGCGTGGCTGTAGGTCGCCTCGTTGGTCTTGCGCATGAAGTCGATGGCGTCGAGGTTCTCGTTGCCGCCGTAGCGGTTCGGGATCCACTCGCCCTGGCGCCGGGAATAGTCGAGGTAGAGCATCGACGCCACGGCATCCACGCGCAGGCCGTCGAGATGGTAGTGCTCCAGCCAGAACCGGGCATTGGCGGCCAGGAAGGTCGCGACCTCGGTCCGCCCGAAATTGTAGATGTAGGTGCCCCAATCCTGGTGGAAGCCCTGGCGCGGGTCGGCGTGCTCGTAGAGATGCGTGCCGTCGAACAGGCCGAGCCCGTGGGCGTCCAGGGGGAAGTGGCCCGGCACCCAGTCGAGCAGCACGCCGATGCCGGCCTCGTGGGCGGCGTCCACGAAGGCGGCGAAGTCCTCCGGGCTGCCGAAGCGGCTCGTCGGCGCGAACAGCGAGACCGGCTGATAGCCCCAGGACCCGTCGAACGGGAACTCGGTGATCGGCAGCATCTCGATATGGGTGAAGCCCAGATCCTTGACGTAGGGGATCAGCCGCTCGGCCAGTTCCCGGTAGGTCAGGTAGCGGTTCCCCTCCTCGGGCACCCGCGCCCAGGAGCCGAGATGGACCTCGTAGATCGAGATCGCCGCGTGGCGCGGATCCTTGGCGCCGCGGCTGCCCATCCAGCCGGTATCGTGCCAGTCGAACTCGCCGGCCCCGTAGGTGACCGAGGCCGTCTCCGGCGGGTGCTGCGCCGCGAAGGCGACCGGGTCGGCCTTGAGCGGGATCAGGGCCCCGTCGGGGCCGCGGATCTCGAACTTGTAGCGCACCCCGGCCTTGAGGCCGGGCACGAACAGCTCCCAGACCCCGCCATCCTGCCAGAGGCGCATCGGGTGGCGCCGCCCGTCCCAGTCGTTGAAATCGCCGACGACGCTGACCTTGCGGGCATTGGGCGCCCAGACCGCGAAGCGGAAACCGTCGATGCCGTCGAGCTGCCCGGACTGGGCGCCGAGGATCCGGTAGACGAGGTTGGTGCCGACCTCGCGCAAAGCCGCCACGTCGTACTGCTCGATCGACGAGCCGAACCCGTAGGGGTCGTGGCGGCGCCGCTTCGACCCGTCCCAGAACTCGACCTCGATCTCGTAGAGCGGCCGATGCTCGCCCTCGATCCGGGCGACGTAGAAGCCGTCCGGATGCCGCTTCTCGAACGGCACGGTGCGGCCATCCATGACCAGGGCGGCGGCCCGGGCCTCGGGCAGCACGGCGCGCACCTCCCAGGCCTTGGGCCCGACCCGATGGGGGCCGAGCACCGCGAAGGGGTCGCCGTGATTGGCGGCCATCAGCGCCGCGATCGCGTCCGGGTGGACGCTCGGCGGCTGCGCGACGCCGGAGCCCGGGACATCCGCGTTCCGCGCCGGCCCCGCTTCCGGGTCGGCCCGCATTGCGAAGGTCTCGTCGATCGCCGTCATTCAGATGCTCCGGGCTCGTATCGGTCCGTGTCCAGAATGGTGAGAACCCCACGGGCAGGGATTTCGATCCAGTCCGGCCGGTTGTTGGCCTCGTAATCGACCTCGTACAGGGCCTTGGTCAGGAGGCAGAGGCGCAGCAGACGCGCCCGGGAATCCGGGTCGGTGACGGCCGCCCGCGACTCCGCGACCGCGGTCTCGTAGCCGGCCAGGAACGCCGCCTCGATCATGCCGCGCCACGCCGTGGCGGCGCTGCGCGCCCGCTCCTCGGAATCGCCGAACCGGGCGGCGATCTCCCGGGTCACGGTCTCGGCCCCGTACGCGAAGGAGCGCATCAGCCCGGCGACGTCGCGCAGCGGCATCGACTTGGCCCGGCGCTCGTCGGCCGGCCGCGAGGGCTCGCCCTCGAAATCGACGATGATCAGGTCGTTCTCGGCGACCAGCACCTGGCCCAGATGGTAATCGCCGTGGATGCGGGTCTTGTGGGCGCCCCGGACCGGCTCGGCCGAGAGCGCGTCGATCAGCGCCTCGACCTCCTGCCGGCGCCCGGCCAGCTCCGCGCAGGCGGGCTTGCCGGCATCGAGGCCGCGCTCGGCCAGACCCTTGAGCGCCCGGAAGGCGCGCTCGGCCTGGTGGCGGGCGTCGCGCGCCAGCACCGCGAGGTCGTCCGCCGTGAACGGTTCGGCCGCGAAGGCCGGGTCGTCGGTGTCGATGGCGAGCGCCGCGTGCAGCTCGGCGGTGCGCCGCCCGAGCAGGTCCGCCCAGGGCCGGTGGGCCTGGAACGCCTCCTCGGGCGTGGCGGCCTCGCTCTCGGGGGTGAGCACCACGGTCTCGAAGTCCCGGCGCAGCCCCTCCAGCATCAGGGTCCAGGCGTCGCCCTGGTTCATGACGAATTTCTGAAGGACCGCCAGCGCCGTCCGGGTACCATCCTCGGCCACGTGTTCGAGCGTGCCGAGCAGCGCCGGCGTATTGGAGAAACCCGCCTGCTCGGTGAGGAAGCGGCCGACCTCGATCTCGGGATGCGTGCCCGGCTGCAGGCGGCGCAGCAGCTTGAGCATCATCTTCGAGCCGATGGCGATCGAGGTGTTGCTCTGCTCGGCCGAGAGCCGGCGGATATCGGCGACGTCGACCGTGACGTCCGGGTCGAAGGCCGAGGTGACGGCGAAGACGAGGCGCCCGCTCTCCGTCGGGATCTCGTTGCCGCGGCGCATGTCGTCGATCAGGCTGGCGGCGAAGTCGTTGGAGCCGGCCGCGCCGTAGAGCAGCCCGGTGCGCGGGCCCCGGCGCACCCGCGCCACCGCGAAGGGCAGCAGCGTCTCGTCCTCGCGGCCCTCGTCGACGCCCACGGGCACGAAGTATTCCTGGGCTTCGCCGTTGGCGAGCTGGACCTGCAGCCGCGGCAGCAGGAAGCGCGCGCTCCCGTCGCCATCCTTCAGGGCGGCGCAGTCGATGACCTTCACGCCCTTGATCCGCGAGCCCTTGGCGCCGAACCAGCGCCGGCTCGCCAGGAAGGGCGGCACCACCGTGCGCTCGAAGGCGACGCGCTCGCGCCCGCTCATCAGGGTCTCGATGCCGCCGGTGAGAACCAGGGTGAACAGCTCCGGCGGCTCCTGCTGCGGGCCGACCACGCCGGAGCGCGCGGCGCTCAGGCTGAACCAGTAGAAGCCGTAGGACGGCAGGGTCAGCAGATAGGGCAGGTCGCCGATCGCCGGGAACTCGGTGCCGCCGGTGAGCTCGATCGGCACCGCGGTGCGCAGCTCCGACAGGTCGAGCTGCACCGCCTGGGGCGCCCGGGACAGATTGGCCACGCACAGGATCCGCTCGTCCTCGTGCTCGCGGATCCAGGCCAGAACCTTGCGGTTGCCCGGGTACAGGAACTGGATCGTGCCGCGCCCGAGGGCGACGCTGTTGTTGCGGATCGCGATCATGCGCCGCGTCCAGTTCAGCAGGCTCGTCTGGGCCTGGGTCTGCGCCTCGACGTTGATCGCG
>CAXDNE010000447.1:0-4489 GCA_963990595.1 uncultured Methylobacterium sp.
CATACTCGAGTGCCTCTTGTCTCGTGGGCTCGGAGATGTGTATAAGAGACAGGGCCGATCGTACTCGTCGCGATCCGGACCGGGGCGACCGAGGATGTAGACATCCGCGTTGGGGCCGACCTGCGCGTCCGCGGATCCGGCGGCCAAGCCCAGAGTTAGCGCGGCCAGCACCGCGCGGGTGATACCTCTCCCCATCCCGATCCTGTCCCGACTCGCCGTGCCGACAATCCTGCCCGATGACGCTGGCCCCAACCTGGGCAAGGGTCGGGATCGCGCGCGGCGCCCGGCCGTTGCCCGAACGGGGCCATGCCGCTACCTACGCCCTGCCGCGGGCCTGCAGCCCTCTCGACCGGCCGAAGAGTTTCCCGGGGACCCATTCATGGAGCTGCTCAGGCTCGCCGCCCTCGACGCCGAGGACCTGACCGTGATCTCCGCGCACCTTCAGGACGCGATCCTGCGGCCGGAGGACCTGACCTACATCGCCGGCGAGGACCGTTTCCTGATGGCCGTGCGGCGCTTCGATTGGACGCCCGGCGCCCCGCCCCGGCGGCGGCTCGCCGGCGTGCATGTCGAGCGCGTCCGCAGCGTGAAGTCCCGCGGGCTCAAGCCGGGCGACACCACGCCCATGAGCCTGCTCGCCCTCACCTTCACCCCGACCGACGCCCCCTCCGGACATATCGATCTCGTCTTCTCCGGCGGCGCGGCGGTGCGGCTGGAGGTCGAGTGCATCGAGGTCCGGATGAAGGATCTCGGCCCGGTCTGGGAGGCGGCTACGCGCCCCGGCCACGACATCGACACCACCGACACGGCCCCCGGCACGGCGGCCTGACGAGAGACAGAGGCTCCCGATGGTCCGGCTCGACAGCAGCGACCCGAACTTTGCCGCCGATTTCGCACGCCTGCTTACGGTGAAGCGCGAGATCGCCGAGGATGTGGACGACGCGGTGCGCGGCATCATCGCCGACGTGGTCGCCCGGGGCGATGACGCCTTGGTCGACTTCACGCGGCGGTTCGACCGGCTCGACGCCGCGTTTTCCGCCGCACACCTCCGGGTGACCGACTCGGAGATCGCGGCGGCGGTCGAGGCCTGCCCTCCCGCCTCGCTGGAGGCCCTGCGTCTCGCCGCCGAGCGGATCGAGAACTTCCATCGGGCGCAGCGGCCGACGGACCACCGCGCTACCGACGCGCTGGGGGTCACGGCCGGCTGGCGCTGGACGGCGCTGGAATCGGTGGGTCTCTACGTCCCGGGCGGGACGGCGAGCTATCCCTCCTCGGTGCTGATGAACGCCCTGCCGGCCCGGGTCGCCGGCGTGCCGCGCCTGGTCATGGTCGTGCCGACCCCGGACGGCCAGATGAACCCGCTGGTCCTCGCCGCCGCGCAGCTCGCCGGCGTTCACGAGGTCTACCGGGTCGGGGGCGCCCAGGCCGTGGCGGCTCTGGCCTACGGCACCGCCACCATCGCGCCCGTGGCCAAGATCGTCGGCCCCGGCAACGCCTGGGTGGCGGCGGCCAAGCGCCGGGTCTTCGGCCAAGTCGGCATCGACATGATCGCCGGCCCCTCCGAGGTGCTGATCCTGGCCGACGGCCATGCCAATCCGGACTGGATCGCCGCCGACCTGCTGGCCCAGGCCGAGCACGACGTCGCCGCGCAGGCGATCCTGATCACCGACAGCGCCGAACTCGCCGGTTCGGTCGAGGCCGCCGTCGAGAGCGCCCTCACCACCCTGCCCCGCCAGGAGATCGCGCGGGCCAGCTGGCGCGACTACGGCGCCATCATCCGGGTCCGGTCCTTCGACGAGGCCGTGCCGCTGGTGGACCGCCTCGCCCCCGAGCACCTGGAGATCGAGACGCAGGACGCCGAGGCGCTGGCCGCCAAAGTCCGCAATGCCGGGGCGATCTTCCTCGGCTCGCACACGCCCGAGGCGATCGGCGACTATGTGGGCGGCCCCAACCACGTCCTGCCCACCGCCCGATCGGCCCGGTTCTCCTCCGGGCTCGGGGTGCTCGATTTCATGAAGCGGACCACGATCCTGGCCTGCACCCCGGAGAGCTTGCGGGCGCTCGGCCCGGCGGCGATAAACCTCGGCCGGTCGGAGGGCCTCGAGGCACATGCCCGCTCCGTCGCGATCCGGCTGAACCTGTGAGGTTTTGGGGATGGCGGAGAAGCAGCGCGGGCCGAACCGCCTCGCGAAGGTGAGCCTGGACGAGGCGTCCATCGCCCGGGGCAATCCGGATCAGGAGCACGAGCGGGCGATCGCGCTCTTCGATATCCTGGAGGACAATGCCTTCACGATCCCCGGCCGGGAGGGGCCCTACGCGCTGACGCTGGGCCTCGTCGAGAACAAGCTGTCCTTCGCGATCAGCACGGAGGACGGCGAGCCGGTGATGACGCACCTCCTGTCGCTGACGCCCTTCCGGCGGGTGATCCGCGATTACGAGATGATCTGCGAGAGCTATTACAACGCGATCCGCACCGCCTCGCCGTCGCAGATCGAGGCGATCGACATGGGCCGGCGCGGCCTGCACAACGAGGCGTCCGAGACCCTCAAGCAGCGCCTCGACGGCAAGGTCGATCTCGACCACGACACGGCGCGCCGCCTGTTCACCCTGATCTTCGCCCTGCATTGGAAGGGCTAGCGTGCCTTCCGCCCCGACCGGCGATGGCTGAG
The DNA here is from genome assembly GCA_963990595.1 of uncultured Methylobacterium sp. Classification (GTDB taxonomy): domain Bacteria; phylum Pseudomonadota; class Alphaproteobacteria; order Rhizobiales; family Beijerinckiaceae; genus Methylobacterium. The sequence continues at coordinate 2,670 of CAXDNE010000447.1, forward strand.
CCTCCTCCCGAGAGCCCCCCGAAGAAGCGGCGGGTGCAGTCCGTCCTGTTCATGTGCAACTACAATGCCGTGCGCTCGGTGGCGGCCGAGGCGATCGCGCGCGCGTATTTCGGCAAGTCGACCTACGTGCAATCGGCCGGCGTGCGCTCCGGCGAGCCCACCGACCCGTTCATGATCGCGGCGCTCGACGAGATCGGCATCGACGCGAGCCGGCACCGCCCCCGCACCATCGAGGAGCTGGAGGACTGGGAGGGTCTGAACTTCGACCTGATCATCACCCTCGCCCCGGAGGCGCATCACCGCGCCCTCGCGCTGACCGATACGCTCGCGGCGGATGTCGAGTACTGGCCGACCCCGGACCCGACGCTGGTCCAGGACGCCTCCCGCGAGCAGCGTCTCGACGCCTATCGGGATGTCCGCGACGGGCTCACGCAGCGGATCAAGGCCCGCCTGAAGGCATAGCGGCGGCCGACCGGAGCGCCTCCTTCCGCCCGCAACGGGGGCCGGGGCGCGGATCAGATCTGCCGCGTCTGCGCCGCCCCGACCGTCCCGGCGATTCCGGAGCCGCTCCGCGCGGCACGCGACAGATCGACGGGATCCAGCAGAGATCGCGTCGCATTCCAGCACCGCAAGCATTGAAAATCCTGATACAAGCTGGACGCGCTCAACGACTCGGCAGAACGATCATGCGTCGCGCCATGAAGCTGCTCATATACTTGGCGTCATTCTCGACGCCGACGATGAGCGCTCTAGCACAATGGAGACCGGCCGGCGGAATACTTGATGTCACGGTGACGAATCGTTGCGCAATGACCGCCGGCAAGGTGGCGTCGGCCAAGTCGAACCGGATCTTCTTCTGCCCGTCGCGCGCCGCGCAGGTCGACGGCCAGGTTCCGGACGCGAGCCACTTCTACCTCGTCCACGAATATGGTCTTCTCGCCGTCCACACCACCTCCGAGAAGCTTGCCGATTGCTGGGCGGCGCACACGCTCGCGGCAGCGCCGAACGGCCGCCACTACGTCAGGCAGTGGATCAAGCACTGGCGAACCTACGGAAGGACGAGCTTCACCTACGGGTCGCCCGAACAGAGGATCTCGAACGTCCGGAGCTGTTGTGCCTGCGGCGTGTAGATGGCGACACGCCGCAGCGGCGGACGGCAGACCGGGACGGGACGCCGGCCGGCGACAGGATGAGGATTTCGTGCGCCGCCGCGTGAGGCGATCCGATCACCCGCGGCTGCCGACCAGCCAGGCCCGGATGCGGCCGGCCAGCAGCGGCCGGGCACGGGCCACGTCCTCCTCGTCCAGGAGCGGGGACGCGGTCAGGGCGGCGAGATAGGCATCCTCGGGCCCCCGGCATGCCCGCAAGGCGGCGTCCGCGGCGAGATCCCGCTCGGTCAGCGCCGCCTGGATCCGGAAGTTGCGGCTGAGGCAGTCGCGCCAGATCTCATGCCGCATCTCGGTATCGCTGGCGGCCCTCGCCGGGCCGGTGCCATGGGCGATCAGGAGCGCCGCGGCGATCAAGAGCGGCGACACGGGGCGGACTGGCGGCATGGATCAGACACTCCGTCCGCGGCAGAGTGGCGCCGATAAGGTTAGCGTCCGGTTAAGGCCGGCTCGAAAATCCGGATCTCGTCGCGTTGCGCCCCGCGGGCGCGATCCTGGCAAGCCTCGGGCCACCGGCGCGCATGCCGCGGCGCACCGAGCCGCCCGGATGTCCACGCCCCGGCTCCCGGCGCGGGAGCGTGCGGCCGTTCGCCGTTCAGGCGGTCGGCTTGTTGTCCGATCGGTCTGTGGCGCTCAGCGGTTTGCGGTGGTGAC
>CAXDNE010000448.1:0-4478 GCA_963990595.1 uncultured Methylobacterium sp.
CCCGAGCGGCCATCGTAATCGACGCCCTCAGGACATCGAAATTGTCGTTGCACAGTCGAGACGGTCCCGGCCGACATGCCCACCCGCACGGACGACGCGCGCTTGATGGAGGTGCGAAAGCGGATGCCCGCGGCGTCGGGTCAGGGGTTGCCGAAGCGAAATTGCCCGCCGCGGCGGACCGGGCGGGCCGAAGTGCGGCTCGTAAACCCAACAGCGCGGTCGGAGCGCAGCTGCAAGGCAGGCGGGAACCCACGTGTTCGTCAGCGTCCCGCCGGAGACGCCGTGCGCAGTACGGTGGCGGACAAGAAGCCATTGCCCAAGGCCATTGTCCATGAGCGCTGCCGTTCCAAGTCCATTCTGGACCGCAAAGTCCAACCGAGCGGTCAGCCGCCCGGCCCGAATTCCGGTCACGACAGGCGAACCGAGGCTTCCCCCATCTTCGGGCACCCGTCCGGGCCGGGCGGCATACCTATTGGGTCGAGGATGCCAAGTGGAACGGCCAAACCGGCAAACAGACCGGAAAATCAGCCTCGCACTGATCGTAGCATTGCTGCTGTTTGTCGCTGGAGTTGGAATGTTTGCATTCTACAGAGATCGAGGCGTAGTCGTTACGGCAAGCGGGCAGACTAGGGGTTGAAGACCTGCTGTCGCAAGGCAAAATATCCAAACCTAGGCCGGAAAGCACGCCTCCGAAGGAGGAGCCCGCGCGATCGACGCCATCGCGGTGCGGGCCGGCGTCTGCCGCCGGCCGGCTCAGGCCGCAATCCGACTGGCCGAGGGTGACGGCCTCCTGACCATCCAGGAGCGGCGCCACCAGGGTCGGAAGCGCGATCCGACCGTGCTCTGGATCATCGGCCGGGCGTGGCTGGCCTGGCTCCGGCAGGGAGGGTGATCCGCAGCGCCGGCGCTGCTGGCAGACAGAGGATGCAGAACGCTGCACCCCACCGATAGGGGAGATCCACAGAGGCGGGTTGTGGATACGGCACCGTCGAAGGGCTGCCGAAGGGCAGCGGTCGACCTCGACCGGTCGGACGGGATGGGCCTTCGCGCGGGTGGTGGCGCGAGCCGAGCCAGGCGCTGAAGGCCTGCGGGCGGGCGCTCCGACGAACGGTCCGGCGCGATTACTGAAATTCCGACGCCCCGATGCGGATCGCTTCCGACGAAGCATTATCCGGAGCGCGTCGATATCCGTTAATATTTGGCGTTCACAATCTTCGTTATGGGCGATCTGATGCGGACATTGGGCTCGTTCACCTGCGGGCTGCTGGATGCAGTCGGTGCGAACGCCTGCCCCACATACAACAGCGTCACGGCAGCCGGCATCGTGACGCTTGGCATCCTCGTGGTCACCGGCCTGCTCGTCGCCCTCCGTTAGCTAGCTTCCGACCGCACCGCCGGCAGCGATCACGTGGTCGGTTCGCCACAGCAGGCTTCCGCGCTCCGACCGAAGGCGTCGGGAAAGGCCTGAACCCGGCAGGGCGGCGATCGTTGGTTTCCGCTCGCGAGCCCGAGCCCCCGAATGCGTCAGCCGTTACAAGCTTGATCTGGACTGGACATGTCGCCTGCGGAGCGCACGAGCGGCGCGCCGCAGGCCGCCACCAGCACGCGCAGGGTCTCAACGCACGCCTCGGCTTCCGCAAGCGTCAGCAGCCCACCACGCCGGTGCACGGAACCAGAGGCCAATACCGCCACAACCGCGAACCGCCCGTCGGGGCAATCAACGATGCTGTAGGTTACCGGCTCCGTCATCACCTCGCCTGCTGCGGCCCTCGAACGTCACCCGCAACGTACGGGCCGCAGCAAGCGATCCGGCTCACGGTGACGGTTAGCTGTTCACTGGACAGTCAGGTCGCTGAGCCCACCAAGGGCGGAAGGTGGCGGATGCGAGTAGCCGCTCAGTTACCCTACGCAGTGTGACGCCCCGGGCGGCGCCTGCTCCGATGCAGCCGCAAGCTTGACCGCGAATTGTAATCCAGGACGGCAGGGCAAACCGCTCTGCGAAAGGCCATGAGTTGAAGGACATGCTCGTCGCAGAGGAGATTCGCTCGGATTCCCCGGGTCAGCCAGAGGCACGAGGGCCAGCCGCCCTGCCTGCCGCGGTGCGGGGCCATCTCGGCCATGAGTTGCAGGTGGCCTACGCCGCGCTGATCACGGCGCGACCGCCGCAGCGCCTGCTCGATCTCATCGCGCAGCTCGACAGCGCACTGGCTGGCCAGGACAACACCGACGCCGCCGGCTTCCGTCAGGGCCTGATCGAAGCGCTTCCCGGATTGCGGGCGTTCGCGATGTCGCTGATCCACAACGAGACGCGCGCCGACGATCTCGTGCAGGAGACGCTGCTGAAGGCGTGGGCTCATCAGGAGAGGTTCGTGGCGGGCACGAACCTGAAGGCGTGGCTGTGCACCATTCTGCGCAACCAGTTCTACACCGGGATCCGCAAGCGCAAACGCGAGGTGGAGGATGCCGACGGCGCTGCCGCAGCGCAGCTGACCGCGCCGGCCGCGCAGGAGCACGGCTCGGACTTGAAAACGGTCTGGCAGCACATCGGCAGATTGCCTGCGCTGCAGCGGGAGGCGCTGCTGCTGGTTGGCGCGCAGGGTCTGACGTACGAAGCGGCGGCCGAGGTGATGGGCTGCGAGGTCGGCACGGCCAAGAGCCGGGTCAGCCGCGCCCGCGCGCTCTTGGCCGAGAGGCTCGGACTGGAGAGCCGGCGGGCCTTGGCTTAGCGCCGGTCAGGCCGCCCGCGCCGTCCGGATGTGAGAAGGGCCGCCGAAAGGACGGTCCCCGCTCCACAAACCACGGTTTCGATGCCGCGCAGCCTGAGTTGCACTCACGGGCGTCGATCTTTGCAACCTTCGCCTTGCCCGCTCCGTTCACAGCTTGAGCGGACAATCTGTACGGGGGAAGCAAACATGAACAAGCTGGCGCGCTTTGTGGCGGCTTCTGCACTGACCGGAGCGGCCGTGACCGCTGCTTCTGCGGCCAGCATGACACCCGAGCAGAAGGCGGTCCTGCAGCAACAATGTGCCGGCGATTTCACGGCCGTCTGTGCCGGCCTTCCGCCTGAGGACAGTCCTGAGGTGCAGGCGTGCTTCGAGAAGAACATGGCGAAACTGTCGCCGGGCTGCCAGAGCGCGATCAAGAGCTACAAGCAAGGGAACAAGGGCTAGCCCTAAACTCGGCGCTGCGCACCGTCGCGCAGCTCACCGCCCGGCCCAACCAGCGACGGCTCACCGACCGTCCTCCGATCGCACAACGACGGGAGCCAGCCATCAGGCTCCCGTCCGCTGGTGCGGGGCCGCGCCTCGGTGCCGCTAACGGCGGCCCCGCTCTACCGAGAGCTGTGAGCTGATCGCTCAGGGGCGAGGGCCACGACCGACATCATGAAAGGGCAGTCCAGCACCGGCGGTGCAGCCTCCTGCATCGGGCGCGTCGAGAAACCGGCTTGGTGACCACGAGTTCGGTGGACCAACCGCTGAACTGCTAGACCGAGCGTGTCCTTGTAGGCTGCCTCTCCGGCTTCGCCCGCAGGCATGTCAGCACACAGCTTGGCGAACGCGGCACGAAGATCGAGGTCGGGCATCGGCTCCCCCCTGGAAGGCGCGAGAGCCAAGGGAAGGCGATGTGGTTAACGGAAGGTTAAAGGCCGACCTGGGAAACGTGACCATGCGGACGCGACCCCAGGCGGCGAGGCCGCAGAACAGGTCACCGGGCGCCGTCCGTCGGAACAGCGTGCACCAGCCTCGCCTCTGATGCTCCGGCCTGTCGTGGATCATGGGGCATCGTTGGCGGAAAGCCGCGCGGTTGGCCTCCGCGTTGTTCGCCGTCTCGTGATCCCGATGCGCTGCGGCGAGCCCCACGCGGGTCGTGCGCACGAGGGCGCGCGCATCGACCGCCTCGGCCCCGAGCCGGATCCGCCGGCCCCAACCGTTGCGCCGAGTTGCGCCGTTCGCGTCCCGCCAGCGGCCATCGCCGCGGTGGTAGACCATCTGCCCGTGCGGCCGCCCGCGGCCCTCACGGCAGCCCGGGCCCGGCCGAACCGGATCACGGCCGAGAGCTGCGGCCAGTCGATGGACTAGAAGAAGCGGTGCCCGGGCCGGATCGGCCTGGTGGCGGCACCGTACCCGGTGGCGGGCGCTCCTCTGTAGAGCCTCGGCCCCTCCAGCCGGCAGCCTCTCCGCCACAGGCGACGAGCAACGCCGCCGCAGGCCGGAACCCGTGCACCACTGAGATGTTGCCGCGCTCTGCCGCCCACATCGCGATGTATTTTCGTAGTCTAAGGTGGATTAATGAGCGGTTTACTATGTCGCATCGCACCGTCTCCGCCCTGTGTGTCCATAAAACTACAGCTATTTTGCTCAGGGATCGGTAGCCATGCCGCCAGATCGTAACCCTGGACCTTCCGAGATGACCAAGCTCCTGGCCTCGCTGGCCGCCTTCACGGCCCTCACCGCCGCCGCCTCGGCCGCCGACCTGCC
>CAXDNE010000449.1:0-4443 GCA_963990595.1 uncultured Methylobacterium sp.
CTCGTCATCATCCTCGTCCCCTGGTTCTCGATCGGCTTCCTCTGAGGCCGGCCGAACGAGACCCGGCGGCACGGTGGCGATCCCGCGAGGTGGCCCAGCCGGGGCCGCCGTTTCCGCGTTGCAGGCGCTCAGAATGCTCCGGCGCGCCCGGTGCGTTCGATCTGGATGAGCTGCTCCGTGAAGCGCCGATCCGCTCCGCGCCGAAGCGCAGCGGCAACCCAAGTCACCAGGGATGCAGGCTGCACCGGGACGAGGTTCGCCGAAGAGACAGGCGTACGCTTCGCAACGCCGAGAATGACGGCCATATCCAATCCGCCGCGGGTCCCCGACGGCCCGGTCTTGCTGCGGTGCAATATGGGCCATGACGATCGCGAGAGCAGTGAAAAGTGCCACGGGCTGACATGCAGCGCATTCATACGGCCGACCGTGCGCGGCCTCCCGCGATCTTGAGCAGCCTCTCCCGAGGATGGGTGCGTCGTCGATCGAGACGGACTGCGCGCTCGATCGATAGGTCCTCATCGACGACGTCCACTGCTGGGATGCGGTTCAGGGAAGCTGTGCGGCAACACGGGGCGCGCGCCTGCCCGCCTGATTCCGACGCCCCGCAACGCTGAAGCCGAGGGGCTGAACGCGCAAGTCTCGGTTCCTCCGGCAAGTGAGCATCTCGTGGCGGAGGTCGCGTGCTTCCTCGCCAGAATGCGGGCGGCATCGCCCGTCCAGGCCTCGGAAGCTTGCGGCTCCCCATTTGACACCGATTGTCCGCTACCCAACCTGATCGGATGAGAAGCGGACATTCGCAAATCCACTTATCTGAGACGTTCAGGCAGGCGTAGAGCAGTAACCGAAGGTGGCCAATTGCGGCCCGGCCGCTTGTGGACAGGAAACCGGAAAAGCGGACGCTGCGATCGGTGGATGGCGCGCCTTGTGGAGCCGTTCAGCAGTCGCCTCAGCCGCGACGATGCTTGAGGGCCGTCTGATGATTACGGCGATCACGCTTGTCCGTTTGCCGGGTCTGCGCCCCGTGACCGGCGCGCTAAGCACCCTCGCTCACATCGAGCGGAGGCGTGGCGATCGAGTCACGCGCCATGCGCTCCGATTGCGCGTCGGTGGGAATAGTGACGCTCCCTTGTGCGACGAAAACCCGAGGTTCGGCGCGGCAGGTTCCAACAGCGGCTTCCACGAGCAGTGAGAGCATCAGGACGGCGGTGCGTGCCTATGAAAAGGCCATTATATCGCCTCCGGAAGCAGCGGAGCGGACAGTTGCGAAATCTCGTGAGCCCCTCCTCGTCAGCGGCCTCCAATCCGATAAAACTTTACCTCAGGCAGTTGAGGCATCAGGATTTGAAGACATCTTGTTTTACAGGAGCGGTCGCGAGCCCGGAGACGGGGCGCAGAACGGGCGAACGCTTGGCTTGATCCAGATCAATGTCGAGGTCGGACGCTTGTACATTCTCTGTTCGTCGGTTTCGTTCAAGTCGACCTTGTTGCACTCGGACGTGCCGCCGGTATTCTCCTGCTTGGATCACGAGCGAGGCGCTGTTCCAAAAAGCCGAACTGTGCCCCGCCGCGGGTTCGGCGCGCGGGGCGCTTCGAATTTATGAATAGAGCTGTTTTTCTGATGTTGGGCAGCTGAGCCGTACGATCGCGCAGGCAAATCCGAACCTGTGGCTGCAAGACAACAGACGCCAATCGACATTGTAAGAACGTGAACCACCGTTCGTGCACAAAAATGGCAAATGCTGCCGTCGGACTCGGACGCGTTGAAGGGGCTGACCATCGACATACTGGCTTACGGCGCTGTGGCCCCAAGGGGGACGGAACCTGCTGGCGCTCACTGATCGGAGCGATCCGTCATCAGAAATCGAAGCCGGAGGCTGCTATGACGCTGGCCCAGACCCTGCTCAGCGCGCTGACCCTGAGGCTGTCGCGCGTCCGAGCGGACTTGATTGTAAAGCTTGCGACCGATCCGCGTCATCGCGCGCACGCCGCAAAGGCTGGCGCAGCTTCCAGACGAGCAAGACTCGGCATATACGCCGCTCTGCCTCTTGCCGTCATCCTTTCTACTGAGCCCGCCAAGGCGGCACGCCTGTCGCACAGTCTAGCACGATTTGACGGACGGTGGAGTGTGGAAGTGGTCACCGAGCGCGGCAATTGCAGCCGCGCTTATCGCTACGGCATCTTCGTTCGCAATGGCCAAGTTTCCTACGCGGGCAGAGAGGATTTCACCATCTCAGGTCGTGTTCAATCGAGCGGTTTGGTTCGAGGCAGCATCACGCGCGGGGCGAACCGAGTGGCTGTCGCTGGTCGACTCTGGGAGGGTTACGGGCAGGGTAGCTGGGCAAGCTCCGGTGAATGGAACTGTGGTGGATATTGGAATGCGGAGCAGCGGAGCCTGTAACGAACATGCGCTCACGCACACGACTCGCATCGATGCCGGGATGGGTTGCTGGAATCACGCGATGGCCAGGCGCGTTGTTCGTCGAATTGGTTCGTCGAAAGAAAACACTGGGCGCTGGTCATTGGCTGCTCCTCGTCGCCGTACTGACCTGCGGTGCAGACGCGGCAACCCAGAAACCAAACGCATGCACCCAGCGCTCCGGCTTCACGGAACAGGATCTCGCCGAAGCGCACCCGGAGGGCCTGGCTCCCCAGGTTCGGTTACCGGCCGATGATCCCGAACGCTTTCGCACCTTTCTGCGAGACACTCCGATGGCCAGTCGCGCGCCCTGGCTCATCTTGTCGAGCGGCGGCGAGAACGGCGCCTTCGCCGCCGGCCTCCTGATGGGCTGGAGCGAGGCCGGAACGCGGCCGAGCTTCGCCGTGATCACAGGCGTTTCTACGGGAGCCCTGATCGCCCCCTTCGCCTTCATTGGCGCCAAAGGCGACGCCACGCTGGAGAAACTCTACACGACAACCTCTGCGGCGGACGTGTTCGAGTTCGGTGGGACACCCGACGGCCTGACGGACACGTGGCCGCTGAAGCGCCAGATCGAGCGGACTGTCACGGCATCGCTGCTGAATGAGGTTGCGGCCGAGCACCGCGCCGGGCGGCGGCTGCTGGTTGTGACGACCGAACTGGACAGCGGGCGACCGATCCTCTGGGACATGGGTGCCGTTGCGGTCCACGGGGGGCCTGCGGCGCTGACGCTGTTTCGTGCGGTCCTTCTGGCATCGGCCGCGATCCCCGGCGTGTTTCCGCCGGTGATGATCGAGGCCCGGGGTGCCGGAAAAGCCTGCATCCAGGAGATGCACGCCGATGGCAGCATCACCGCGCCGTTCTATCTCGCTCCGGCTCCGACACTGCTGGCCGAGGATTCCGAGCGCCTTCCGGCCCCGGCCATCTACCTCGTGGTGAACCAGAGGCTCCGCCCGGAATTCCAGATTGCGCAGCGGACTGTGCTCGACGTGCTCGGCCGCGCGCTGTCGGCGGCCATCAAGGCTCAGGTCGCCTCGGCGCTTGCGCTGACGCGCGCCTATACACGTCGCACCGGCCAGACACTCCAAGTAGCGTTGCTGGACGGGCGCTTCGATCCGACGTCCAACGCGCTGTTCGACGCCGACTACATGAAAGCCTTGTTCGCACATGGCCGCACCATTGGACGGGCCGGGACTGCATTCGAGCCCATCGACCATGGTGCGCCGGCCACAGAACCGACGAATTTCAGTCGGTTGCAGCCGCGCTCCGAGTAGTTGATCGTTCGGATACCCTACGGTACCCCGCCGTCCAGACCTATGATCGCGGCGGCGATCGGACGTCCGTCGGCATTCAGCGCGAATCTGGACGCGCTTCCCCCTTCGGCGCTCGCTCGCCGAACGTCAGCACCCGTCTTCTCCGATCAAGCTCGGTCTCGTCCGCGACAGTGGATGCATCCGGAAGCTTCCACGCGCATGTCCCTCCGTGAGTCGAGGCCGACAACGACAGCGCGGTCACCGGGCGATGTATAATATCCATCGTAGCCAACCGGATTCAGGCCCGGGACGGTGACATTCTGGAGGGAATCGAGTTCGACCCGTGCAGGGATCGGGCTTCCCCGTCCGACGCGCCAAGCTCGCCCGCCTCGTGTCAGAAGAGGATCGCGCCGCATTCGACCGGAACGGCTTCGTCGTCCGGCGCGGCTTCCCGCCCGAGGACGCCTTCGCCCGGCTATCCAGGCCTACCACGGGCCGATCCGCGAAAAGGCCGAGGGTCGCACCGTCCTGCGCAAGGTGACGGTCAACGCCAAGCTCCTGGCGCAGATCCCGAGCCTCCAGCGCCTCCACGATCTCCCGGAGTGGCAGGGCCTGATCCGCTATGTCGGTAGCCGCGACGCAGCCCCTTCCATGTTCCTGCGGGGTAACCTCCGGCAGGCGACCTCCGGGGAGGTTGATGCCCAGACCATGCTGCACGCCGACACGTTCCACCCGACCATGAAGGCGTGGCTGTTCCTCACCGACGTCGCCGCC
>CAXDNE010000450.1:0-4442 GCA_963990595.1 uncultured Methylobacterium sp.
ACACTATCCTCTTCGTCGGCAGCGTCAGATGTGTATAAGAGACAGGGCGTGCGCCATGCGTGTCGGCCTTCCTGCTCTCTCGGTTCTTCGGCCGGGGAGCCGGCCGGCGCGGTCTTCTACGCTGTCGGACGCGGCGGAGCACGCGGCTCCGTCCGCGTTCAGGCGCGTCCGTCGGTGACGCCGCCCACGAGGTTGAGCCCGAGCAGGAAGTCGGACGCGAAATCCGTCCGCACCACCGGCTCCCGCGGCACCGGGTCCCGCAGGGCGTCGCGCTCCGCCCGTCGCGCCGCCACCGCCTCGTCCACCGAGACGCGCCGGAAGGACAGCCGCGCCCCGCCCCGGACCTGGGCGAGGCGCCCGAGATCGGGCCCGATCACCGTGGCGATCTTCGGATAGCCGCCGGTCGACTGGCGGTCGGCCATCAGGATGATCGGCAACCCGTTGCCGGGGACCTGGATCGCCCCCATGGCGACGCCGTCCGAGACGATGTCGTGGCCCTTGGCGTGGGTCAGCGGCGTGCCGTCCAGGAAGCAGGCCATGCGGTCGCCGCGCGGTGAGACAATCCAGGGGCCGGCCAGGAAGGCCTCGATCTGGTCGGGCGCGAAGTAATCGTCCTGCGGCCCGAGCACGACGCGGATCTCCCGCGGGTCCCGGTCGAGCCAGGGGGCCAGGAGCCGGTGGGGCGGACCGTCTCCGGCTCCGGGATCGCGCACCGGCAACCGGTCGCCGGCCGCCAGCGCACGGCCCTCGAGGCCGCCGAGGCCGGAGCGCGTGTGGGTCGCCACCGAGCCGAGGACCGGCGCCACGTCGAGGCGGCCGCTCACCGCCAGATAGCCCCAGGCCCCCGCATCGCCCGCCCGGACGACGAGTCGCTGGCCGGGTTCGAGGGTCAGCGCGATGGAATCGGGGAGCGCCGCGCCGTCCAGCGCGACCCGGAAACCGGGCGCGATCAGCGCAAGGCCAAGGTCGCCCCCCGCTCCCGAGACGGCGACGCCGCCGGTGGAGATCTCGATCGCGGCCGCGTCCAGGGGGTTGGCCGCCGCCCGGTTGGCGGTGGCGTGCATCAGCGGATCCATCGGCCCGGCGGCCGTGATCCCGTAGCGCAGATAGCCGTGCCGGCCGCCATCCTGGAGCGTGATGCCGGGGCCGGCGGCCTCGACGACGAGGCTGGGCATCAGCTTGCCTCCCCGCGTCGCGCCACCGGTTCGCCCGCCGCCTCCCGGGCTGCCAGCGCGTCGAAGGTCGCGGCATCCACCGCCTCGAAGCGGATCTGGTCGCCCGCGCAAACGAAGAAGCTCGGATCGCGCTCCGGCGCGTAGAGGCGGGCCGGGGTGGCGCCGATCACGTACCAGCCGGTCGGCATCGGCACCGTCGCCACGGCGGCGAGACCGCCGCCGATCACCACGGCATTCTCCGGATGCGGCGGTCGCGGGCTCGCCCGCCGCGGCACCGCCAGGGCCTTGGGCAGACCGCCGAGATAGGCGAAGCCCGGCGCGAAGCCGTACATGTAGACCCGGTAGGTCGACCCCGCATGAGCCGACACCACGGCATCCGGCGACAGGCCGGTGCGCTCGGCCACCTGGGCAACGTCCTCGCCGTGCGGCGCGTCGTAGCAGCAGGGCAGGGTCCACAGGGTGGGCGAAGCCGCGCGCGCGGCCGTCTCCGCGAGGAGGCCGCGCACCCGGGCGGCGAGCGCCGCGCGATCGAGCACCAGCGGATCGTAATGCAGCATGAGCGAGCGGTAGGTGGGCACGCGCTCCCGCAGGCCTCCGGGGGGATTTGCGCCGAGGGCGTCGTCCAGCGCCAGCACCCGGTCGCTGATGGCGGGATCCACCGTGGCGCCGAATTCGACCACCATGGCCGCCTCGCCCGCATCGAGGAGCCGGGGCTCGTCCGGGAGCGTACTCACGGCCGGAACGACGCCAGCGTGACTCCCGCGCCTTCCAGCCGGGCGCGCACCGCGCGGGCGGTGGCGACCGCGTGGGCGGAATCGCCATGGACGCAGATCGAGCGGATCGGCGTCGGCAACGTGCTGCCCGCCGCCGTGATGATCGCGCCGGTCTCCACCATGCGCAGCACCCGGTCGGCCGCGGCCTCGGCCTCGGTGATCAGCGCGCCGGGCTGGCCGCGCGGGATCAGCAGCCCCTGTTCGGTGTAGCCGCGGTCGGCGAAGATCTCCTGGTGGACCTCGAGTCCGCAGGCCTCGCCCGCCGGAACCTGGGCGGTCAGCGCGATGGCGAGCAGCGCCAGATCGCGGTCCACCGCCCGCACCGCGCGCGCGATGGCGTCGGCCACGGGCCGCTCCTCGGCGGCGATGTTGGCGAGCGCCCCATGCGCCTTGACGTAGGTGATGCGGTGCCCGGCATAGGCGGCGAGCGCTTGCGCGGCGCCGACCTGATAGGCCACCAGCCGCTCGATCTCGGGCGGGCTGTAGGGCATCCGCCGCCGCCCGAAGCCCCACAGGTCGGGGAATCCCGGATGGGCGCCCACCGCGACGCCGCTCTCCTTCGCGAGCGCGAAGGTCCGGGCCATGATCTCGGGATCGCCCGCATGGAGGCCGCAGGCGACGTTGGCGGAGGTCACGACCCCGAGGATCGCCGCGTCGTCGCCGCAGGCATAGGCGCCGTAGCCCTCGCCGAGATCGGAGTTCAGGTCCACGCTCGTCAACGGACTCGCTCCCTTGCACCGGCGGCGCCGAGCGGCCCGGGACCGAGCCTCAACCGTGCTCCGCGACGATATCCTCTACCAGAAGAGGCGCGCCGGCCTCCACTGTCTGCAAGGGCGATGCCGGCCGAACGGGGTCCCGGAGCGGTGGCCCTGTCACAGGCCGACGCAGCGGGGGCGTCCGCATGGCGGCGCCAGTCCCGTTCAGGCATTCTGCGGTGAAGTTCCTGTCTCGCTGCCCGCCCGCTCCGATCGGCGTTCGGGAAACCTGAGCATTGACCCGATCGCTTCAGAAAATGCCGGTATTTGAGGGGGAACTCTCGGGTCGATCTGGCAATTACGTCCACGGATAACTCTGGAGGAACGTTTGATGAAGGTTTCACGCCTTGCAAGCGCTGTCGCGCTTCTGGCCCTTGTTGCCGGTCCCGCTCTCGCCGCGCCGTGCAGCACCGGAACGACCAAGCCGAAGTCGCCGGACCAGCAGGCATCCAATCCCAACAGCTCCGACGTGGACAAGTCGAGCAAGAATCTCGCCGGTGGGCAGCAGCCCGCTTCGCCCGGGACGGTCGGCGCCATGAACAACGCCGGCGCCACGCAGACCGCCGATCGGCAGGCGCAGGCGAACACGGGCGCGAAGTCGAACTCGACCGATCCGGCTGCGGCGAATCTCGCCGGTGGGCAGCAGCCGGCTTCGCCCGGCACTGTGGGTGCGATGAACAAGGCCGCCGCCGATCGGCAGACGGCCCCGGCTTCGAACGACGGCTGCTGAGCGCCGCTCGATCCGTAGAATACCAAGCGGAGGCCCGCCTCGTACCGACGTGGCGGGCCTCCTTTTTTGCGGCTTCGCGCGCCCGGGGAGCCTCCCGGGATGGGCGGGATCAGCCGTGGCGGCCGGACGCGGAGTCCGGCCGCACCGGAAAGGGCTCGGATCGCGAGGCGGCTCCGCCCGGCATGCGGGCGCCCGCGATTCCGATCGCCTTAGGGACGATGCCGTCCCACGCCGTTGCCGATTCCCCGCTTCACTGTTGCCGAGCCGGCTGCGATAAGCCGGGAACGACACGCCGATCCTGAGGTCGGCCATGCGTGGCGTCCGCCAGGCCGGACCTCCGCCGCGTGGCCGGCGCACCGGTCGGCACAGCGCTGTTTGAACCGAACCGATCCGGGTATATTCGGCATCGGGGCCGGGCAATTTCGGCAAATACGGTCGGGAATACGGTCGGGGGGACGTGACGTGGGTCAGCGGCGTGCGCTCCTGCTCACCGGGGGAATGCTGCTGGCGGCCGCCTGCGCCGCCTTCACCGAGACCGGCGAACGCCTGCGCGCCCGCGCCATGCCGCTCCTGTCCGACATGCGGGAGCGCCTCGAGCCGTTCCTTCCCGATCAGCGCCGAACCGCCACAGAGGCGCGTCTCCCGGCGCCGCGCACGGCCGTCGAGGACGGGCGCACCTTCGTCCGGCTCTCCGACTCGGAACGTGAGCGGATCGGCCTCGTCACTGAGGTGCGGCCGTCCACGCCGCACCGGCAGGAACTGACCGCCTACGGCAGCGTCCTGGATCTCGCCCGCATCACCGAACTCGCCAACACCTATGCGGGCGCCGTCGCGGCGCTCCAGACCGCACAGGCGCGGGTCGAGGTCTCGGCCAGCGCCGCCCGGCGCGCGCGCAGCCTCGGCGCCGGGGTGATGGCGGTTGCGCAGATCGAGACCGCCGAAGGCACGCTCCTGACCGATCGTGCCGCCGTGCCGGCGGCCGACTCGCAGGTGCGCACCCTCGCCGCAA
>CAXDNE010000451.1:0-4428 GCA_963990595.1 uncultured Methylobacterium sp.
ACGATATTGCCTCTTGTCTCGTGGGCTCGGAGATGTGTATAAGAGACAGGGCAGGGGCGGGTCACCGCCGCCTGCAGCATCGGCCGCAACCCGGCCTTCACGGCGTTCCTGCACCTGCTGGGCGAGGGCCGCGTGCCCGGCCCGGACGCGATCGCGGGCGGGGCCGATCTCGCCGCCCTCGTCTGAGGGAACCGCGGTCCGCGCCCGCGCCTTTCGCCTGAGACCGCCCGCCGCCGGAGAGCCGGGCCCGACATTCCGGGAGGTCCCATGAGCCAGATCGTCGTCGTCGCCCTCATCTGCGCCGCCACCGTCCAGGCGCCGGACTGCTCGCGTGAGACCGCCACCGACGTGGTCACGGGCCCGGCCCACACGCTGCAGGAATGCCTGATCCAGGGTCCGGTTCTCGCGGCCAACGCGGGTTTCAAGGGCGGGGACGGGGCCTACGTGAAGACCCGCTGCGAGCAGAAGCACTGAGCCGCACGCGTTCCGAACGGAACGCGGCGCGGCTGATCAGTCTCCGGCCATCCCTGCGTCCTCATGACCCGTGCGTGTCGACTTCCGTGGAGCGGGCTCTGCGCCGCGCGGCCCGGTATTCAACTTGAGTTCAAGACGCGACAAACGAAATCTGCTTCGGCTCGAAGGCGGGACGGGTTAGAAGACGCGATCCAAGAAGACGCCACGCGAGCCAAAAACCATGTCCGCATCCCCCGCGATCCAGACCGAGCCGCAGGACCTCGTCGCCCTCACCAAGGCCGCCGGCGAGAGCGCCAAGGCCTTCGTGGCGGAGGCCACCCGTCGGGTCCGGGCACGGATTCTCGGCGCGGACGGGCGGATCGATGCGGGCAAGCTCGAGGGGCAGCAGCACGCCGCCCACGGCCTCGCCTGGCTGGCGACCTACGCGGAGGCGGTCAGCGAGCTCGGCGGCTACGCCGAGCGCCTCCGCGAGGAGGGCCGGCTCGGCGAGACCGAGGCGCTCCTCGTCCGGATCGGGGCCGGCGAGTATCTCGACCAGCTCTTCTCCGGCATCCCCATGAGCCAGGGTGAGATGGTCCGCCCCACCGGGTCGCTCGGCCTCTCCGCCAAGGAGGTGGCGCAGTTCCGCAGCGACGCGGTCGAGACGCTGATCGCCGAGGGCAACACGCCGGAGAACCGCGCCGGCCTCGTCGCCCTGATGCGCGACGGCAGCGGCTCGGCCACGGTGGGCGCCTCGGGCCTCGACGAGGACATGGAGGCGATCCGCTCGGAGATGCGCCGCTTCGGCAAGGCCGAGGTGGTGGAGCAGGCGCATGAGTGGCACCTGAAGAACGCCTACATCCCCATGGAGATCGTGCAGAAGATGGCCGAACTCGGCGTCTTCGGCCTGACGATCCCGGAGGAATACGGCGGCATGGGCCTGCCGAAGACCGCCATGTGCGTGGTCTCCGAGGAGCTGTCCCGGGCCTATATCGGCGTCGGCTCGCTCGGCACCCGCTCGGAGATCGCCGCGGAGCTGATCCTGTGCGGCGGCACCGAGGAGCAGAAGAGCCGCTTCCTGCCGCGGATCGCCAGCGGCGAGATCCTGCCGACGGCCGTCTTCACCGAGCCGAACACCGGTTCCGACCTCGCGAGCCTGCGCACTCGCGCGGTCAAGGAGGGCGACGTCTGGAAGATCACCGGCAACAAGACCTGGATCACCCACCCGGTCCGGGCCGACATCATGACGGTGCTGGTCCGCACCAAGCCCGAGGAGAAGGGCCACAAGGGCCTCTCCATGCTGATCGCCGAGAAGCCCCGCGGCACCGACGCGGATCCCTTCCCGGTCCAGGGCCTGTCGGGCGGCGAGATCGAGGTGCTCGGCTATCGCGGCATGAAGGAGTACGAGCTCGCCTTCGAGGGGCTTGAGGTTCCGGCCGCGAACCTCCTCGGCGAGGTCGAGGGCAAGGGCTTCGCCCAGCTCATGCAGACCTTCGAGTCGGCCCGCATCCAGACCGCGGCGCGCGCCATCGGCGTCGCCCAGTCGGCCCTCGACGTCGGCCTGCGCTACGCCGAGGAGCGGGTGCAGTTCGGCAAGGCTTTGGTCAACTTCCCGCGGGTCGCCGACAAGCTCGCCATGATGGCGGTGGAGATCAACATCGCCCGCCAGCTCACCTACTTCTCGGCCCGCGAGAAGGATGCCGGCAAGCGCTGCGACCTGGAGGCCGGGATGGCCAAGCTGCTCGGCGCCCGGGTCGCCTGGGCGGCGGCCGACAACGCCCTGCAGATCCACGGCGGCAACGGCTTCGCGCTGGAATACCCGGTGAGCCGGATCCTGTGCGATGCGCGCATCCTCTCGATCTTCGAGGGCGCCGCCGAGATCCAGGCCCAGGTGATCGCCCGGCGTCTGCTCGAAGCCGCCTGAGCCCTGCGGGATCGGCCGGGCGGCCTGACGCCGCCCGGCAAGCCGTCCCTGAAGCCGTCCCTGAAGCCGTCCTTACTTGGTGACCTTCACCGAGACCGGGTCGCTCGACGGGAACGTCTCCTCCAGGGCCTCGTCGAGCCGCTCGTTGAGCTTCTCCTGCTTGTTGTCGGGATGCTTCGCGTCGCCCGGCTTGGCGCTGCCCTGCTGGAAGCCCGGCTTGGTCGCGTTCTCGTGCTTCTGATCCTCGGCCATCGCTCTCGCTCGTCCGTGACGGGGGCACGCAAGGGTGCCGGTGCGCGTCAACGCGAGGGAGGCCGGGTGTTTCCGATCTTTCCGGCCCGGCGCGGCAATCGGGCCGGCAGGTCGGGCCTCCGATCGAGGCGCCCGGGCGCGATGCGGCGCGGGTGTCAGGCAGGCGCGAGCGGCCGCCCGGCCGCCGTCCGGCCGATCCGGCGCCGGGCGGCGGCCTCGCGCATCACGGTCTCGTAGACGACCTCGAGCCGGTCGAGATGCACGTCGCGGGTCAGCGGCGCGGCCCAGTAGCGGCCATGCGCGGCCCGGCCCATCCGCGCGGCGAGCCCGTCCTCGGACAGGCGGGTCAGATGGGCGGCCAGGGCGTCCGGGTCGCCCGAGCGGAACCAGAACCCGGTCTCGCCGTCGACCACGGCCTCGCGGCCCGCGCAGGCATCGCTGACGATCACCGGCGTGCCGCAGGCCAGGGCCTCGTAGACGGTGAGCGGCTGGCCTTCGTACCAGACGCTCGGGAAGACCAGCGCCCGGGCCTGCCGCATCAGCGCCTGCACGGCGGCGGCGTCGCGCCAGCCGAGCATCTGGGCCTCGGGGTAGCGGGCGGCGAGGTCGGCCCGCTCGGGGCCGTCGCCCACGAAGACCGCCCGCACCCCCGCCCGCCTTGCCGCCTCGGCGAAGATCGGAGCCCCCTTCTCGGTGGAGATCCGGCCGACGAACAGGAAGTCCCCCCGCGCCCCCGCATGGGCCGGCGCCTGCGGCACCGCGATCGGGTTGTCGACCCGATGGAAGACGGTGCCGCGGGGCATCAGCGGGCGCACCACGCTCTCCTGGAGGGCGCTGATCGTGATGATGTGGTTGAACAGCTCCGGCAGCCGGGCCACCTGCGCGAGCCCGGCATGGCGGACCATCCGGGCGACCTTGCGCGGGTAGCTGCGCGCATCGCAATGCGCCACGATGCAGGAGGCCGACATCGGCCTGCGATGGCAGATCCGCTGCTCCGGATAGGCGTAGAAGCCGCCGGTCGGGCAGACCAGGAAGAATTCGTGCATCGTGTAGAGGCAAGGCAGGCCCGAGGCCCGGAGCGCGGCGCCGATCGACGGCGAGAGCGCCTTGGCGAAGGCGTGGACGTGGACCAGCGTGTCCCGGGGATCGCAGGCGGCGAGTTCCGCCGCGAGGGCGCGGCGCGCCGGCCCGTTCCAGATCGCCTGGGCCGCGAAGGCCAGCTTGCTGCGCGCCGTGGTGACGTCGTCCTGCTCCAGGCAGACGACCCGGATGCCGGCGGGCTCCAGCCGCGGATCCACCGGGCCGACGGCCGCGAACAGGCTCACCCGGATACCGCGGGCGGCGAGCCCCAGGGCGGAATCGATCGCCACCTTGGCTTGGCCGCCGTTGATCGCGGCGTGGTCTGCGACGAGGACGACGTGCACGTCAGGGATTCCGTCGCTCTGAACCGGGAGCGGAAGTCTGTAACCGCCTGCGGTTGATCCCCCGTAAACCGGTATTCCCCCATCCTCCCGGCCTTCCGATGCCGAGACGTTCCCCATGCACGTCGTGATCCTGGCCGAATTCGCGGCCGCCAGCGGCGGCGCCGAGAAGGTCGCGCTGGAATCGGCCCGCGGGCTCGCCGAAGCCGGCCTCGCGGTGACGTATATCCAGGCGATTCCGGGCCCGGCGGATCCGCTGCTCGACCATGGCGGGATCCGGCGAATCGTGCTCGGCCTGCCCGATATCTGGACCCTCGGGGGCGTCCGGGCGGCTGTCTCTTATACACATCTGACGCTGCCGACGAAGAGGATAGTGTA
>CAXDNE010000452.1:0-4416 GCA_963990595.1 uncultured Methylobacterium sp.
CACTATCCTCTTCGTCGGCAGCGTCAGATGTGTATAAGAGACAGCCCCCGGAGGCGCCGATCGCGCTCGCGCCGGTGCCCTCCCCCACCGCCCTCATCGTGCGGCGGGGCCTGCGCCACACGGGCTTCCTGATCGGGGCCGGAATCCTCGCCCTGATCGTGCTGGCGGCGCTCGCCGCGCCGCTCATCGCCCCGCACGACCCCTATGCGCAGGACGTGTCCCGGCGCCTGATCCCGCCGGTCTGGCAGGTCAAGGGCTCCTGGGAGCACGTGCTGGGCACCGACAAGCTCGGCCGCGACTACCTGAGCCGCCTGCTCTACGGTGGCCAGATCTCCCTCCTGATCGGGATCTCGGCGGCGCTGATCTCCGGGCTGATCGGCACCACGCTCGGCCTGTGCGCCGGCTATTTCGGCGGCTGGGTCGATTCGGTGGTCAGCTACGTGGTGACCACGCGGCTCGCCATGCCGGTGGTGCTGGTGGCGCTGGCCATGGCGGCCCTCGTCGGCGGATCCCTGAAGGTGGTGGTGCTGGTGCTGGGCTTCCTGCTCTGGGACCGCTTCGCCGTGGTGACCCGGGCCGCGACCCAGCAGATCCGCAACCAGGATTTCGTCTCGGCCGCCCGGGCCGCGGGGCTCACGGACCTGCGGATCATCCGCCAGGAGATCCTGCCCAACATCATGAACGCCCTGATCGTCGTGGCGACCCTGGAGATGGCCCACGCGATCCTGCTGGAGGCCGCCCTGTCGTTCCTCGGCCTCGGCGTGCAGCCGCCCCTGCCCTCCTGGGGCCTGATGATCGCCGAGGGCAAGCAGTACATGTTCTTCCAGCCCTGGGTGATCACCATCCCGGGCGTGGCGCTCCTCCTCCTCGTGCTGGCGATCAATCTCTTGGGCGACGGCCTGCGCGACATCACCGCCCCCGAGGCCCGCAACTGAGCCGGGCGCGACCCATCACCGTCTTCGCACCACGCCTATCCGCCGGGATCACACCATGACGCGAGACGCCGCCATCGCGCGCGCCACTGACACCTTCGACTCGGGCGCGTTCCTCGCGCTCCTGCGGGAGGCGGTGGCGATGCCCACCGAGAGCCAGGCCCCCGGCCAGGAGGCGGCTTTGCGCGCCTATCTCGACGCCTTCATCACGCCGCTGGTCGCCCGCCTCGGCTTCGAGGCCCCACAAATCTTCCCCAACCCGGACGGGGTGCACGGCCCGTTCCTGATCGCCGAGCGGCACGAGGGCCCGGACCTGCCGACCATCCTGATCTACGGCCACGGCGACACGGTGCGGGGCTATCCCGAGCAGTGGCGCGAAGGGCTCGGCCCCTGGGAGATCGTGGTCGAGGGCGACCGCTGGTACGGACGCGGCACCGCCGACAACAAGGGGCAGCACGTCCTCAACCTCGCCGCCCTGGAGCAGGTGATCGCGGCCCGCGACGGGCGCCTGGGCTTCAACGTGAAGCTCCTGATCGAGATGGGCGAGGAATCCGGTTCCCCGGGCCTGCGGCCGTTCTGCCGGGCGCAGGCCGAGGCCCTCCGGTCCGACGTGCTGATCGCCTCGGACGGTCCCCGCCTCAACGCCGAGCGCCCGACCCTCTTCCTGGGCTCCCGCGGCGCCTACAATTTCGAGCTGAGCCTCAACCTGCGGGAGGGCCCGCACCATTCCGGCAATTGGGGCGGGCTGCTGCGCAACCCCGGCACGGTGCTGGCCTCGGCCATCGCGTCGATGGTGGATGCGCGCGGCGCCATCCTGGTGGAGGCTCTGCGGCCGCCGCCGATCCCCGAGGGCGTGCGCGCGGCGCTCGCCGACATCCGCGTCGGCGAGGACCCGACCGCGCCCAGGATCGATGCCGACTGGGGCGAGCCGGGCCTGACCCCGGCCGAGCGGGTCTTCGCCTGGAACACCCTTGAGGTGCTGGCCTTCAAGACCGGCGACCCGGACGGGCCGCTCAACGCCGTCCCGCCCCACGCCAAGGCGACCCTGCAGCTGCGCTTCGTGGTCGGCACCGACTGGCAGAACCTGATCCAGAACGTCCGCGCCCATCTCGACGCGCACGGCTTCCCGATGATCGAGGTCCGGCCGGCCCGCGCCGCGGAGGTCTTCCAGGCGACGCGGCTGCCCGTCGAGGACCCCTGGGTGGAGTGGGCGCTCCAGTCGATCGAGGCGAGCACGGCCAAGAAGCCGGCGCTGCTGCCCAATCTCGGTGGCTCGCTGCCGAACGACGCCTTCTCGGAGATCCTGGGATTGCCGACCCTCTGGGTGCCGCATTCCTACCCGGCCTGCCGCCAGCACGGGCCCGACGAGCACATGCTCGCCGCCGGCACCCGCGAGGGCCTGGCGATCATGGCCGGCCTGTTCTGGGATCTCGGCGAGGCCGGCCCCGACATCCTCCGCCGCCGCACAGCGAGGGCCTGACACCATGAGCGAGCCGGTCGTCCGCATCCGCGATCTGACGATCGCGCTCCCGAAGGGCGCCGACCGTCCCCACGCGGTCGAGGGCCTCAACCTCGACCTCGAGGCCGGGAAGATCCTCTGCGTGGTCGGGGAATCGGGCTCGGGCAAGTCGATGAGCGCCTACGCGCTCACCGGCCTCCTGCCCCGGGCCCTGAAGCCGACGGCCGGCTCCATCCTGTTCGAGGGCCGGGACCTCCTGCCCCTCGACGAACCCGCGTGGCGCAGTTTGCGCGGCCGGCGCATCGCCATGGTGTTCCAGGAGCCGATGACGGCCCTGAACCCGGTGATGCGGATCGGCGACCAGATCGCCGAGATGTTCGAGGCGCACAACCTGCTCACCCGGAGCGCGCGCTGGGCCCGGGCGGTGGCGCTCGCCACCGAGGTCGGGCTGCCGAACCCCGAGGAGGCGGTGCGGGCCTACCCGCACCAGCTCTCCGGCGGCCAGCGGCAGCGGGCGATGATCGCCATGGCGCTGGCGCTGGAGCCTTCGGTGCTGGTCGCCGACGAGCCGACCACGGCGCTCGACGTCACCACCCAGGCCCAGATCCTCCGGCTGATCCGCGACCTCCAGCAGAAGCGCGGGATGAGCGTCCTGTTCATCACCCACGATTTCGGCGTGGTGGCGGAGATCGCCGACCACGTGGCGGTGCTCCAGCGCGGGCGCTTGGTGGAATCCGGCACCGCCGAGACCGTGCTGCGCGCGCCCCAGGCGCCCTACACCAAGGCGCTGCTCGCCGCCGTCCCGAGCCTCACGCCGCCGCCGCGCCCGCCCCTGGAGGCGGCCCCGGTCGCCCTGTCGGTGAGCCGGCTGTCCAAGACCTATGCCGGACGCGCCGGCCTGTTCGGCAAGCCGCGGGTCGTGGCGGCGGTCAAGGCGGTCACCTTCGACGTCCGGCGCGGCGAGACGCTGGGGCTGGTGGGCGAGTCGGGCTCGGGCAAGTCGACCACCGCGCGGCTCGCGATCCGGCTGATCGAGCCCGACGGCGGCACGGTTCGCCTGGGCGCCCTCGACTACACGGCGCTGGGGAGCGCCGCGCTGCGCGACAAGCGCAGCCGGATCCAGATGATCTTCCAGGACCCGTTCGCCTCGCTCAACCCGCGGCGCACCGTGGAGCAGATCATCACGGCCGGCCCGATCGCCCACGGGGTGCCGGCCGCGGAGGCGCGGGCGCGGGCCCGGACCCTCCTCGACCTCGTCGGCCTCGATCCGAAGGCCGCCGCCCGCTACCCGAACGCCTTCTCGGGGGGCCAGCGCCAGCGCATCGGCATCGCCCGGGCGCTCGCCATGGAGCCGGACGTGCTGGTCGCCGACGAGGCGGTCTCGGCGCTCGACGTCTCGGTCCAGCGCCAGGTGCTGGACCTCCTGGAGGATCTGAAGCAGCGCCTGTCCCTGGCGATGCTGTTCATCACCCACGACCTGCGGGTGGCGGCCACGATCTGCGACCGGATCGCCGTGATGCACCGGGGCGCCATCGTGGAGATGCGCGGGACCGCCGACCTGTTCGCCGCGCCGGAGCACGCCTACACGCGCAGCCTGCTCGCCGCGGTGCCGGGCGTGCACGCCTCCTGAGCCCCCGCCCCCCGGACGGCCCATCTGGGACGCAGAGACAAGTTTTTTGGACGGAGTCGTCCTATCCGGTTGCGCACAACCCGTTAGGATACCGGTTGTGTCGAGGGTCGAGCACCCCGGCGGATCCACGGCCGAACCCGCTATCCGTCCCCCGCTCGCGCCTCGAACGCGGACGAGGGTTTTCAGCGTGCCGAGCTCAGACAAGCCCGACGATATCCGGCCCGCCCGCAAGCGCGTCGAGCCGGCGCTCTGCCGCGGACGCGAGAACCGGATCGTGCGCTGGATCGGTGCCGGTAACCGCAGGCCGTTGAAAGACGCCGAGGACGCCGCATCCCGGGCGCCGGAGGGCCTGTCTCTTATACACATCTGACGCTGCCGACGAAGAGGATAGTGTA
>CAXDNE010000453.1:0-4405 GCA_963990595.1 uncultured Methylobacterium sp.
CCGACCAGCACCAGCACGAGGTTGCGGGCCGACCAGCCGATCAGGCGCGCGATCACCGGGCCGCCCCCGCGTTGGAGGCCTGCCGGTCGTCCTTCGGGGCGGCCAGAGCTTGGAGCGCCGCCTTCAGGTTGCTCTCGGCGTCGATCAGGAAGTTCGCCGCCGTCACCACCCTGTCGCCTTCCGCCACGCCCGCGCGGATCTCGGTGTAGCCCGCGCCCTGGACGCCGACCGTGACGGGGCGCGGCTCGAACCGCCCCGCGCCGCGGTCGAGCAGCACGACCTGACGCGCGCCGGTGTCGATGACGGCATCGTCCGGGACCGCCACCACCGGCTTGCCGTCGCCCGTGGCGATCTCGACGTCGGCGTACATGTCGGGCAGGAGCGCGCCGTCCGGGTTCGGCAGCTCGATGCGCATCCGGGTCGCCCGGGTTTCCGGGTTCACCTGCGGGTAGACGACCGCCACCTTGCCCGAGACGGTCCGGCCCGGGGCCGAGCGCAGGCGCACGGTCACGGCCTGTCCGACGCGCACCCCGGCGAGGTCGCGCTCGGGCACGTCGGCCAGCACCCACATGACCGAGATGTCGCCGATCCGGAACAGGGTGTCGCCGGCCGCGGCCTTCATGCCCTCGACGGCCGTACGCTGCAGGACCACGCCGTCCCGGGGCGAGGACCACGTGATGGCCATCGGCACCTTCCGGGTGCGCTCCATCTCGTCGATGACGGATTCCGAGACGTTCAGGTTCTGGAGCCTGCGGCGCGCCCCGTCGAAGCCCGGATTGGCGATGAGCTGGGCGGCAGCCGCGTTGATCTCGGGCGAGTAGACGTGGACCAGGGGCTGGCCCTTGCGGACCCGGTCGCCGGTCGTGACGTTCTCGACGTGATCGACATAGGCGTCCGAGCGGGTCGCCACGACGGTGACGCGCCGCTCGTCGAGGGTGACGGTGCCGGGCACGCGCACGGCGCGTCCCACGACGCGGCGTTCGACCGTCTCGGTGCGCACCCCGGTGCGCTGGACCTTGCCGGGCGAGACCGTGACGACGCTGCCATCCGCGTCCTCGCCCGCGTAGACGGGGATGTAGTCCATCCCCATCGAGTCGGTCTTCGGCACCGGCGAGGTGTCCGGCAGGCCCATGGGGTTGCGGTAATACAGGATGCGCCGCCCGTCGGCGGCGGATCGGGGCGCACCGTCCGCCCTGGCAGCGTCCGCCATGGCGCCCTTGCCCATGGGGTGGGCGACCCCGTCGGGGCCGGACATCGCGTGGCCCGGCGGGTCGGCCGCCACGGCTTCGGTCCTGGCCTGCGCGCCGTCGAAGCGGATGTCCTCGCTGGCGTGGACGGCCCGGAACTCCCGTCCGTCCTCCGTGACCATCGGCGCGAGCGAGTAGACCGGCTTTCCGTCCGGGTCCTGATAGTAGACGACCGGTCCCGACGGAGCGGCCGCCCGGGCCCGGCCCGGCCCGGCCGCGGCGGGCAGCAGGCGCGCGAACCCGTCCCGCGCCCGCTCGACCAGCGCGGGCGGCAGGCCGGTGGCCACCCGGCCGGCGAGCGCCGACAGCGCGGGGCCGTCATGCCCGACCCCGTACCCGGCGGCCCCCGCCGCGAGCGCCGCGAGGGCCCCGGCGAGCCATGCGGACCGGCTCATTTCGCGGCCTGGACGATCAGCTTGTCCTCGACCGTGCCGGTCTCACCCTGAACCTTCGCGGCCAGGGACAGGCGCCAGCGGCCCTGCATCCCGAGATGCGCCTTGAAGCGGTAGATGCCGGGCTCGGTCGAGGGGACCTGCTGCACCTTGGTGGCCATCTCCTCCATGGCGTCGGGGGCCATGTCGAGGCGCTTGGCGAAGACCACGGCGTCGGTCACCGGCTTGCCGGTGCGGGTGTCGACGAGACGGACCGCGAGGACGGCGTCGCCGACCTTGGCCTCCGGCTGCACGAGCTCGAAGCGGTAATCCTTGATGTCGGCGCGTGCCGGCAGGGAAGGGACCGACAGGGCGGTCCCGAGCAGCGCGGCCGCGACGGCGCGCGAAAAGAGGGTCTTGGTCACGGGTCTGGTCTCCTGAACGCGATGGAGGGCCACGCGCGGGCGCGCGTCACCGGGCCGGCGCGGGCGCCGGCGGCATCGGGTTCAGGCTCGGGGGGGCTCGGGTAGCGGCGGCGCGTGGACGCTCGCGAAGGTCGCGGGGTCCGGCCAGGACAGGCTGGCGCGCGTCGCGACGGGCACCGGGACCGAGAGCGCGGCCGGCAGCAGGGAGGCCACGCTCGCCAGGCACAGGGCCATCAGCGGGCAGCCCTTGGCGCAGTCGCGCTTTTCGGGCCCCGTCTCGCCGGCCTCCGTCTTGGGGCAGCACGGCATGGCGTCCATGGCCATGCCGGCGCTGTCGACCGATCCCGCCCCGTGATGGTCCAGCGCGGCATGGTCCATCCCGGCATGGTGCCTATGGGCATGGTCCATTCCGGCCCTGCCCTGATCCACCGGGAAGGCCGCGTGACGCGCCTGGACCATCGCCGCGTGCATGCCCGCGGCGGCCGCCGGAGCGGTCGCCGGCGTCAGGGCGAGGCTGAGGACCGCCAGGAGCGGCAACAGTCGCCGGAGGGCAAGCCAGAGAGTCACGGGATGAGAATGCCAAATTCCGGGCGCCCGCGGAAGACGGCCCGATCGGTCACGGAACGGCACGCGGGCCGGTTGGTTGCGCGCGCCTCAGGCCGCCGCGGCCGGGTAGCCGGCCTGACCGATGGCCTGGGCGATCCGGTCGGCCGGTCCCGCGGCGCCCGACACGGTCACCAGCTTGGCTGCCAGATCGACCGCGACGCTGGCTGTGGGTTCGATGGCCTGGATGGCGCGCGTGACCGACTTGGCGCAGCCGCCACACCCCAGTTTTGAGACCCTGAAGCGATACATCCTGTGCTCCCTTGACCGGTGTCCGAACCAGATGGGGCTTCCCATCATGGGAAGGTCAAGGGCGGCAGGGCCCGGCCGGTCCGCGCGGCTCGGACGGCGCGGGCCGCCGACGCGATCGCGAGACTGCGAGGGGCTGGACGTGCCCGCGCCGCGCCCGGACAATGACACCGAATTTAAGGTCGTCGGCGCCGTCCGCCCGGCACAAATGGCATCATCCGGCGCGCAGGCGCGTCGCGCTGAACCGTCTCGCAAAGCTTCGCGTTACGGCGTCGGCATTACGGGAACAGCCAAGCATGCAGCACGTCAAATACAGGGTGATCGAGCCGGGGCTGCGTCCCCGGCGCACGCGCCTCGAGATCCCGGGCTGGGCGGGAAACCCCGAACCCCGCGCCGACGGCGCGCAGGAATATGCGTGGCATTGCCTGCCCTTCTCGGAGGCGGCGAAGGCGGGGATCGAGCTGTTCTATCCCTACGAGACCGAGTTGCGGGTCACCACGCGCGACGGGGCGCTCGTCTTCGAGGGCGATTTCGGCGCGCCGCCGGAACCCGGCCTGCAATGGCCCCCGTTCCGCAGCTTCGGCGCGGCCTACTACACCTACCAGATCCTGCTCGACCTGAAGGTGGAGGAAGGCTGGGCGATCAAGACCGAGACGCACCCGCGCTTCTACACCGACCGGACGGGGACCGTGCCGATCGCGGTGCCCGCGCTCCTGCGGCACTGGTGGCCGATGATGTACTTCATGGTCTTCAAGGCCCCCCACGAGGGGCAAACCCATGTGTTCCGGCACGGCGAGCCGTTCATGCAGGTGACCGTCGTGCCGGCCGAGGCCGATTACGACCTCGTTCCCATGCCGGAGGCGGAGGCCGCCGAGCGCGAGCTTCAGTCCCGGCGCATCTATGCGAGCCGGCACACGCTCTCGGCGGATTCGCAATGGACCTCGGCGACCGACACCGTGTTCGACGGCACCTACCGGCGCATCCTGGGCGCCGCCAAGAGCACCACCTAGGCCTCGCCTGCGGGAGAGGGGCGCAGCGCCCCCTCCCGGCCGCCGCGATGCTCAGTAGCCGTAGGGCACGTAGTATCCGTGATGGTGGTGGTGATGGTGATACCGCCGGAAGTACCGGTGATGGTGATGATGGTGATGGTGATAGAACGGCCGGAAGAACCGGTGATGGTGGTGATGGTGGTGGTGATAGTAGTACTGGGCCTGCTGAACCGTCGCCTCGCCCTCGGAGGCTGCCGGGAGCAGTTCGGCCTTGGCGGCGGCTTCGTCGGATTCCTTGAGGAGCGCCACCGCGTCGGGGATCGGCTTGAGGAGATCGGCGTAGCTCTCGGCCTGCATGGCGGCCTCCAGCCCGGTCGGGGCCGGCATGGCGGCCTGGGCCGGATCGGCGGCCGCGAGGAGGGTGACGGCCCCGATCAGGCCAGCGACTGTCTTGTCCATCGACGAAATCCTTCCAGAACTGTCTCTTATACACATCTGACGCTGCCGACGAAGAGGATAGT
>CAXDNE010000454.1:0-4335 GCA_963990595.1 uncultured Methylobacterium sp.
TACACTATCCTCTTCGTCGGCAGCGTCAGATGTGTATAAGAGACAGCGCTGAAGCGGCGGCGGTTGCGGTCGTCGGCCATCGGCCTCTAATCCTTCGCGGCGATCTTCTTCGGCGCTGCCTTCTTGGCCGCGCTCTTGCCTGCGCTCTTGGTCGTTCCCTTGGCGGACGCCTTGGCTTCCTTCTCGGCCGCCTTGGCCTGCGCGTCGGCAGCTTCCTTGGCGAGACGGAGGGAGCGCAGCCTGACGGTCCGCTCGTCGATCGCCTTGATGGCCGCGTGATGCTCCGCCATTGCCTGGGCGCCCTCACGGGCCATGCGCTCGGCACGCTCGGCGCGCTCCGCGCGGTTCTCGGCACGGGTCTTCGCTTCCGCTTCCGCGTCGCGGATGGAATTGGCCTCGTCGAGGTCGAACTCTGTCTC
This sequence comes from uncultured Methylobacterium sp., assembly GCA_963990595.1. GTDB lineage: Bacteria > Pseudomonadota > Alphaproteobacteria > Rhizobiales > Beijerinckiaceae > Methylobacterium. The sequence goes on from CAXDNE010000454.1 coordinate 420, forward strand.
GTCGCTCATCCTGTCCCTTTCACCCCGGCCCAGCGATCTCGACCCTCGCATCCTGCGCGGGACGGTGACTGGGCGGGTCCGGCCTGTTCGAAGAGGAGAAGGGGCAAGGCCGGATGAACCGCACCCCTGCGCCAACGTCGGAGGCGCATAGGCGCGGGTTCACAGAGGCTTTAGCATGCTCGCCCGTCCGATGGCGAATCCGGACCGCCAGTTCGGTACGGAGACGCACAATATTCATCGGGGCGCCGAAAGTGCTGGCGCCCCCACAGATCCGATCTGATGAGCCGCGCATTGCGAGGCTGAACTTACCGCACGCGAAAGTTGAGAGGGATCGAGACCGACAGGCTCGGCTGCGTCACGCCGGGCGGTGCCGGTGGTAGACTGCCCCGCACGGCCGAGAGCGCCGCGCTGTCGATCTGACCGACCCCGCTCGACCGGGCCAGTCCGGCACCGGTGACCTGACCCGAACGCATGACCGTGAAGCGGACGACGGCGGTTCCGCCGCTGGTCCCGTTGGCGGCATTCGCGTTCATGCGGCCGTGGATTGCCGAGCTGATCGCCCCCGTCCACTGACGCAGCGCACTCGGATCACTGCCCGCCGCGGCGCGGCCGGCGCTGTTCTGGCGTGACGACGAGGCCGAGTTCCGGGCTTCGGCGCCCTGCTGCGCCTTGGCCTGACGGGCCTTGGCCTCCCGCGCGGCCTTCGCCTTGGCTTCGCGGATCTCTTCGAGGCGCTCCCGTCGTTCCTCCTCGCGCTTCTGCTCGCGCTTCTGCTCGCGGATCTTCTCTTCGCGGATCTTGCGGAGCTTGGCCTCCCGCTCGGCCTTGAGCTTGGCGGGATCGGGCAGCGGCTTCGGCGGCTCCTCGCTCTTGGCCACTTCCGCCGGCGGCGGTGCCAAGGGCTCGGCCGCCTCGGAAGTGGAGGTGATGACCTGGCCTTGGGGCTCGACCGGCTGAGCCTCCGGCGGCGGCTCGACCACGGGCGCGTCATCCGGCTTCACCTCAGCCATCTCGGCCGGAGGCGGGGGCTGCACCGCCTCGTCGGGGGGCAGCTCGACGGGTTTGGTCTCGGGCGGCGCTGCCTGGCTCATCTGCTGCTCAGCCGGCGCTTCGGTGGCCGCATCCGTCATGATCGGCGCCAGGTCGACGGTGATCTGCTGTTCGCCGGGCGGCGCCGGCGGCGCGAGCCGCAGGAACATGACCGCGACCAGCACGAGCGCGTGCAGACCCAGCGCCACCAGGAACGCGGCGACCAGCCCCGCCGGGCGACGCGCGTCGAAATCGCCCGACAGATCCGTCGACGTGAACGTGCTCATCGGGTCAGCGGGCTGTTCCGGCGGGGGCGGCGGGAGTCGCGGCTGCGGCGCCGCCGGGCGACTGGGCGATCAGCGAGACCTTGGTGAAGCCGGCCTGGCCCACGAGCCCCATCACCTCCATGACCTTGCCGTAGGGCACGTCCCGGTCGCCGCGGACCAGGATCACCTGGTCCTTATCGGCGGCCGCCATCTCGCGCAGGCGCGGCACGATGCTCTCCATCGTGAACGCCTCCTTGGCGATGGACGGATTGCCGTCCTTGTCCACCGTGACCTCCTGCGGCTTCTTCGACTGCGCCACCTTGGGCGCCGCGGTCTTGGGCAGCTGCACCGGGACGCCGGTGGTCATCAGCGGGGCGGCAACCATGAAGATGATCAGCAGGACGAGCATCACGTCGACCATCGGGGTCACGTTGATGTCGGACATCGGCACGTCGTCGAGGTCGTCCTCGTCGCTCGTGCGCAGGGATCCCATCGCCATCGGGCGTCTCCGGTTCCGTTGCGTGCGGCCCGTGCGGGCTGGCGCGGGGCGAGGCTATTCGGCCGCGGCGCGGTGGGCGCCGGCGCGATCGCGGGCGAGGCGGTTGCCGAGCACCGAGATGTACGAGGAGAACGTGCTCTGGATGCCGCCGACGTCGCTCGAGAGCTTGTTGTAGGCCATGACGGCCGGGATCGCGACGACGAGGCCGATCGCGGTGGCGAACAGCGCCTCGGCGATGCCCGGCGCGACCACGGCGAGCGAGGTATCCTGGCTCCGCGCGATGGACGAGAACGAGTTCATGATGCCCCAGACGGTGCCGAACAGCCCGACGAACGGGGCCGTCGAGCCCGAGGTGGCCAGCAGCGACAGGCCGGTGCGCAGGCGCTTCACCTCCAGCGTCAAGGCGCCCTTCATCGCCCGCTCGATGCGCTCACGGCGCTCCGCCCGAGTCTCGGAGGGGTCCTGATCGCGCCAGGCATCGATGGCGGCCTTGATCACGTGGCCGGCGATGCCCCGGTGCTCGCCCTCGAGGCTCCCGCCCGAGCGCACCAGGGTCGCGAACGCCTTCGCCTGACGCCGCGCGGCGGAGAGCCGGATGACCTTCTCAAAGACGACGGTCCAGCAGGCGATGGAGGCGATCACCAGAAGGATCATCACGCCCTTCACGATCGGATCGGCCTGCAGGAACAGGCCGAGGAACGAGAAGTCGTGGGCCGCCTCGATCGGGGCTTGTGTCGGGTCCATCGTGGGCTCCTGGCGTCCTGGTCTCACGCGGCCTCGCGCCGCATTCATCTCGGGCTGCGGCGAGAGCCGCTGACCGACCGGCGACCCTGGGGCACCGGACGGTCCGAACTCGTCTTCCGTCAGGCCGACCGCATCAGCGGTCGAACGGCAGGCCGGCCTTGGTCTCGGTCTCCGTGCGTTCGAGGCAGGCCTCGCGCGCGGCATCGCCGCCGTCGCAGGTCAGGACGTCGTTCAGCAGGACCCGGCCGACCTTGTTGCAGGTGATCCCGGGGAAATCGAAGATCTTCACCGTGGTCTTGCGGGGCGGAAGCGGGCCGAGTTCGACGGCGACGCGCTTCTGCGCGACGCCCTCCGTGTCGAAGGCGAAGAGGTCGACCTTGTAGGTTTTGAGGCCCGCGCCCTTGCTGTTGTCGATCACCATGGTGATCCGGCAGGCTTCCCCGGCGGTCTCCACCTTGTTCAGCTGCAGCTTGAGCGGCGCGGCCTTCTCGGACGCGTCCTGCGCCTGCGCCGGGACGGCGAGGAGCGCCGGGAGCGCGAAGCAGGTCGTCGCGTCGAGGGCGAGGCGCCCGAGTCGGCGACGGGACAGGGGGACGCGCAAGGCAGGCACCGAACGGTTTTCCTCTTCCATTCCAGTCCGGCCGCGCGGCATCCGCCGCTTCCGCCGGGATCGTCAGTTCAGCAGCGGCTCAGTGGAGCACCACGGTGCCGGGGCGGGCCGCCGGGGCGAGCCGCTCGGCCGCGGCGTCCAGCGGGTCCACCGCCGCGCGGATCGCCGCCACCAGACGCGGCGCCGCGTCGCGCCCGGTGATCTCCGCCGCCGCCGCCTCGAGATCCGCCCACAGCCGACGCCGGCCCCGGTTGATCAGGTTGACCAGGGCGCATTCATGCCCGGTCACGCGGCAGCAACTCGCCGGCATGAACGACCAGTCGGCGTCGCGCTCGGCCCGCAGCGCCCGGATGATCGCCACCACGCAGGCGACGAAGCGACAGCCTTCCGCGGGGCCGAGCAGCTGCTCGGCGCCGTCGAAGGCGGCGTTCCAGCACGCCACGTCGCTCGTCATGTACCCGGCGGCCACGAACCGCGCCACAGACAACGCCAGGATGTCGGCCTCGTCGACGCACACGTCGGCGACGCGCCTCATGGCCGCATGATCCGCCGGTGTCGAAGGCGCGCTCATGGGCTTCGATGCCTCGCGTGGCCGAGAGTTGCCGAAGATCCGCCGAGGCGGACCGTTATCAGCCGGGCAGTATCGCCGGGCGCTGCCGGGATCAAGGCCCAGCCAGAAAATCAGAGCAGTTCCAAACTGTTAATCGGCAGCGTGTGATCCGCCCCCAATGAAGTGGTCCGCCCTTTGGTATGGCTTTGAGCCTGGAG
>CAXDNE010000455.1:0-4274 GCA_963990595.1 uncultured Methylobacterium sp.
GCCCGGGCGGCGGGCGGCAACGCGCTCGCCCACTATTACGAGACCGGCCGGAAACAGGGCTACCTGCGCAATCCGGAGGAGTTCGCCGGCCTGTCCCGGCACGTCGACCTGATCCGCCGGTCGGGCCTCTTCGACGCCGAGTTCTACCGCGGGCGCTGCCCCGAGGCCGAGACGAGCGGCCTCGAGCCCCTGGAGCACTATGTCATGGCCGGCGGCTACCGCCGCTACGCGCCCCATCCGCTGTTCGATCCCGACTGGTACGCCGCGCAGGCCCCCGCGGTGCGGGCGGAGAGCCTCAACCCGCTCGTGCATTTCCTGGCGCACGGCGCCGCCGAGGGGCTCGATCCGGGGCCCTGGTTCGACACCCGCTGGTACACCGAGACCTATCTCGCCGACGACGAGACCGGGCAGAACCCGCTCACCCACTTCCTCGCCGACAAGGGCGTGCACACCAGCCCGTCGCCGCGCTTCGACGCGCCCTGGTACCTCGCGCGCTACCCGAAGGTCGCGGCCCTCGGGCTCAACCCACTCGTGGACTACGTCACCACCGGCCTGGAGGCGGGACGGCTGACCCGCCGCGTCGCCGCCGCTGCGGTGCCGGAAGCCGCCGAGGCCCGACTCTCCTGCCTGAAGCGGGAACCGCGCCGGCACACCCGCACGGCCCTGTTCATCACCCACTGCCCCGAGGGGCGGATCCGGGGCCATGTCGAGCCCTACCTGAAGGCCTTCGCGGAGAACGGCGCCGACATCGTCCTGATCATCGCCGCCGACCAGCACAAGAACGCGGTGCCGCAGGCGATCCTGGATCTCTGCGCCTCCGTCTACCTGCGGGAGAACCGGGGCTTCGACTTCGCCGCCTGGGCGCATGTCCTCCTGGAGGATGTCGACCTGCTCGATTCCGAGACCCTCTACCTCGCCAATGACAGCCTCGTGGGCCCCCTCGACAGCGGCGACTTCGCCGGACTGCTCGCGAAGATCGAGGCGTTCCCGGAGGCGGTGGTCGGGCTCGCCGACAATTTCTACTACAGTCACCATCTGCAGAGCTTCTTCCTCGCGCTGAAGAAGCGCTGCCTGTCGTCCTACGCGTTCAGCCACTTCATCCAGTCGGTGGCGAACTGGCCGGACAAGAACGCGGTCATCACCGAGTACGAGCTGACCTTCTCGGGACGAATGCGCGCCGCGGGGCTCGGGATGCGCAGCCTGTTCTCGGCGCAGAACAAGCACATGACGCTGGTCAACGACCCGCGCAACAACCGCACCCTGTTCGACTGGGAGAACATGCTCGGCCAGGGCTTCCCGTTCGTGAAGCGCTCGCTGCTCGGCGAGCACGCCGCGATCGGCGGCGAGGCGGTGCGCGCGGCGATCGCCGAGCGGGGCTTCGACCTGTCCCGGCTCGACGTGACCTACACGTATCCGGGCCCCAAGATCTGGGCGGATCTGCGCGCCCCGCAGGCCCCGGAGCGGCCTCTGCGCGTGTCGTACGTCTCGCCGATGAACTACGCCAACGGCCTCGGCGTCGCGGCCCGCAGCTACGCCCGCGCCCTCCACCGGACGCCCTTCGCGCTGAACATCCACCCGATGGAGCGCCCGTTCCACGTCCACGCCCGGGTGGCGCCGGCCTGGCAGGCCCGGACCTTCTCGGGTCCGGCCGACATCGCCCTGGTGCATTTCAACGGCGACAGCTGGCACTCGCTGATGAGCGACCGGCAGCGGGCGATCGCCGCGGGCGCGCGGCTCAAGGTCGGGCTGTTCGTCTGGGAGACCTCCCACGTGCCCGGGGGCTGGCTGCCCACGGTCGACGGCCTCGACGCGATCTGGGCGCCCACCGAGTTCTGCGCGGCGATCTTCCGGCAGATCACCGACATCCCCGTCGACGTCGTCCCCTACGTGGTGGAGAACGAGGCGGGCGAGCCGGCGAGCGCCTCGGCCAAGGCCAACCTGCGCAAGGCTTTCGCGATCGATCCGGCCAAGCGGGTGATCCTCTACGCCTTCGACGGGTCGAGCTATCTCGCCCGCAAGAACCCCCACGCCCTGATCCGGGCCTTCCGGGCGGCCGGGCTGGCGAAGGCCGGCTGGCAACTCGTGCTCAAGACCAAGCACGTCTTCGACCTGCCCGAGGAGGGCAAGAAGCTTCTCGATCTCGTCGGCCGGACCGGGGATGTGGTGGTGATCGACCAGCCGCTCTCGCAGAACGAGCTCGGCGCGCTGTTCGAGCTCTGCGAGGTCTACGCCTCGTCGCATTCCTCGGAGGGCTTCGGCCTGACGATCGCCGAGGCGATGGAGATGGGCAAGGTCGTGGTCGCCACCGATTACGGCGGCTCCCGCGACTTCCTCGACGCCTCCTGCGGGTTCCCCGTCAAAGCCGAGGTCACGGCGCTCGATCAGACCTACGGCCCGTACCTGCGTGGCGCCGAATGGGGGCAGGTGGACGAGGACGACCTCGCCCGCGCCCTGTCGGACGCGGCCCGGGTTGTGACGGGCGGCGACGCTTCCCGGATCGGCGCCGCCGCCCGGGCGCGCATCCGCGAGCGGCTGTCCATCGGCGCGGTGGCGGCCGCCATGGAGGCGAGCCTGACACGCCTGCTCGCCGCCGAGCGATCCTGACGCCCCGGAGACGCGACCCGTGTTGAAGAAGAAGCCGGTTCCGGCCCCGTCGGCCTCGTGGACCACGCTCGCTTGGCCGGACGAGATCCTGGCGCTCCCCCTCGACGCGCAGTTCCGCCCCGTCGACGCGCGCCGCCTCGGCCAGATCGCCGCCGGTCAGATACCGTCCTGCCGGGCGGTCTTCGTGGCCCCGGCGGCATCGGCCCTGCGTCCCGACCTCGTCGCGCATCTCCGGGCGGCGATGGCCGAGCGGCCCGATATCGGCATCTTCTACGGCGACGACGCCGTGGTGGACGGCGCCGGTCAGGTCCGCGGCGTTCATTGCAAGCCGGCCTTCAACCCGGCCCTGCTCATGGCCGACGATTATGTCGGCTTCCCGCTCCTGATCCGCGCCTCGGCCCTGACGGTCCTGTCCCCGGACTTCCCGCGGCGCCACGGCAGCGCCGCCTGGTTCAAACTGCTGCTGGACGCGATCTCGGCGGGCGTCGGCATCGACCGGATCCCGCAGACCCTGATCGCCTCGCCGCTGGAGCGCCCGAAGGCGACGCGGACCGCCCGCGCCCACACCCTCGACCGGTGGTTCGAGGCGGCCGGCGCCCCCCTGCGCACGGCCTCTGGCCTGACACCGGACACGCTGGAGATCCGCCGGATCCTCGACCAGCGCCCGCCCGTGACCCTCGTGGTGCCGACCAACCAGAGCCGGCCCAAGGACGATCAGGGCCGCGTCGCGGACGGGGCCAAGCCCCACGTGATCAACCTGCTCGACAGCCTGGGCCGCAGCACCTACCCGTCCGACCGGATCCGGGTGCTGATCGGCGACGACGTGGCCGACGACGCGATCTATCGCGGCCGCTCGGACCGGTTCGCGGTGACCCGCCTGCTGACGACGCGGGCCCCGGGGGAGCGGTTCAACTACGCGGCCAAGATGAACACCCTCTGGCGGGCCGCCGAGACCGACCTCGTCATCCTGATGAACGACGACCTCGTGGTGCGCCGGCCCGGGTGGATCGAGGCGCTCCTGACCTTCGCCCTCGACCGCGGCGTCGGCGGGGTCGGCGGCCGGCTTCTGTTCCCCACCGGCAAGATCCAGCATGCCGGCATGACCGGCGGCATCTTCGATGTGTTCGCCCATCCCTGGTACAACCGGGACGCGGCGGAGCCCACCTACGGCGATTGGGCGGTGACGCAGCGGGATTGCTCGGCGGTGACCGGCGCCCTCTTCGCCACCCGCAAGGCGGTGCTGGAGGCCGTGAACGGCTTCGACGAGGGCTTCGCCCTCGATTTCAACGATGTCGACCTCTGCCTGAAGCTGCGCCAGCTCGGCTACCGCATCGTCTACACGCCGTTCGCCGAGATGGCACATCACGAGAGCGCCTCGCGGCAGACCAGCTTCGCGCCGGGCTCGCAGATCGCGCGCTTCCTGCGCCGCTGGGGCGACGTGATCGCGGAGGATCCGGCCTACAGCCCGCAGCTGCGCATCGACACCGACGTGGTCGCCCCGCGCGCCGACGCGACGCGCTGGATCACGGATCGGCGGGAGGAGGCCGCGGCCTAGCGCGTCGCCCGATCGCCGAGGCCGGCGTGCGGGGAGCCCCGTGGGCCTATCCCACCCGCGCCCTCATCCTGAGGTGCCGGAGCGCAGCGCAGGCCTCGAAGGCGGGCTCCAGATG
>CAXDNE010000456.1:0-4248 GCA_963990595.1 uncultured Methylobacterium sp.
CCCCGCCCCCGCGCAGGTGCTGCCGTTCCGGGACCGCGCCGACCGGATCGAGGCGCAGCCCGCCGACGGGCAAGCCGCCCCGCCCCACGCCGCCGATCAGCCCTCCGTGCCGGTCTTGCGCTGATCGGCGCGTCCCCCGGGCACACCGAGACCGATCGCCTTCGCGAGCGCCGAGCGCTGCGCGGCGTAGCCGGGCGCGGTCATCGGGTAATCGCCCGGCAGACCGTAGCGCTCACGGTACCGCTCCGGCGACAGGCCATGGGCGGTGAGATGGCGCTTCAGGGTCTTGTAGGTCCGACCGTCGATGAAGCTGACGATGCCGTCCTGCTGAACCGACTTGCGGATCTGCGCCGGCGTCGGCCGCTCCACGGCGGGCGGCGCCTCGACGGGGGGCTTCCCGTCGAGATTCGCCAGCGCCCCGTGCACGCTCACCATCAGCTCAGGCAGGGCCGTCGGCGGAACGGAATTGTTCGAGACGTAGGCCGCGACGATCTCGCCGACCAGCGTGACGAGCCTGACGGTGCTCTCGGGATTCTGTTCGGGCACTGCGCGAGTCCACTCAAAGATGTCGGAGATGACGCAGAGACTTCCAAAAGCAAAAACCGCTGAGGTGTCAAGACGGTCTTGAGAGCCGGCGGGCCGGGGAAAGCGCATTTTGGTGCAGGATGAGAGAAGCCGGGCCGGGAACAGAGCCGGTCACCTGCACAGGAGCGCCGATCCGACGGTCTTTACAGGGCGCAGGCATGCAGGATGGTCCGGGAATACCGCACTGCAGAACAACCCCGGCCGGCCCGGGGTCTCCCGCGCCTCAGCCGATGGCCAGGGCGCGGATCAGGACGAGGCTGAGGGCGATGAGGATGGCGAGCGAGGCGGTGACCGCCAGGGTGACGCGGCCGCCGACCCGGGCCAGGACACGCACGTCGACGCCGAGGCCGAGGGCCGCCATCGACAGGACGGTGAGCACGCCGGCGAGCTGCGTCAGGGGCTTCACCGCGGCGTCCGGGACGAGACCCAGCGAGCGCAGGGTCGCCAGGCCCAGGAAGCCCAGGATGAACCAGGGCACCAGCTTGGTGAGTCCCGGCCGGGCCGGCGCCGCCGGGGTACCGACCGCCCGCGGAAGCCGCGGCGCGATCAGCGAGAACACCACCACCACCGGCCCGAGCATCAGCACGCGGACCAACTTGACCAGGGTGCCGACCTGGGTCGAGAGGAGGCTGACCGGCACGGTCGCGGCCAGCACCTGCGGCACAGCATAGACGGTGAGACCCGCCAGCACCCCGTACTGGCTGTCGGTCATCCCGGCCAGCGGCACGAACAGCGGCAGACCGAGCACCATCAGCACGCCGAGCACGGCCGTGAACGCGATGGCGGCGGCGATGTCCTTGGGCTCGGCCCCGATCACCGGCGCCACCGCGGCGATCGCCGAGTTGCCGCAGATCGCGTTGCCGCAGGCCACCAGGATCGCCATCCGGGCCGGCAGGCCGAGCGCCCGGCAGATCGCCACGCTGGCGACGATGCCGAGCACCACGGTGGCCACGATGCCGGCGAGCAGCGCCGGGCCGGAGGCGAGGATCGCCCCGAGGCTCAAGGAGGCGCCGAGCAACACGACGGCGACTTCGAGGAGCTGCTTGGCCGAGAAGGCGATGCCGGTCCGGAACCGGTCCCGGGGCGTCCAGGCCGTGCGCACCGCGATGCCGATCAGGATCGCCAGGACCAGGGCCTCGACATAGGGATGGCCGGCGACGCGCTCCTCCAGCGCCTGCGCGGCCATCGCCACGGCGGTGATCGCCGCGCACAGGCCGATCCCGGGCAGGACCGAAGGCGCGCTCGACCGGCTGTCGGCTCCGGGAACAGCCTTCGCCGGGGCCGAAGGGGAAGGGGCGTCTAGGCTCACAGGATCGGGCTCCGCGGTCTCGGACGGAGCGTATAGGAAGAAAACGTGTGTCGCATCCGTGCCGGAGAGAATCCTATTCTCTGCCGGAGCGGCATGCGAGAAGAGGCATCCCCGGGATCCGGCCGGGCCCGTCCCCGGCGGCAGTCCCGATCCGGGTGCCGTGACGCGCCGCCGGGCGACGGCAGGCGGTCATGCCGGATCCAGACCCCCTCGGTTCTGGCGCGGACACGTCAGGACGAGGGCGGTTGAACGGTGCCCTCGCGCGGGTGCGCGGGCTCATCGGCCGCCGGGCCCGGCCCATGCCGGGCCGAGGACAGCACCCTGCCCTGGCCCGGCCCGCCGTCAGGCGTGCATGCCCCAGCGCTGGATGGTGCGGCGCTCGATGGTCTGGAAGATCAGGTTCTCGACCACGAGGCCGATCAGGATCACGGTGAGCAGGCCGGCGAACACGTTGGGGATGTCGAGCATGTTCTTGTTCTCGAAGATGAACCACCCGAGGCCGCCCGCCCCGGAGGAGACCCCGAACACCAGCTCGGCCGCGATCAGCGTGCGCCACGCGAACGCCCAGCCGACCTTCAGGCCGGTCAGGATCGCGGGAAACGCCGCCGGGATCAGGATCTTGCCGATCAGCCCCGGGCCCGACAGCCCGTAATTGCGCCCGACCATCTTCAGCGTCCGGCTCACCGACAGGAACCCCGAATGGGTGTTGAGCGCGATCGCCCAGGTCACCGAGTGCACCAGCACGAAGATCAGGCTGCCGTTGCCCAGACCGAACCAGATCAGCGCCAGCGGCAGCAGCGCGATCGCCGGCAGCGGGTTGAACATCGAGGTCAGCGTCTCAAGGAAGTCGGTCCCGATCCGCGAGGCGATCGCCAGCCCGGTCAGCAGCGTCGCCAGCCCGACCCCGGCCGCGTAGCCCATCAGCAGCACCTTGAGCGAGGACCACGCGCGCGCCGGCAGCGTGCCGTCCAGGATGCCGTGCACGAACGCCGTCACGGTGGCCGAGAAGGTCGGGAACAGCAGGTCGTTGTCGAGGTAGCGCCCGTACGCCTCCCAGACCGCCGCCAGCACGATCAGGATCACGGCCTTGCGCAGCCAGGACTGGTTGTAGAGCCGCTCGGCGACCGAGAGCGGCTTCTCCACCACCGGCGCGCCGGCCCGGGCGTGTCCGGTGTCGCGCACGATCTCGGGGCGGTCCGGGGGCGACAGGCGCGCGGCTCCCGGCAGCGCCGCCCCGCTTGGGGCCGCCCCGCTCGGGGGCATGCCGGTCAGGGGGGCGTCGCTCAGGGGTGTGCCGGTCAGGGCGGGCGCGCTAGACATTCTCGGCCTCCGCGATCTCTTCCGAGAACAGCATCTGCTGGATCCGGCTCTCCAGCCGCAGCGCCGCCTCGGGCGACTCGGCGCTGTTGAGCTCGGCCTTGACCTCGCCGGGATGGGGCGAGAGCAGCAGGATGCGCGAGCCCACCTTGATCGCCTCGGGGATCGAGTGGGTGACGAACAGCACGGTGAAGCGCGTGCCCTCCCACAGGGCGAGCAGCTCGTCCTGCATGCGCCGGCGCGTGAGCGCGTCCAGCGCCGCGAAGGGCTCGTCCATGAGCAGGATGTCGGGCTCCATGGCCATGCCGCGGGCGATGGCCACGCGCTGCTTCATGCCGCCCGAGAGGGTGTGGGGGTAGCTGTCGGCGAACTTGGTGAGGTTGACCTTGTCGATGTACAGGTCCGCCCGCTCGCGCGCCGCCCGGCCCTTGAGCCGGCGCGAGGCTTCGAGCGCGAAGACCACGTTCTGCCGGACGGTCTTCCACGGCAGGAGCTGGTCGAATTCCTGGAACACCATCATCCGGTCGGGGCCGGGCTCGCTCACGGTCCGGCCCTTGAGCCGGATCTCGCCCTCGGTGGGTGCCATGTAGCCGCCCACCGCCTTGAGCAGGGTCGACTTCCCGCAGCCCGACGGCCCGAGCAGCACGAACCGGTCCCCGGGCCAGACCCGGAAGCTCACCCGGTAGGTGGCCGTGACGAGGTGGTCGGGCGTCTTGTACCGGAGCGTGACGCCATCGACCTCCAGAAGAGGTTGTCCCGTGTCCATCCATCCTCCCTGGCGCCGCAGCTTCGGCCGCGTTTCGCTGACGGCCGGCGATGGTCCGGCCCTCACGGGAAAGTGTATCGGTGCCGAGCGGCGGCTGTAAAGAACCGCATTCTGAATAAACGGGATCGTCGCCAAGCAATGTTTCGGGGCGCGGCGCGGCTCGGGCCACCCGGCCGCGCAGGGTGGCAGGCCGGCCAAGGCCCGATGCCGACAGGTGGAATCCGGCCTGTCTCTTATACACATCTGACGCTGCCGACGAAGAGGATAGTGT
>CAXDNE010000457.1:0-4245 GCA_963990595.1 uncultured Methylobacterium sp.
CACTATCCTCTTCGTCGGCAGCGTCAGATGTGTATAAGAGACAGGCTTAGCGACGGGACGACACGCGGGCCGCATGCCGTCCGGAAGCCCCGGAGCCGGATCGGCGCGCCGAGCCGGCTCCAGGGATCAGGCCGTTTCCTTGGCCTTGCGCGGACGGCTCGCGCGCTTCGGCTTCTCGGCGACTTCCGGCGCCGGGGCGGGCTGCTCTGCCGCCGCGGCGGACTTGCGGCGCTGCTGGCCGAGGCCGAGGCTGCGGGCGAGTTCCGAGCGTTGCGCGGAATAGCTGGCGGCCGTCGACGGATAGTCCCGCGGCAGACCGAACCGCTCGCGATACTGCTCGATCGTCAGCCCGTTGCGCGACAGATGGCGCTTCAGCGTCTTGTACGGCTTGCCGTCGATGAAGCTGATCAGCGCGTCCGGGGTCACCGACTTGCGGATCTGGGCGGGCGTCGGCTTGTCGGCCGCCTCGGTGGCGGTAGCGGCGGGCGCGGAGAGCTTCGTCAGGGCCGCGTGCACGCCGGCGAGCAGGCCGGGAAGCTCGCTGATCGGGACGGAGTTGTTCGAGACATACGCCGAGACGATGTCCGAGGCCTGCTCGATAAAGGTCTGCTGCTGTTCAGTGGCGTTGTCGTCCATCGATGATTCCCTCTATCAGACGGTGGTGAAACGGTTCTATCGTCTCTGCAGCAAAATCAAGTCGTCGTCGAGCATTTCCCGGCGCGAAGGCCTGGTCGTTAACACGCATATTATTCAGGCGGTCGGTCCAGCTGAAATCGTCGCCTGAGAAAACGGGAGGCCGCGACGCACACTTGCACGAACTCGCGTCGCGCGGCGCCGCGTCGGGACGCGCTCCGGCGGTGCCATTCCGGTCCCCTTGTCTGCAAAGATCGGTTCCCCGTCTGATGAGACCCGCGAGACTTCGCGCGATGTCCTGCCGCGCCGGTCCTTTTGCGGGCCGGTCGCCGACAAGTCTTGGGACAAGGATCTCAGGGGAGGGGCGTTGGGAAAATGCGCCGGCCTGGGCCATAACCCTCCCGGCGCAGCGAGATCCGGGACGATCGGCGTGGACCAGCAATCGGAGCCGGGCACCGTTTTCGGGGCCCATATTCCCTTCGTGGATTTCTGCGGGATCGAGGCTCTCGACGTGCGCGAAGGCCGTACGCGGCTGCGCCTGACCCTGCGGCCGGACCATGCCAACAATCTCGGGATCGCCCATGGCGGCGTGATCTGCACCCTGCTCGACGTCGCCCTCGGGACGGCGGCCCGCCTCAACGCCGGTCGGCCGGTGGTGACCCTCGATATGCAGACCCGGTTCCTCTCCCCCGGCCGCGGCGTCCTGTTCGCGGAGGGGCGCGTCACGCGGGCCGGGCGCTCGGTGATCTTCTGCGAGGCCGAGATCCGCGACGCGGACGGGGCGCTGGTGGCGAGCGCCACCGGCCTGCTCAAGCCTGTGGCCGAGCGGCCGGCCCCGCTCGCGGGTGGGGCCGGCGCATCCGGCCCCCGATGAATTGACGCCGGCCCGGCGCGATGGGAAAGCCTCTTTCATGACGATGCCGGACGACGCGCGCGCAGCCCTGGCTGCCCCTCCCTCCGAGGCCGATGTCACGGCCATGAAATCCGAGGCCGCCGCTTGGTTCGAGAGCCTGCGCGACCGGATCCTGGCGGCCTTCGAGGCCCTGGAGGCGGAGGCGACGGGCCCGTTCCACCCGGACGCCCCCGCAGGGCCGGGAACCTTCGAGAAGACGCCGTGGACCCGCACCGACTACACCGGCCGGCCCGGGGGCGGCGGCGTCATGGCGATGCTGAAGGGCCGGGTCTTCGAGAAGGCGGGGGTGCACATCTCCACCGTGCACGGCGAGTTCGCGCCCGAGTTCCGCGCGCAGATGCCGGGCGCCGCGGAGGATCCGCGCTTCTTCGCCACCGGGATCTCGCTGATCGCCCATCCCTGGAACCCGCATGTGCCGACGGTGCACATGAACACCCGCTTCGTCGCGACGACGCGGGCGTGGTTCGGCGGGGGCGCCGACCTGACGCCCGTCCTGGACCGGCGCCGCACGCAGGAGGACCCGGACAGCCGCCACTTCCACGCCTGCCTGGAGCGGGCCTGCGCGGCGCACGGGACCGACTACGGCCGCTACAAGGCGTGGTGCGACTCGTATTTCCATCTCAAGCATCGGGACGAACCGCGCGGCATCGGCGGGATCTTCTACGATTACCGCTGGGGCGGTGACCCGCAGGCCGACCTCGCCTTCACCCGCGACGTCGGCCTGGCCTTCCTGGAGGCCTATCCGAAGATCGTCCGCGACAATGTCGGGCAGGCCTGGACCGAGGCGGACCGCTTCGAGCAGCAGGTGCGGCGCGGGCGCTATGTCGAGTTCAACCTGCTCTACGACCGCGGCACGATCTTCGGCCTGAAGACCGGCGGCAACGTCGCCTCGATCCTGTCCTCGATGCCGCCGACCGTGCGCTGGCCGTGATGGGGCTCTTATGAGCGCGGGGCTGCCGGCCGCCTACGCCCCGCAGCAGGATGCGGCGCTGAAGGCGATCGCCGCGTGGCGGCGGGATGGCGGATCCCAGGTGTTCCGGTTGTTCGGCTATGCCGGCACCGGCAAGACCACGCTCGCCCGCCGGATCGCCGAGGATGTCGACGGGACGGTGGTCTACGGGGCCTTCACCGGCAAGGCGGCCTCGGTGATGCGCCAGAAGGGATGCTACGACGCCGCCACGATCCACTCGCTGATCTACCGCACCAAGGAGGCGGAGGAGGGCGGACCGACCTTCACGCTGAACCGGTCCGGCCCGGCCGCCAAGGCCGACCTGATCATCATCGACGAGTGTTCGATGGTGGATTCCGACCTCGGCAATGATCTTCTGTCCTTCGAGCGGCCGGTCCTGGTCCTGGGCGACCCCGCGCAGCTGCCGCCGGTGCGCGGCGGGGGCTTCTTCACCGAGGCCGAGCCCGACGTGATGCTCACGGAGGTCCACCGGCAGGCTAAGGACGACCCGATCGTGCGCATGGCGATGACGATCCGCGAAGGCGGCCGGCTGGAGCTCGGCAGCTATGGGCAGAGCCGGGTGGTCTCGCGCCGCGCCCTCGACCCGGCCGAGGTGCTCGAATGCGACCAGGTTCTGGTCGGGCTGAACAAGACGCGCCGCCTCTACAATGCCCGGCTCCGGGAACTCGCCGGCCATACCGACCCGATGCCGGCCGTGGGCGAGAAGCTGGTCTGTCTGCGCAACGACCGCGTGAAGGGACTGCTCAACGGCTCGACCTGGACGGTGCAGGCCCTGCGTGCCCCGCCGCGGCCGGACCTGATCCGCCTCGACGTGGTGCCCGAGGACGATCCGGCGCTCCGCCGGAAGCCCACCGACATCAAGGTGCTGCGCGCGATGATCACCGGGACGGACGAGGAGATCCCGCTGTTCCTGCGCCGCGAGACCGACGAGTTCACCTACGGCTACGCGCTGACGGTGCACAAGGCTCAAGGCTCGCAATGGGACCGGGTGACGCTCTTCGACGAATCCTACGCCTTCCGTGAGCACCGGGCGCGCTGGCTCTACACGGGCCTGACCCGTGCCGCGCGGGCGATCACCGTGGTCGTCTGACCCGTCGCGGGGTGTGACGACATCGCTTGTGAAGCCGGACCGCGCGTGCTAGGCACCGCCCGTCTCATCGAGGCACCTCGCGGAGAGGTGGCAGAGCGGTTGAATGCACCGCACTCGAAATGCGGCATGCCTGCAAGGGCATCGGGGGTTCGAATCCCCCCCTCTCCGCCAGTTACCTGTTCCAGGGTGTTCCGAATTGTCTCTTGAGCCCTTGAAAACAAACGGTTTTCGATCTCAAGGGCGTTGACACCGTTCCGCTTCGTTCCACCTAATTTCCCCTCACATGCTGGGGTGGATGCTAGGGGTTTGGCAGACTTATGGCACGGGCAGTCAACAAGCTCACGGCGTTGGCGGTCTCACGGGCGCGCCAGACATGCTTCTGCGGCGTGTTGCGGTCCGCCACGAGGGCGTCGAGTTGAAGGCGATCCGAGGCAGAGAGCGTGAAGGAGATGCCGCTACGCATCCCGCAAGACTCGCAGGGCACAGCGCAAAACGAAATCCCGGACGGACTCAACCGTCAGAGTTCAACCACTAGTGCACTGACTCAGACGGATGGTTCAGGGGATCGGCCGACGGCTTCGAGTATATCGGTGGCGGGCTTTGTCCAGACGAAGGGTCTGGCGCGCTGGTTGTGCTCGG
>CAXDNE010000458.1:0-4244 GCA_963990595.1 uncultured Methylobacterium sp.
TATCCTCTTCGTCGGCAGCGTCAGATGTGTATAAGAGACAGCCGCCCCCCTATCTGCGCTTCGTGATCAGGCTGCGCCGGCGCGCGGCCGCGCAGGCCGCGTCGGAACTGATCGCGCTGAATCCCGAGCGGGTCGTCTTCGCCCATGGCCTGTGGTTCGCGCGGGACGGCGCGGCGCGCCTGCGGCTCTCCCTGAGCTGGCTCGGCAAGTTCGGCTGATCGCCGGCCGGCATCGCCGCGCCGCTTCCCGGTCCGCGCCGCGCGGGTCCCGGCCGGCTCCGGCCAGGAACACCGCCGGGCCCCTCCGGTTGGCCTGTCCTGGAGCGGCGTCGCGGAGCAGGGTTTCCCATGGATGGCGGCGTGGACGCTCTCGACGATCGTGCGGGCCGTCCGATCGACGCCCGGCATGTCCTGTTCCATCGCTCACCGGCCTCGGTCCGGTGCTGAGGGAGAGAAGGGTGGCTCCCGGCGCCGCGCGTTCAAGCCCCATGGGCCTCCGGACCCGGATCGGCGCCGTCGATGGATTTGGCGAGCTCCGTCAGCACCTCCTCCACCATGGGCGGCCAGGGCGCCTTCGCCTCGTCCATCAGGCGCGCGGCGCCGACCAGGGCGGCGATCTGCGCCTCGTAGATCGGTCGCCCGACGAGCTGCGCGTAGCGCACCCGGGCCGCGAGTGCCGTCGCCAAGCGTTGGACCTCCGCGATCTTCGCGTGCGGCGCGCTGGTGCCGTCGCCGTTGCCCATCCATCCGTCCCCTTGGATCCCCGCAGCCCCTCTTAGGCCATGGCGGCTGGGCCGTCAGGAGGCGCCGCCCGGCCGGAGCGGCCGGGCGCGCCGTCGCGGGGGCCCTGTGGAGCGGGAACTTCCGCCGCGCGGATGCGTCGGATTCACGCAGACCGGCGGACGCCGTGTTGGGAGCTTCACATGCGCAGATCCTCGACCCTCGCACTGGCCGCGGCCCTGGCCCTGGGCGCCGTCCCCGCCTCGGCCGATCCCGTGAGCCAGACCGGCACCGGCGGCGGCCCCGCCTCGGCCGCCAAGGCCCCGCACACCACGGCAACCGGCCAGACGGTGCCCAATCCGAGTGCGGTCAACCCCAACGAGACCGGCAGCATCGAGCGCCGGGACGCCGTCGAGGAGCGCAACGACGCGATCACCCGCGGCATCTGCATCGGCTGCGCGCGCTAGAGCGCCTCAGACCAGGGATCGCGGACCGTTCGATCGCGGCCGGAGGCCCCGCCCGGGATGACGCCTGTTCATAGCTGGGAACCGGCCCCGCATGGGGGTCTTGAAGACGTGCGCGTCTTCGACCAAATCAGCGCCCCCAACCTCACCATGAACAGGAGTTGAAGCGTGGCGAACGAGGCTGTCGATCAGGCGACAGAGAAGACCTACTTCGGCCTTACACTTTCACAGCATGCAGACCGGATCAGGAAATTGGCTGCGGAACGCGGGCTGACCGGCGAGTCCTTCGACCGTGTGACCGCCAAGGCCGTCGAGATGATCCCGACCATCCGGTTGAACGACGGCGCCCAGCGCTGAGGCCGGAGCGGGTCGGCTCAGCGCTCGGCCCGCAAGCTCTTGATGATGCGGCTGGCGATCTTGCGCACCGCCGCATCGTCCCGGGCCTCGCCCTCGACCTTGTCCCACAGGTGACCGAGGCTGCTTTCGAGTTCGTCCAGCAGCTCCGGATGGCGCTGCGCCAGGAAGCGGATCGTCCCGAACAGCAGATGCTCGGTGGCCATCTCGCGGCGGCGCGCTTCGACGACAGGGTCCAGGTGCGGCGTGCGGGTCGGATCGGTCATGAAGGCCCAACGATCCGCCGACGACCCGGTTCGGCGCGTCCGGCGCGGTGCGACGCCGCGGCGGGCTGACACCGCGATCCGCCCGTCCCAGGGGGCCGCCGGGGACAGGGGTGCGGACAGGAACAGCTCTTGTCCGCCTTGGTTGAATCCTGGCGAGAAAATACACCTCGGATGGGAGACGACGATGGGCGGCACGGACCCTGCCAAACCCGGTGACGAGGCCCCTCCCGGTACCCCCGGATCCGGCGAGAATCTGTGCCGGGCCTGCGGCGGCACGGGCAAGGTCGCCGACAAGACCTGTCCCGAATGCCAGGGGTCGGGCAAGGTGACGACCGGTATCGGCGGCGCCTGACAGACTGCGGGCCGCCGGATGCAGGCCTCGTCGCTGCGGAGACGATCCGGCCCGCGCCGATGACCTGGCCCGCGACGGCGGCGCCCTGCCCGTCGTTCCGGGGCGCCGCAGGTGAGGCCGGAGCCGCAGGAGCCTGTGCCCCGGGTTCCGCCGCCCGGGCTCGGCGTTCGCGGCGTTCCGCGACGGGCGAACGGTGGCGGGACTTGCGGCGCATGGATCGTCGCGGCGCCGGCCGGGCCCGGAACGCGGCCGGGCCATCTCGATTGTCCTTGCGAAACAGGGAGGACTTCGATGGCCGATGTCACGCAGATCAAGGACCATGCCGAAGTGGTCGGCTCGGACGGGGCCCATGTCGGCACGGTCGACCATGTCGACAAGGGTGAGATCAAGCTGACGAAGACCGACGCCGCCGCGGGCGGCCTGCACCACTACATTCCGCTCGACTTCGTGCAGTCCGTGACGGACGGCAAGGTCCACCTGGATCGGCCGGCCGAGGAGGTGAAGCGCGAGTGGTCGACCTCGTGATGGACAGGGTCGTCCGGCGGGCTGCGGCGCCCTCAGCGCCGCAGCGCACCGAACCACGCCGTCAGCGGCTCCACGAAGGCGGCCCAGGTGCGCGCCCAGACCGTCCCGGAGCGGCGATCCTCGGGACGGTGGCCTGACATCAGGGCCGCGACCAGCGCGTCCTCGCGGGGCTTGCACTCGTCCAGGGCATTGCGCTCGTCACCGGCCCGGCTCTGGCCCGGGGGCTGGTGCGTGTAGGCCTCGCGCAGGCAGCGGTGCCAAGCCTGCTCCAGCGCCCGCGGATCCGCCTGTGTCGCCGCCGGGGCCGTGACCGCCGGAGAGGCGGTCAGGAGGAGCATCGCGGACAGGCTGAGCACCGGCATGCGCATGCCGCTCCTATGCCTCATCGCCGGATCGGCCGGATAGAACGGATCGGCAACAGTGTGGCGTGCTCGGCGCGTCGGCCGGTCAGCTCGCCCGGCCCCGCCGGGCGGCCCGGCAGCTGTGATCCATCAGCTCCTCGGCGCTGGCCTCGGGCATCCGGTAGGCCAAGACGATCATGTCGCTCCGCAGATCGTCCGGGTCGGCCGCGACCGCCGCGAAGGTCGCGTCGTGCAGCTTGCCCCGCCAGCCGGGAACATGGGCGAGCGCCTCGAACGGGTTGAAGCGCTCCACCGCGTCGGCCGGAACCCGCAGGGCGAGGTATTGCCGCTCCGCCAGCGGCACGGGGAACGGCGCCCACGTCTGGCCGACCGCGCCGCCATGCGTCTTCAGGGCCGCCATGACGCTCCGGTGCATGCAGTCGAGGTGGATATGCAGCTGATCCTGGCTGCGGCCGTCCACCGAATTCACCTCCAGGCCGACCGCCGCGACCGGCAGCCGGCCCTGCAGCGCGTCCGACACGGCGTGCCGGGCCGCGAGCGCCGCGCGCCAGTAGGCTGCGCCGCGGGGCCCCTGGAGCACGGGCGCCTCGATCCCCGACACGTTGTCGGTGGGCATCACGACGGTGTGGGTCGGCTGGCCGGGCGCCCGCAGCACCGCCGTTCCCGGACGCTCGCCGTCACCGAGATCGACCGACAGGCAGGGGAAGCTCCGCCCCGCAGCCTTCTTGGCGAGCACGCAGCCCTGCAGCGCGACCCAGAGCACGTCCCGCACCGGATTGGCCGCGCGGGCGGGCAGCATCGCCGTGTACGCGAGCAGGGTTGCGACGACCAGCATCCGGCGCATGATCAGGTTTTCCCGTCCTTGGCCGCCGTCATGCTACAGGCAACGGCCGGCGTTCGCCGCAGACCTGCGCCGTCGGCGCGCGCGCATGGGGTTTCGATGCAAGGATCGGACACGCAGCTGTCGGGCCCGCGGTGGCTCGGTCTAGTCCGCATCGCGGCCTGGATCCTGGTGGCGCTCATCGCCGCCGTCACCCTGGTGCCGATCGGTCTCCGGCCGGTGGTGACGGCCGATCCCAGCATCGAGCGGGTCGCGGTCTACGCCACGGCCGGGCTCCTCATGATGGTGGGCTATCCGCGGCACTGGCGGTGGATCCCTGTCTCTTATACACATCTGACGCTGCCGACGAAGAGGATAGTGT
>CAXDNE010000459.1:0-4239 GCA_963990595.1 uncultured Methylobacterium sp.
TTCGCTCTCCGTTCCGCCTGAGCGTACGCAGACGTCACTTTCTTGCAGTGACCCCAAGTTGGGCCGAGGCCCAACAAACCGAGCGCGGAGGCGAGCCATTCGTCCCCGACGTAGACGTGGCCCAAGGCCGGACCGCCGGGCTCCGGGCCGGTGAGCAGGGCCCTGAGGCCGGGCTTGTACCGGTGTGGCAGGACCCGCAGCAGAGCCTCCAGCCCGTCTTGCGAGGCTGATGGGCGTGCGGGATCCTGCGCGCCGGCAGGCACCGTTATGTTCATGATGTGTTCCTTATGCGAGGGAGCGGAGCGAGCCCGAGCGGTCACCGCGGCGCGGCGGCGCCGGGGTGAGCGTCCTGTCGTCCTTCCCGGGATTTGCGTCGGGTATCCCGACACCCCTCCCCTCTCGTCCCTGAAGGCCGGCGCGCAGGCGCGCGGCCCCACTTCCAGAAGCTAAACGCCCCCGTCCTCGGCACTCACACCCACGGGCGATCAGGTCGTCACTCGATGTTTGGACAGACTCTACCCTTCGAGCGCTCACCGAGCCCGTGCGTTCGTCAAACCGTCCGGCGTCAGACCCTCAGCGCATGACTCGGCCCGTGCCACGACCCGCGCGGATCCGTGTTGGATCGGATCGGTTGAGGTCGCCCGCTGCCCTCCGGCAGCATTCTGAGGGTTCCGTTTTCCCCGATTCTGACAGGGTTAGAACTTCAGTAGGCGTGCCCCGCGGGGATTTGCACCCTCCCCCCTCCCCCGACGCCACACGCGCATCAACGCGGTCGAGGTGTCCGCCGGGTGATTTACGCGCCAGCCGCAGCCAGGCCTGCCACTCGGCCGCGACGATGCGCACGATGTTGGTGTCGTTGCGGAAGCCGGTGACGCGCCGCTCCTCCACCGTCACCAGCCCCAACTGTGTCGCCTCACGGATGGCGTTGCGCACGGTGGTCTCGGCGACACCTGCGATCGCCGCGAGCTGACCGATGGCTAGGCGGCAATCCTTCCGGCGCACGGTCTCGGCCGCGACCAGGGCGAGCACCGCCTGCTCGGCCAGGGTGAACCGCGCGGCCAACCCCGGCGGCAGCCGCCCCGAGGCGGCCCAGCGGCGGCGACGCTCCAGCGAGGCCTCCGTGCGTGGGCGTGAGCCGACTGACCTACGCGCTGGTGAGCCGGAGTTCGGAGGTGATGCGGTGGGGGATGGCCCGCGGGCAGCTTGTTCGATCGGTGAGAGACGGCGGGAAGCGGGTGCATCCGTGCGCGCCTCGATCAGCCCCGACAGAGCTTCCGCCTCAACCTCTGTGATTTTCCCCTGCCCGTAGGCGCGCCAGAGCGCAGCCGTCACGGCCGGCAGCGCGGCTTGGGGGGCAACCTCCGCCTGTCGGCGGATTTCCTCAGCAAACATCGTCCTGGCCCTTCACAGGGCCGCGGCAGAGCAAGGGGTACGCACAGCGTGCGTACCCTTTCCACAAGGCACGACTTCATCGTCGCGGGAATTGGCGTTCCCGCTTGACGCCCGGGGGCGTCATGTGGCTTGTGAGGGATTGCAGAAGGTCCTCTTACAGGCCACTTCGATTTCGCGGGCTCCTCGTTTGGCGACGGGGGGCCCGTAGTCGTTTCAGGGTCTCAAGTCCGCGGCGATTATCTCCTTTCCCGGCTCACGACTCGATGGATCGAGCGCAGCCAGGGTTGCTCATGTCGGCTGGAGCGTACGGTCAAGTCAACGTCGCGGCCGGGACTGGATAGCTGTGACGAACGCGTCAATGCTGCGGACTGCGCGCCCAAAGCCTGACAGAGCCGCGACGATGGCCAATAGGAAGGCGGGATCGGTGAAGTGGTGGGACACGGTGTTGCTCCGTCCCGAACCTCGACCCGGCTATACCGGACAGGTGTGGCCTCGAAGGCGAGGCGGAGCCCGTTCCACATGACCACGTATCTATCAGATCGCCGAGCAGCCCCGAGCGATCCTAGCCCGCCCCCATAGCATCCCAACGTCTCTCGCATAGGTGCTAGCGCTAGCTATCATATCATATCACATTATTTAGTCTGGGATCAGCGCCGCTTCTGCGCTGTCGAGTGCTACGCTTTTAACGCAACCGTACCCCTCTCATTTGCTCCGAGCCGCTCGACACCGAAATGGGTTTTAACCCTTTGATAATCGTGCGATCACTACCCTCCTCGCCTCTACAATCCGGCAGGAGAGCGTCGGCATGCCCGTCATATCGATCGCCAACCCCAAAGGCGGCGCTGGAAAATCGACCACGGCCTTGGTGCTGGGGACGACGCTGGCGGCCCATGACGCCACCGTGACGCTGCTCGACTGCGACCCGAACCGCCCGATCGCGGGCTGGGCGAGGGGGGGCAGCAGCACTGCCATGAAGGTACTCGGCGACGTTGGGGAGAGCGGCATCGTCTCGGCGATCGACGCCGAGCGTGCCGCCCGCCAGTTCGTCTTGGTGGACCTGGAAGGCACGGCGAGCCGCATGGTCTCGCGCGCCATCATGCGGTCCGACCTAGTGCTGATCCCGATGCAGGCCTCCGCAGTCGACGCGGCACAGGCCGCCCGCGCTGTCGGCTTGGTGCAGGAGGAGGAGCAGGTGGTCGGCCGGGCGATCCCGTTCCGTGTGCTGTTCACCCGTACGTCGTCAGCGATCCCGACCCGGAACGAGAAGATGATCATCGACGAGCTGCGCGAGGCCGGGATCCCGGTCCTGACCACGCACCTCAACGAGCGGGCTGCCTACAAGAGCATGTTCACGTACGGCCAGACACTCGTTGAGCTGGACCCATCCCTCGTGAACGGGCTCCCAGCCGCGAAGGAGAACGCCGAGCGTCTGTCGGGCGAGATCATCGAACTCGTCAGCACCCTCAACCGGAAGGCCGCAGCGTGACCAGCAAGCCCTCCTTCGGCTTCGGCAAGCTCGCCGAGATCCAGCCAGCCGCGCCGGAGCCGGCCGCACCAGTCGCCCGGGAGATCGATCGTGTGGCTGACAAGCTGGGGTTCCCGAGCCGCGAGGTGCCGACCCGGCGCAAGCGTCGGATCACCGTCGATGAGCCGACGGATCAGTTGAACCTCCGGGCCGCCATCGCCGACATCAACCGCTTCGTGGAGTGGTGTGAGACCGAGCGCATGTCTTACCGCGAGGGCTTTGGCCGCCTGGTGGCCAAGATCGGACAGTAACCGTGATCGTCTTCGAGTTGAACAATCAGCAGATTGCTCTTCCCGCCCTGCTGCTAATGACCGTCATATCGCTCGCACTCGGACTTGCGATCACGCCCGATGGGGCCGTGACCGATGGCTGCGGAACGAGCTACGCCTAACCCCTGGTGGCGAAAACGGCTGCGGTCCTGGAACGGAGCATCGAGGGTGAGGTCTCGCGCGAGACGCTGATCGGGCTCCTCCTGCACCATGCGCGAATGCCGGGCATACTGGCGGGCCGGAACCTTGCGGCGGTCGCACGCGATTTAGCGGGCTTCGGCGTACCACCCTCGGCCTACGAGATCCTGGAAGGCGGGGACAACCAGATCACCCTGGGTTTTTGCCACGCGCATCCGGACTGGTCAGGAGATCGCGTTCCGTCTCATGTGGCCTCCGTCGCTCACTGGACAGGACGGTAAGTGCCGCGGTGCGGCTCGGCTTTCGGTGATCTCGACGCCACCGCTCGACACCTGCTTCGGGTCCGAGTTCGTGCGTGTAAACATTGATGCCGCTCTGCAGCAGGAGGATTTCGACCGGGAGGGCGTGCCGCACTGGCGGGGCGCTTGGATCCGGTCTACCTGCCGGGCGCTGCCGAGCGGCGGACCATGGAAGCGGAGCGCATTGAGCACGGTCTCAAGTGGAGCCCCGTCAAGATGTTCGAAGGTCGATGCCGATCGGCGTCGGAAAGTCGTCGAACTGGCGGCGGGCCGTGAACTATCTGACACGGGCAGGCGAGCGCATGCCGGAGGAGGGTGTCCCGTTCACCGCGCTCTTTACCATCTCCGACCCGAAGGAGGTGGCACCGGTTTTCAACGATATGCGCCTGACGCTCAGTGCGCTCGGTGTCCAGGTCGAGGACATCCGCACTGCCGCGCGTGTCACGACTCGTACCTGATCACCGTCTCGGTACCGCTGCGCTTCGCGCGCAGCGGCGCTGACCTGCCGTTATCTCGTCGTGATGGGTACGACGGTGATGAGCCGCCACGCTACGACCTCTCCTGTGCAACGACAATTTCGATGTCCTGAGGGCGTCGATTACGATGGCCGCTCGGG
>CAXDNE010000460.1:0-4206 GCA_963990595.1 uncultured Methylobacterium sp.
CATGGGCCGGCCCGCGGGGCGGGGCGCCGCGCCACCGCGCGGGGGGGCGCGCAGGACGATTGGCCCGCGCCGCCGCCGGAGGCGTGGTGCGGGCGGATCGCCGAGGCGGTCGCGGCCGCGACCCGGCCGGTGATCCTGATCGCCCACAGCCTCGGCGTGGTGGCGAGCGTCGAGGCGGTGCCGCGCTTCCCGGCCGGCGTCGTGCGCGGCGCCCTGCTGGTGGCCATGCCGGACGTGGAGGAAGCGCCGGACCTGCCGGATTCGGTGCGCGCCTTCGCGCCGGTTCCGCGGGACCCCCTGCCCTTCCCGTCGCTCCTGGTCGCCAGCCGGACCGATCCGCATTGCCGTTACGACCGCGCCGACGACTTCGCCCATGCCTGGGGGGCGCTCACGGTGGATGCCGGCGAATCCGGCCACATCAACGTGGCGAGCGGGCACGGGCCGTGGCCGGAGGGGCTGATGCGGCTCGCCGGTTTCCTGAAGGGGCTGTAGGCCGGGCGTTAACGCGCCGTTTACCACCGCCCCCTCCAGTGGTGGCACGGGCGGTCTTCGTCCCGAAGGCGCCCCTGGAGAGCATCGTGACGCGCAAAGAGCTTCTGGAACGACTCGACGCGGTGCAGGCCGCCCTCGGGCAGCGGGCGCAGAGCAACTTCAACAGCTCGCTCTTCAACGACGCGACGCTCTTGAAGCGCATCGAGGCCTTCGAGGCCAAGCTCGGCGAGCCCGAGAAGCCGAAGAGCGCCGACTACACCGGCAACATGTTCTCGCGCATCGCCAACCGCCGCGCCGCCGCGGGCGGCAAGTAGCGCCTATTCCGATTCGGGCTCGGCCGCGCGCAGCAGCTCGCCGGCCACGTCGGCGAGCCGGGGCGGCGCCTCCCGCACGAAGGGCAGCGGCCGGCAGACATTGAGGGCGGCGAGCCCGAACCGGGCGGTCATCAGCCCGTTGAGCACGCCCTCCCCGAGCTTCGCCGAGACCCGCGCGGCGATCCCGAGCCCCAGCACCTGCTGCATCACGCTCTCGCCCACCGCCATCCCGCCGGTGACGGTGAGATGCGCGAGCGCCGCCCGCGCCAGCCGCAGGAAGCCCAGGAAGCCCGGACGGCCGCCGTAGATCGCCGCGATCCGGCGCAGCAGCCGGACGGCCGCGAACACCACGAAGGCCACGTCCACGATCGCCCGCGGGCTCAGCGCCGTCACCGCCGAGACCTGCTTGGCCGCCGTCGCGATGGCGTTGCGGGCCTGCCGATCGAGACCCGCCCACGGCCTGCGCGCCGGTGTGGTCGCGGCTGCCGAGGGCGTCGAGGGCCGACTGGCGCAGGCGCTCGATCTTCCGCTCGCGCCGCAGGCCGGCGAGTTCCCGCACGACGATCGCCAGGAGGGCCAGCACGGCCAGCCCGAGCAGGACGAGCGCGACCCAGCCGAGCCAGGGCGCGGCCTGGAACAGGTCGGCGATCATCCGCTCGACCGAGAGCCCGACGCCCAGCGAGACCAGGCCGCCGACGGCCGACAGGAACAGGCCACCCCAGGGCGAGCGCCGGCGCGGTGCCACCGGCACGGCGACGCCGTCGGCGGCGTCGACGATCTCGAAGGGCTCCTCCACGATCCGGGGCTGCGGCGGCCGGGCGGCGAGCGGCGTCGTGGTCACGCTCGGATCCGCCGGCGGCTCGGGCGTGATGCGGAAGGCGCGGGGTTTCTGGCCCGAGGTCATGGCTGAGGGCTCCTCAAGGATGCCGCGGCGCTCTCCCTCCCCCTCTGCGGGGGATGCTGCCGCCCGAAGCGAGGCGGGAGAGAAGCCGCGCGACGGTTCGGAACGGGGCGCCCGTCCCGGCCTTTCCGACCGCGCCGCTCTCCGCTCCCGGCCGATCCGGAGGCGCACACCACACGCCTGGATGCCGCGGCAGGGAGCGACGGCGTTCCGATCCTCTCCCTCGTCCTGAGGTGCCGTAGCGGAGCGGAGGCCGCGAAGGAGCCCTCCAGGAATCGCCCGGCGGGCTGGAGGGCTCCTTCGAGGCCTGCTGGCGCCGGCACCTCAGGTTGAGGTCGAGGGTTGGATGATCCCTGCCGAAGGGGCTGGTTGACCCGGCACGGCGCAACACGCCTCATCACGCCAGCCTGTCGCCGATCAGGAACTGCATCGCCCGGTCGAGCCGGATCTGCGGCAGGTGCCCGGGGCGGCCGAGCCTGTCGGGCCGGACCAGCGGCGGCCGGAAGCGCGGGAAGCGCAGCGAGCCCGGCTCCACCGCGCCCTCCAGCACCGCTTCGGCGCGGGCGGGCAGCTCGCCGGGAAAGATGGCGGCCTCGCTGTTGCCGTCGAACACCTCGTCGCCCACCACCTCGCCGGCCTCCGGCGTGCCGGCGACCGCGCGCAGCGCCTCACCGCCGTCGTGGACCGTGGTCTCCCGGGTGGCGCGCACGGAGGCGAGCGCCACGGTGCCGACCCGGGCGCCCGCGGCCTCGGTGCGCCGCATGGCCCGGGACACCAGCAGCCGCAGCAGCGCGTCGAGCCGGTCGTGGCTCGTCTGGTGCAGGTGGTCGGCCTTGGTGGCGGCGAACAGCACCCGGTCGGCCCGGGGGGCGAACAGCCGCGACAGGACCGTGTTGCGGCCGATGTTGAGGCTCAGCAGCACCGCGTCGAGCGCCTCCTCCAGCTCCGCCAGGGCGGTCGGGCCGGCATCGACCGCGGAGAGCACGTCCACCAGCACGATCTGCCGGTCGACCCGCTGGAAATGGTCGCGGAAGAACGGCGTCACCACCTTGGCCTTGTAGGCCTCGAAGCGCCGCTCCATCAGCCCGGCGAGGCTATCGGGGGCGATGGTCTCGGTGAGCCCGTCGAGCGGCGCGAAGGTGAGCGCGGGCGAGCCCGCGAGGTCGCCCGGCATCAGGAACCGGCCCGGGGGCGTCGTGGCGACCGATTCCGGGCCGGCGCGCAGGGCGGCCAGGTAGGTCTTGAACGCGTCGCTGGCGCGCTCGGCCGCGATCTCGTCGAGGGGGCCGTTCGGCTCGAAGCCCTTGAGCGCCGCGAGCCAGGGCGCCGCCACCGCGGCGCGGCCGGGCCGGCGGGTGCCGTTGATCGTGGCCCGCGACCAGGCCGTGTAGCTCGTCTCGATCAGCGCGAGGTCGAGGAGCCACTCGCCGGGATAATCGACCACGTCGAGCATCAGGGTCGCGGGACCGGAGCGCCAGCCGGCCGCCCGCTCATAGGCGATCTCCAGGCGGAACTGGCTGATCCGGTCGGTGGAGCGGGGCCAGCGCCGGGCCTCGGTCAGGGTCGCGAAATGCTCCTCGAAGGGGAAGCGCGGCACGTCGTCGTCGGGCTGCGGCACGAGGCGCGCGCGGCGCAGGCGGCCCTCCTGGGCGGGCGCGAAGGCCGGCAGGGCGTGGGTCTCCACGAGGTGGTGGATCAGCGCCGTGGTGAAGACGGTCTTGCCCGAACGCGCGAGCCCGGTGACCCCGAGCCGCAGGGTCGGCTGGATCAGCAGGTCGTGCGAGGCTTCGGCGAAGGCTTTGACGGCCGAGCCGGCGCGCGCGGCAAGGTCGGTCAGGGGCACGGGCGGGCTCGTGGTGAGGGGAACAGGCCGGGCAGAGGTGGCGCGGCGGCGGCCGGACCGCAAGGCTTGACGCTAATGGGCGGCCTCGTGGGCGACGGGCGTGATCGGGTTAAGCCGGGCGATCGCCCCGGCGACGAGGTCCGGGCCGGCCCGGAGCGTGCCGAGTTCCACCGCCGACATGGCCAGCATCACCGGCGCGAGGTTCGGCCGCGGGGCGCCGTCCGGCCCGAACAGGTCGAGATCGTCGCCGGGCTTGAGCCCGACGCTGCCGCTGATCCGGGCGGCGTAGGCCTGGATCCGCACCTCGTCGCCGGTGCAGAGCGGGGCCGGCAGGCGCAGGTCGAGGACCGGCAGGCCCGTGGCGATGGCCGGCAGCAGCGCGGATTCGGCCACCATCCGCTCCGGGCTCGGAACCTTGCGGTCCAGGAGCGCGGCCGGATCGGCCGCGCCGCGGGTCGCCTGTCGCGGAGCCTGACGCGCCGGCTCGGCGGCGACTCCGATCCCGGCGGCGATGTCGGGCACCGGTTGGAGCGACGCCACATGCGGCACGGCGGCCAGGCGCCGGCCCGGGCGGCCCGCCATGCGGGCGAGCGGTGACCAGGGCTGCACCCGCAGGGCCGCCGCCCGGGCCCGGGCGGCGGCCCTGCGGGTGCAGC
>CAXDNE010000461.1:0-4171 GCA_963990595.1 uncultured Methylobacterium sp.
TGCGCGAGGCACCCCGAATACCCCATCTAGCCCCCGAGCGACGCCGGCAGGCGGTCGATGGCATCCGTGAGAAGTACGGCCTCTCGGAACGTCACGCCTGCCGGATCGTCGGCCAGCACCGCGGCACGCAGCGCTACGTGCCCACCGTGCTGGCGGACGAGGATGAGCTGACCCGCGCCATCGTCGCCCTGGCGTCCGAGTACGGGCGCTATGGCTATCGCCGCGTCACCGCGCTTCTGAAGGCAGCGGGCTGGCAAGTGGGCAAGGATCGGGTTCAGCGCATCTGGCGTCGCGAGGGGCTCAAAGTCCCACAAAGGCATCGACCACGCAGCCGCCTGTGGCTGAACGACGGCTCGTGCGTGCGGCTGCGTCCGCTCCGCCGCAATCACGTCTGGAGCTTCGACTTCGTCCAGGCCCAGACTCACGACGGCCGGAGCCTGCGCATCCTGACGCTGATCGATGAGCACAGCCGGGCTTGCCTCGCGCTGAAGGTGGCGCGGCGTATCAACAGCGTCGGCGTGATCGAGACGCTGGCCGACGCCATGTGCCTGCACGGCATCCCGGAGCACATCCGCTGCGACAACGGCCCGGAGATGATCGCGAAGGCACTGCGCAAGTGGATCGCCAAAGCTGGCTCGCAGATCCAGTACATCGCGCCCGGCTCGCCGTGGGAGAACGGGTACTGTGAGAGCTTCAACGGCAAGCTGCGCGACGAGTGCCTACGCCAAGAGATCTTCTACTCGCTGAAGAAGGCGCAGATCGTGATTGGTCTATGGCAATCCACCTACAACCGCGTCCGACCGCATTCGTCGCTTGCTATCGGCCACCAGCGCCTGTCAGCTTCCCAGATCTGGCCTTCCGGCTACCCATGGCCGCTACCATGCAGTAGCCTCCCACTCGGCTCGGTCCAAAAGACCGGTCAGGTCACCTCGCCAACATGCATCGCTTTTTCCAGTCAGGCGGCGTCGTCCGTGACGACAAACAACTCCGGGGCATTCATCCGGACCTGCTCTCATTCGAGAGTTGGTTGAGGAGCGGCACGTGGCGGCCGCAGCGCTAGCCCGACTCAACCCGCCGCGACAGTGGGTGTGGATCGGTGTCGAACCGTAACTCCTCATGAAGATCAGCTTGAGTCATTGTGGCGTAGGCTGAAACGCCCGACGAGGTGGGTCACGATCGGCGCCGATTGCGATCCCAGTGAGAATTGAAAGTTAATCGCCTTCTGAGGTGTTTTAGCAGCATTTGTGAAGGAGGCGCGGTTTGATGCTAATCCACACTAATGGACTTACGATTATAGAATAGCTTATGAGTCGATGATGCGATTGGTCGTCCGGACGACCAAATCGCGAAACCACAGGAGGGCGGCATCGTGTTCGGCGCGCCGGTGCCACACCAGATCGACCGCGAAATCCTTCAAGGGTATGGGCGGTTCGAAGACGGCGACCCCATAGCGCTGAGCCGCCTGCATCGCGATCAAGCGTGGGACCGTCGCGATGATCCTGGATCGCTCGACGACGGGCGCGACATCTCCAAAGCGTGGCACCGTGAGGGAAATGCGACGTTGCAATCCTTGAAGCGCTAAGGCTCGATCTACAGGACCGGTGGTATCGCCCTCGACATGCACCAGGAGGTGCGGCCTGTCGGCATAGTCCTGCGCATCGCGAATGGGCGGATATCCGGCACTCTGGAGACCCATGAAGCTCTCGAGAAGCAATCGGCGCGTGACGAAGCGGGTCGGTAGCTTCGGCACAGCGCCGATAGCCAGATGGACCTCGCCGGCGTCCAGCGCCTGTTGAAGGCTGCGGACCCATACGGCGCGAATGCGAAGGTCGACCTGCGGCGCGTGTCGCTCGAGCTCGGACAGTAAGGGTGGCAGGAGGACCTGCGAGACGTGGTCCGTCATGCCGATCGTGATGACGCGCTTCAATGAGGCGAGATCGACGGCTGACTCACCGCCCCACGCGAGTGAGATCTGGCGCAACGCTTCGGCAACCGGGACGGCGAGAGCTTCGGCCCGCGGCGTCGGCGCCATGCCGCTGACAGACCGCACGAACAATTCGTCTCCGAGGCTCCGTCGCAGACGCGAGAGCGCGGCGCTCGTGGCCGATTGGCTCAAGCCCAAGCGTCGCGCCGCGCGCGTCAAATGCCGCTCCGCGAACAGCGCGTCGAAGACCCGCAGGAGGTTCAGATCGGGGAGATCATCCATGTCGTGGATGATTCCATATGCAGTCATTCGATTTCAACGGAGGGCTGATCGTTCCTAGATCCCGCGGTGTCGGGCGCTGGCGCGCTCCGGAACCGTTCGAGGGAACAATGACGAACCTTGCTGGAAAGATCGCGGTCGTGACGGGCGCAAGTCGCGGGATCGGTCAGGCCATCGCCATCCGGCTCGCCAAGGATGGCGCACTCGTTGCGGCCGTCTACGCTAACCCGGCCCGACCTCCGAACACGACGCTCGACGCGATCACGTCGGCTGGCGGACAGGGCTTCGCGCTGCAAGGCGACATCGGCCAAGTCCAGACCATCGACGACATGTATCAGCGGCTCGATGAGGAACTGCTCACAAGGACGGGAGCCACAGGTTTCGATATCCTGGTGAACAATGCGGGCATCAATGCCAACGCGGCGGTCGCAGACACCGACGAGGCGACATTCGACCGGCTTTTCGCAGTGAATACCAAGGGGACCTTCTTTGTCACCCAGAAGGCGATCCCGCGCCTGCGCGATGGAGGGCGCATCATCAATCTGACGACCGCCATGACGCGTTTCGTCTTTCCGGGATACGCCGCCTATTCCGCGACCAAGGGCGCCGTTCAGGTTCTGACGCATTTCCTGGCGGCGGAACTCGGTGCCCGCGGCATCACCGTGAACGACATCGCTCCGGGCGCGATCGACACGGACATCAACGCTGGCTGGCTCCGTGACAATCCAATCGCCCAGGAGCAGCTCTCCCAGTCAGCAGCACTGGGTCGCGTCGGTCAGGTCGAAGACGTGGCCGGGGTCGCCGCCATGCTTGCATCTGACGACGGTCGCTGGATCACGGGTCAGCATATCGAGGCGAGTGGGGGCGCTCGGCTCTGATTCGATCGCGCCGATCAGAAGCCATCGGCCCAGGCACTGAGCCGATGGACTTTCTTTGCTTATCAATAAACACGACAAATTGTGAACTTGCTCAGGCAATGATCGCGACCGTCCGGCGTCTACGGACCAGATTCACCAAGCTCGCCATAACCGTAATTTGTCGAGTTTTGGGCGGCAGGTGTCCGCCCACTTTTCCGAAGAAGCTATTCGGCAGCGGATATCCCTCTTCCGGCTAGTTCCAGCCAATCGCCGAGCGTCCGCTTTCGTCGAACCTGCTCCCGAAGCCGGAACAGCCGCAATCCACCCACCCCAGTCATCCCGGCGGGCCTACTGGCGAGACCTAAGGTGGCCGGAAGCCGCTGGTCCGTTTTGGGGTAAGTAAGTCGGAGAAGCGGACAATCTGGCGCCCGCACCCGCTCGCACGATCGGCAAGTGGCCGTGCGGAAGGTGCAGTACGCAGACGGCGCACCGGCGTGCCTCGATGAGCCGCGCGTCCATCGCGGTCGTCATGCCCGGCCCCTCTCCGCCTGCGGATCGGTCCATCCCGCGGGTAAACGATCCGGGCAGACGAAAACGCGGCCGAGCCTGCGCCCGGCCGCCGCCGCCTCAGGTCTCGTCATCCGGAGCTCAGGACTTGGCGAGAATTGGAGTGCGGCCCTCGGTCTCGGGCGCGTTCAGGACGAACGTCACCAGCAGCACCGCGGCGCCATTGGCCCAGTAGTAGATCGCGTCGAGGCTCTCGAATCCGAGCACGAACGGCGCGATGATGAAGGTGATGCCGACGAGCCGATCCACCGCCACATGCAGCCGGTAGGGCAGCACACGGATCACGCCCGTCTTGTGGTCGGTTAAGAAGGTCAGTGCGAAGGCCGCAACGCCGGTCGCGACGGACAGCCACAGCGCGAGCGGATCGGACTTGCCGAGGCCCAGGATGAACGGCGTGATCATCAGGCTCAACGCGACCGGATAGTCGAGGTAAGCGTGAATGGCCTTGGTGACGAAGCGGAACTTCATGACTCTCTCCTGTTGATGCGCGGGGCTCGTCGGGGCGACGCACCGCAGCGGCTACTTGGGGGAGAGCGGGCGCGGC
>CAXDNE010000462.1:0-4134 GCA_963990595.1 uncultured Methylobacterium sp.
ATTCGAAAGGGGCATCGCCCACCACACCGCTCTCCACTAAACTGAAGCAAGTCCAATCGCGGATGCCCGTGTTCAGACCTTGCCCGCCGGCCGGGCTGTTGAGGTGCGCGGCGTCCCCCGCCAGCAGCACGCGCCCGCTCCGGAAATGAGGCGCCACGCGCTCGTGCTTGCGGTAGGCCGAGGTCCACACCGTCTTCCGCCAGGCCCCCTCGCCGAACAGAACCTCTGTCAGCTCTCGCGCGTGATCGGCGAGCTCGGCGTCCGTCAGCGTGTCGGGAATGCCCTGCTCGATCAAGCGCCATATCCGCGGCGCATACCGGATCGACATAAGGAGCGACGGGCGATCGGGCTCGGCGAGCCACCCGTCCGCGGTGTCCGCCTCCTCGCTCACCTCGACATCGGCAAGGACGGCTCGAGTCGCGTAGGTCTTACCCTGCAACTCCCAGCCGAGCTGCTGCCGAACGCTGCTGTGGGAACCGTCCGCCCCCACGAGGAATCGCGCCTCGACGACGCTCTCGACGCCTTCCCCTTCGCGAAGACGAACATGCACGCACCCGCCGGCCTCATCGTCCTCGAATCGAACGAACGAGCATCCCATACGCAGCTCGATCCTGTCGTTGCGCTGGGCGTGCTCGAAGAGGACGCGCTCCGTGCGGTTCTGAGGGATGGCGAGCAAGTAGTTACACTGCGTGATCGGGTCGTAGGTTCCGAAGTCGAAGTCGATGAGGGTCTTGCGGTCTGACGCGCGGCGCAGCCGGAGGTGGGACGACTGCTCGCCGCTGACGATCAAATCCTCGACCACGCCGAGCGACCGAAAGATTTCCAGCGTCCGTGGAAACAGCGCGATTGCGCGGGAGTGAGTGTCCAGCTCCCGCTTCTGATCGACGACGATGCTCCTGACGCCCCCTCTTCGCGAGGCCGAGAGCGAGCGTGAGGCCAACGGGGCCGGCGCCGCAGATAAGGACTTCGGTGCTTTGAGGAAGGGACGACACGATGATCTCCTCGGATCATTGCCACGGCGCCGCGACCCGCTATGTTGTCAGCGACAACACACAACTGGGAGCCTTTGTAGGCTGTGTCAACATTGGATCGCGAATCCTGCTGCCCATCCGGCGCGCGGCGTTACCATCACGGTAACCTGCGCGATGCGCTGCTCGAACGGGCGGCCGAGGTGATAGGTGCGGAGGGAATCGAGGCGCTGAGTCTGCGGGCGCTCGCCCGCGACCTCGGCGTCTCGCACGCTGCACCCGGCAGACACTTCCAGACCCGGACGGACCTCCTCGCCGCGCTGGCGGAGGACGGCGTGGACAGGCTGATCGCGGCGACTGAGTCGGCGATGGCCGCATCGGGCGGTGATCCGGTCGAACAGCTTCGCTCGCTCGCCAGCGCCTATCTGCAATGGGCCAACGAACACCCCGCACACTACAACGCGGTCCGGAACCCGGAGGTCGTCCGATGCGCGAGCCCGGGCCTTAAGGCCAAGATGATGCGGTTCGCCGAGAAGCAGAGGGCAACTTTGCGGCAGGCGCAGGCCGCAGGATGGATGGTCGAGGTGGACCTCGACCTCCTGATGTTCCAGTTCGTGGCGACCCTGGTCGGGTCGGCCACGGTGATCTCCGATCCGCTCTATCGTGAGGTGCTCGGACCGATCTGCGCGCCCGACCGCGTGGGTGACATCGTCGAGCGCGCCTTCCCCCGGATGACGGCATCGCCCCGATTCGGCGAGCAGGCCAGGACGCGCGGCTGAGCAGCACCGGCATTGCGCGACCAGGTCCCGGAGAATGCAGCCACAGCAACGATCGGGGTTCACGATGGCATACGAGAAAGGCGCAGCCGCCGTTCTCCGCAACGGCTCGGCCGGAGGTTCCCGCCTCGGGCGGAGCGGGTCGTCGGCGGCAGCACCGAGAGCGCGACGCGCGTGAGGAAGAACGATCCGCCCCAACGTACGGATAGGGCGAGCAGAATCGTCTGCTCGGACGCGGTCATGCTGCGGTTCACGGAAGTGGACTTGGCGGGACGGTTCAGTCGCGGAAGGCCATCCGGTCTGCACCGCGTCCACGGGGTCGCGCATCCCGCTTCTTGCGCCGCAATCTCGATCGATCTGCCGGCGCCCGGCGGCTCAAGCCGTGATCGCCTGGTTGGGCCACAGCCAAGAGCACGGCGTTATTGGACGATCCAGCCCGCAGGCTCGGGAGACCGCCGAGAAGCGCCGGCGCGGTTGTTCGTTCATCGGATGCCTTCACCCATGACAGGCGGATCGGTCGGGTCGCGGAGGACTCCAGACCAGGAATGGCGAGGGTTGGATAACATGATGTCGGCGCACCGCCCGGGGGACTAAGCTGAACGATGACGCACGATCTGCGACAGACGGATGGGGCGCCCGAGGTCTCGACGCATCCGCCCGAAGTGACCCTCGTGGCCGGCTACCAGAGCGGTGCTCTCGCGCGCTGCACGGAGATGCACGCCCAGCACTACGCGAGGATTGCGGGGTTCGGACGCGCGTTCGAGGCACGCATCGCCGCAGGTCTGGCCGATTTCGCAGATCGACTCGATCATCCCTGCAACGGCCTCTGGCTCGCGGTTCGCCGGGGGCAGATCGTCGGCACGGTGGCCATCGACGGCGAGGACATCGGCGCGGGCATCGCGCATCTGCGCTGGTTCATCGTCGATGACGGATTGCGCGGTGGCGGCGTCGGCAGAAGGCTGTTGACCGCCGCTGTGGGCTTCTGCGAGCTGCGGGCCTTCGACGCCGTCCACCTTTGGACGTTCCAGGGCCTACATGCCGCCCGTCACCTGTACGAGTCGCACGGCTTCCGGCTTGTAGAGGAGCGGCCCGGACAGCAATGGGGGGTAGAGGTGCTGGAGCAACGTTTCGCCCGGCCGATCACGCGGGCGGGCTGACCCTCAGACGCAACGGCGCTCAATGGGCGGCGGCGTGTTCGCCTGACTTGGGTCGGAAGCGGAGCGTTCGCTGTTCCGGCGGCCCTTCTCCGAAGCGGGCGGACCGAATCGGCCAGCTCCTGCTGACGTCAAGGGGTAGCTGAACGCCTTGGACGGGTGGATTTCCGCCCGACCGCTCCCGGAGGGCGGATGCATCAAAGCAGGCTTACTCAGGAGATGCGCTGTCCTGTTGTTCGCGCGGTGAGTGCCCGACGATGCGGGAGAACACCCGCGAAAACGCAGCGGGGCTGTCGTAGCCGACCTCCGCGGCCACGCTCTTGACAGACTTGCCCTTGGCGAGGCGCTGGCGCGCCACTGTCATCCGCCAGAGCGTGAGATAGTCGATCGGTGTCCGGCCGACAACGACGCGGAAGCGCTCCGCGAAACGGGTGCGCGACATGCCGGCCACCTCGGCGAGGTTCTCGAGCGACCAAGGCTTGCCCGGCGCCTCGTGCAGCGCGGTGAGCGCACGCGCCAGCCGGGTGTCGGCGAGCCCCGCGAGGACGCCGCCGTCGACGAGACCGCTCCTCACCACGTGCCGCACGATCAGTATCAGCAGGTAATCGAACAGCCGGTCGAGCGCCGTCTGCCGGCCGTCGCCCTCCGCGAAGGCCTCGTCGACGATCAGGTCGCAGGTCGGCCCGAGCGCGGGATGGCTGGCGAGCGGCAGCACCACGAACGCCGGCAGCCCCTCGCCGATCGGGCTACCCGCTTCGCCGCCGAGGTCGACGGCAGCGCAGGCAAGGTCGGCGCCACGCTCGGGGTCGACGAGAAAGCGGTGGGTGCGGCTGCGCGGGAAGAACAGCAGCGTCGGCTCTGAGAGCATAAGGTCGGGCTCGCCACGTTGCGCGAGCGTCAGCGTGCCGGCGTTGAGGAAGTGCAGATGGCCGCCTTCGGCGAATTCTACCGCCTGGCATAGGTTGCCCGTGAAGAAGGTCCGCGCGGTGGGCGTGGCGTGGGCGAAGAGGGCGGCGAGGTGATCCATCGGGACGATCGGCAACGTTCTCGGGACCTACGCTACCGCGTCGTTCGGCATAGAGCGGGCGTGCAAGCCGCACAAACCAAGACGAGGATCTCGCCGATGCCCCGTATCGCTCCCATCGACACCGCCCATGCCGCCGCCGAAGTCCAGGCGACGCTCTCGGCCGTGAAGGCCAAGATCGGCATGGTGCCGAACCTGTTCACCACCTTCGC
>CAXDNE010000463.1:0-4133 GCA_963990595.1 uncultured Methylobacterium sp.
GCCAACTACCTCACCAACTCAGGCTACGCTTCCGTGTGAAAACAACACGCTCTAGCCGCCGGCCGCGCGGAGACGGGGATCTGCGGCCGGTCAGAGCCCCGGTCCGGCCGCGGGCCGCCCGGCGCGCCTCATTCGGCGGCGAGGACGGCGCCCGCCTCGCCGCGCGCGCTCCCGAACTGGGCCGCGTGCAGGCGGCTGTAGGGACCGCCCGCGGCCAGCAAGGCCGCGTGCCGGCCCTGCTCGACCACGCCGCCCGCCCCCAGAACCACGATCCGGTCGGCGTCCCGGATGGTGGCGAGGCGGTGGGCGATCACCAGGGTCGTGCGCCCGCGCGCCAAGTCGGCGAGCGCCCGCTGGATCTCCCGCTCCGTCTCGGTGTCCAGCGCCGAGGTCGCCTCGTCGAGGATCAGGATCGGCGGGTTCTTGAGGAAGACCCGCGCGATGGCGATGCGCTGCTTCTGCCCGCCCGACAGGCGCACCCCGCGCTCGCCCACCACGGTGTCGAGCCCTTCGGCCAAGCTGTCGATCAGGTCGCCGAGCCGGGCGCGCCGGGCCGCCGCGTCGATCTCGGCCTCCGCGGCGCCGAGGCGGCCGTAGGCGATGTTCTCCCGGATCGTGCCGGCGAACAGGAACACGTCCTGCTGCACGATGCCGATCTGGCGGCGCAGGCTCGCGAGCGTCAGGTCGCGGATGTCGAGCCCGGCGATCGTGATCCGGCCGGACGCGACCTCGTAGAAGCGCGGCAGCAGGGCGCAGAGCGTGGTCTTGCCGACGCCCGAGGGGCCCACGAACGCCACCGTCTCGCCCGCCGCCACCGCGAGGTCGAGGCCGGCGAAGACCGGGCGGTCGGGGCCGTAGCCGAAGCCCACCCCCGTGAAGCGGATGTCGCCGCGCAAGCCCTCCACAGCCCGGGCGCCCGGCCGGTCGGTGATGTCGGGCGCGGTGGCGAGCAGCTCCTGGTAGCGGCGGAAGCCCGCCACGCCCTTCGGGTAGGTCTCCACCACGGCGCCGATCTTCTCCAGCGGCCGGTAGAACACGCCGACCAGCAGCAGGAAGCCCACGAAGCCGCCGGGCGTCAGGTCGCCCCGCACCACGAAGGCGGCGCCGCCGAGCAGCACCGCGATCTGGACGAGGCGCAGGCCGAGATAGTTGATCGACAGGCCGGCCGCCATGAGCCGGTAGGCCTCGAGCTTGGTGTCGCGGTAGCGGGCATTGTCCCGGGCGAACAGGGCGCGCTCGTGCGGCTCGTTGGCGAACGCCTGCACGACCCGCATCCCGCCGACATTCTCCTCGATCCGGGCGTTGAAGGCGCCGACCCTTCCGTACTGCGCCTGCCAGTTGCGGGTCATGCGGCCGCCGTAGCGGATCGACACGAAGGCGATCACCGGCAGGATCGCCCCGGTGATCAGCGCCAGCGGCACGTGGACCATCAGCATCAGCGCGAAGGCGCCGAGAAGCGTCATCACGGCGATGAACAGGTCCTCGGGCCCGTGATGGGCGACCTCGCCGATCTCCTCCAGGTCCTTGGTCACCCGGGCGACGAGGTGGCCGGTCTTCTGGCCGTCGTAGAAGCGGAACGAGAGCGTCTGCAGGTGGTCGAAGGCCCGCTCCCGCATCGTCGTCTCGATGTTGATGCCGAGCACGTGGCCCCAGTAGGTGACCACCACCATCAGCCCGGCATTGGCGACGTAGACCAGGGCCAGCGCCGCCGCGGCGAGCAGGATCAGGCCCCAATCCTGCCGGGGCAGAAGGCTGTCGATGAAGCCCTTCACGGCCACCGGGAAGCCGAGCTCCAGCAGGCCCGACAGGACCGCGCAGCCGAAATCCACCAGGAACAGGGTCCGGTACGGCCGGTAATAGGCGAGGAAGGCCTTCAGCATCGCGGCTCGGACATCAACGTGGGGCGGTGCAGTCGACGGGGCAGAGCGCGCCGCAGGAGGGCACCCCCGGCAGGCGGTGGCGCAGGCAACAGACGCGCCGCCGCCGGCAGCCCGACGCTCCCGGGCAGAGCGCCTGCGCCAGCGGGCTCCTAGCGCAGCCCGGCCCGGCGCGCCATCCGAGGCAGGCCGCGACGTCGTCACAGGCGGGGGCCGCTCCCGCCCGGCCGCCGAGCTCCCCGGCGACGTAGTCGAGGATCACCGCGGCGTTGCCCCAGAGGACCCGGGGCGCGATCCCGCAGCGGGCGTGGCACAGCTCCACGAACGGGCGCAGGTGATCCTCCACCAGCCCGGTGAGCCCGGGCGCCGGGCAGGCGGCGCAGCCGGACCCGTCCGCGGGCAGGCGGAAGCGGCACGGGCGCCCGGCCGCGTCGAGTTCGAGGCTCACCGCGTCGAAGGCGAGCGGCAGCGGCCGGCCGAGGCGGACCAGGGCCGTCAGCGCCGGCGTCGCGAGGGCCGCGAGATAGAACTGGCTCCAGTAGGAGACCCGGACGCGCGGATCCGCATCCTGGAAGTCCGCGCCGAACCCGGCCCCGAACGCCGCGAGCGTCGCGTCGAACACGTGCGGGTCGCGCAGGGCGCCGAGCGGCATCGCCTCCGGCCCCCCGGGGCCGGCGGCGACGCCGTCGCGGTAGGCCGCGAGCGACGCGGGGACCCGGGCGGCGACCTCGGCGATCATCGGGCCGCCCCGTCGGCCCGCAGGGTCCGGTTCACCGCGCTGGCGAGCCAGACGACCGCGGCGGCGTAGAGCGGCAGGGCGGCGGCGAAGTAGCCCGGCCAGCCGATCCAGCCGGCCAGCGCCGGGGCGGCCACCCGCAGGGGCATCGCGGCGAAGAAGGCCGCCCCGAAGAGCAGGGCGTAGTCGGTGGCGGGCCTCGGCCCCTGGGACCAGCGATAGATCATGTTGAACACCGGGACGCCCAGGAACCCGCCGGCGACGAAGCTCAGCACGGTGGCGGCGACCGCGAGCTCCGCCAGCCCTCCCGCGCAGGCGCCGGCCATCAGGGCCCCGGAGGCGAGGACGCCGAGCGCCCCCAGGACGATCATCCGGACCGTGCCGAACCGGGCGGCGAGCCCGCCCGCCGCCAGAGCCATGACCAGGTTGACCGCCGGCAGGACGGTGCCGGTCAGGAACCCGGTCCGTCCGAGCGGCACGCCGAGGTCGAGAAGCGCCAGGGTGTTGGCCCCGGCCAGCAGGTAGGCGGCGGCGAAATAGGTCCCGAGGACCAGCACCCGGCCCCCGAGGCGGCGCAGCCGCGCCAGCGTGCCCGAGCGATGCTCCGGACGGGCCCCGGCTCCGTGACGCCGCGCCTCCGGATAGCCGAGGATCGGCAGGAGGCAGAGCGCGTCGAGGGATGCGCAGGCCAGGATCGCGCCGCGCCAGCCGAGGCTGTCGTAGGCGCCGACCAGCACGCCGACACCCAGGATGCCGCCGAGGGAGGCCCCGCACAGCTTGGCCGAGGCCACGAAGGCGCGCTGCGCCGCCGGCACGGTCTCGACGACCAGCGCCTCGAGGGCGATGTCCATGGTCGCCACGCAGGCGCAGGCGGCGATCGCCAGGACGAGGAGCGGCAGGAGCGGCCAGTGCTCGCCGAAGCTCAAGGCCGCCAGAATCAGCACCGCCGCCGCCTGCGCGGCCGCGATCCAGCCGATCCGGTGCGGGAGGACCGGCAGGCGCAGGCGGTCGAGGAGCGGCGCCCACAGGAAGGTGAGCCCCACCGGCAGGTTGATGAGCTGCAGCAGCCCGACCTCGGCCAGTTCCACGCCCCGGGCCCGCAGGATCAGCGGCGCCCCGCCGGATAGGAAGCCGAGCGTGGCCCCGAAGGTCACGTACAGGCAGAAGAACGGCGCCAGCAGGCGCAGCCCGGCCAGAGCGTCGACGACGCGGGCCCCGATGGCGGGTCCGGCGGACCCGGTCACCGCGGCCATGATCCGGCGCTGGGACAGGCGGCCGCCCGGCGGCTGCAGTTTATAATCACACTAATCTATTGATTTACCTCGGGTTTTGTGGTTTAGAGGGGTCGCCGCCGGGGATCAAGCCGGCGGCGGGTCGCTCCCCGCCCGGCCGCGGCCCCCGGGGGGCGCCCCCCCCCCCGCCCCGGCCGCGGCCCCGGGGGCGCCCGCGCGGGGCCCGGCCGGGGGCGCGCCGGGCCCTGTCGGGCCCCTTGAGCGCGTATCTGACCGGGCGCACCCGCG
>CAXDNE010000464.1:0-4126 GCA_963990595.1 uncultured Methylobacterium sp.
CACTATCCTCTTCGTCGGCAGCGTCAGATGTGTATAAGAGACAGGGCCTGGACTTCGTGGCCCCACCCCTGCCGCTCTGCGGCGACAACGGCGCGATGATCGCCTGGGCCGGCCTGGAGCGGCTGCGCCTCGGGCTCGTGGACGACCTCACGGCCCCGGCCCGGCCCCGCTGGCCGCTCTCGGCCGACCCGGCCCGCGCGGCTGTCCCGGTCGGATGAGCGCGGCGGACCGGCGCGCCCACTGGCGAGACTTGGTGGCGCGCCGCCTGCCCGAGGCCGGCCGTCCGGACTGGCCGGTGCGGCTCGACCATTGCTTCGCCCGCATCCTCCTGGACAATGCCTGCGGCGGCGCCTGGCGCGACCATGTGCGCCCGCCCGCCCACGCCAACTTGCCCCTCGATCAGCTGGAGGTCGCGATCGCGCTGGGCGAGGCGGTGCTCGCGGGCCGCGCGGATCTCGCCCTGCTCAACCGCCGGTCGCTCGCCTGGCGCGGCAAGAGCGTCGCCGCCCCGGTGCCCGGCGCCATCCGCGACGGCGACCTGATCCTGCGCCGCTGGCGCCCGGCGGACAGGGCGCCCTTCGCGGCGCTCAGCGCCGATCCGGTGGTGATGGCCCATTATCCCCGGCCCCGGACCGAGGCGGAGAGTGCCGCCGAGGCCGACCGCCTCGACCGACGCTTCGTGGCGGACGGGTTCGGGCCCTGGGCCCTGGAACACGCGGGCCGGTTCATCGGCTTCACCGG
This sequence comes from uncultured Methylobacterium sp., assembly GCA_963990595.1. Taxonomy (GTDB): domain Bacteria; phylum Pseudomonadota; class Alphaproteobacteria; order Rhizobiales; family Beijerinckiaceae; genus Methylobacterium. The sequence goes on from CAXDNE010000464.1 coordinate 742, forward strand.
CGCGCTGCGCATCCTGCGGCCCCTGCCGTTTCCGGGCGGCGACCGGCCCGGAGCGACGGTCGAGCTCGCCTGGCGCCTGGCGCGGGATTGTTGGGGCCGGGGCTTCGCCACGCGCGCCGCCCGGCGCGCCCTCGCCGATCTCGCCGGGCGCTGTGACATCCGGAGCGTCGTGGCCTTCACGGCGGTCGGCAACGGCCGCTCCCGGGCCGTGATGGAGCGGCTCGGCATGCGCCCGGCCGGGACATTCCCGCATCCGGCGGTGCCGGAGGGGCCGCTGCGCGACCACGTGCTCTACCGGCTGGACTGCGCCGACAGGGAGGCTGCGGCATGAGCGCGGAGGCCCCGATCAACGTCGTCGGCGGCGGCGCCTGGGGGACGGCCCTCGCCAACGCGGCCGCGGCCGCCGGGCACGCCGTGACCCTCTGGCTGCGCGACCCGGAGGCCGCCGCCGCCCTCCAGGCCGGACGGGAGAACCCGCGCTACCTGCCGGGCGTGCCGCTCCATCCGGCGATCCGCGCGACGGCGCTGCCGGAGGACCTCGCCGGCGCCCGGGCGACCCTGCTGGTCGTGCCGGCCCAGACCCTGCGCGGCGTGCTGGAGACCCTGCGGGCGCCCCTGGCCTCGGCCGGTCCGGCGATCCTCTGCGCCAAGGGCATCGAGCGCGGCAGCGACAGCTTCATGAGCACGGTGGCCGCGCAGGTCCTGCCGCCGGGCACGCCGGTGGCGGTCCTGTCCGGCCCGAGCTTCGCGGCCGACGTCGCCCGGGGCCTGCCCACCGCCGTGACCCTCGCGGCGGCCGATCCCGGCCTCGCCGCCACCTTGAGCGCGCTGCTGTCGGGACCGAGCTTCCGGCTCTACCACACCGACGACGTCCGCGGCGTCGAGATCGGCGGCGCCGGCAAGAACGTGCTGGCCATCGCCTGCGGGATCGTGGCCGGGCGCGGGCTCGGCGAGAGCGCGCGGGCAGCGCTGATCGCCCGCGCCTTCGCCGAATTGATGCGGTTCGCCCGGGCCTTCGGGGGCCGGCCCGAGACGCTGATGGGGCTCTCGGGTCTGGGCGACCTCGTCCTCACCGCCTCCTCGCCGCAATCGCGCAACTTCGCCTTCGGCCTGCGGCTCGGCGCCGGGGCGAGCCCCGCGGAGGCCGCGGGCGGCAAGCTCGCCGAGGGCGCCTTCACGGCCGCGGCGCTCGCCGGCCTCGCCGCCGCGAAGGGCATCGAGATGCCGGTGGCGGAGGCGGTCGCCGCCATCGTGGCGGGCACGGCCAGCGTCGACGACGTGGTCGCCGGCCTGCTCGCCCGCCCCCTGCGCGGCGAGACGGATTAGCGCCGGTCCGTCAGGCGACGCCTCAGGCCGCGGAGGCCGCCCGCTCCGGCTCGGCGCCGTGGGTATGGGCTGAAAAGCGCGCGATCGGCGCGGGCCGGCCCAGCAGGTAGCCCTGGGCGAGGGCGCAATGCTCCGCGGCCAGGAAGGACAGCTCCTCGGCGGTCTCCACACCCTCCGCCACCACGGCGAGCCCGAGGCCGCGCCCCAGCCCCAGCACGGAACGCACGATCGCCGCCCCCTGCGGGTTGCTGTGGACCGCCTTGATGAACGAGCCGTCGATCTTGATCCGGTCGAACGGGAAGGAGCGCAGGTTCGAGAGCGAGGAATAGCCGGTGCCGAAATCGTCCATGGCGATCCGCACGCCCAGGGCCTTGAGCTGGCGCAGGGTGAGCAGCGCCCGGGCCGGATCGCGAATGAGCGCGGTCTCGGTGATCTCGAGCTCCAGCCGCTCGGCCTTCAGGCCGGTCTCGAACAGGCTCCCGTGGACGAACTGCACGAAATGCGGGTTGTGGAGCTGCACCGCCGAGACGTTGACGGCGATCCCCAGCGGCCGCGGCCAGCTGGCCGCCGTCCGGCAGGCCTCGCGCAGCACCCAGGCGCCGATCTCCAGGATGGCCCCCGTCTCCTCGGCGATCGGCACGAACACGGCCGGCGAGACGGAGCCGCGGGCCGGATGGTGCCAGCGCAGCAGCGCCTCGAACCCGTCCACCCCGCCGGAATCGATCTGCGTCTGGGGCTGGTAGACGAGTTCGAGCTCGCCGCGGGCCACCGCGTGGCGCAGGTCGTGCTCCAGCATGCGCCGGTCGCGGATCTGCGCGCCCATGCTGGCATCGTAGCGGCGGCAGGTGCCGCGCCCCTCGTTCTTGGCCCGGTAGAGGGCGGCGTCCGCGTGGCTCAGGAGGGCGCGCTGGTCCTGCGCGTCGTCGGGATAGACCGCGACGCCGATGCTGGTGGCGATCACCGGGCCGGAGGCGGCCGGCACCGCCGCCAGGGTGGCCAGGATCCGCTCGGCCAGCCGCTCGGCCGAGCCGTCGGTCTGCGGCGTCAGGATGGCGAATTCGTCGCCGCCGAGCCGGGCCATGAGCTGCGTGCCGTCGAGCAGGCCCCCGACCCGGAGCGCGAGATCGCGCAGCATCGCGTCGCCGGCCGCGTGGCCGTACAGGTCGTTGACCTCCTTGAAGCGGTCGAGGTCGAGGCACAGGACGGCGAGCCGGGTGCCGAGGGTGTCGGCGCTGCGCATCTCCCGGTCGAGCCGGGCGTGGAAGCTCGTGCGGTTGGCGAGCCCGGTGAGCGCGTCGTGGTGGGCGAGGTAGTGGATCTCGCTCTCGGCCCGGCGCCTGGCGCGCAGGTCGCGCACCGCCACGGCGTGGTGCGGCTGGCGCCCGTACTCCGCCACCGGGCGCATGATCACCTCCACCGGGATGGTGCCGCCGCCCGCGGGGACGAGTTCGGCCTCCAGGGGGTGGTCGGCGGTTCCGGCCCCGACCACGAGGCCCGGCAGGTACGCGGTGAGGCTCGCGCCCACCAGGGCGCTCGCCTCGGCGCCGGCGAGCCGGGCGAAGGCCTCGTTGGCGCTGACGATCTGGAGGCCGCGGCACACGACCAGCCCTTCCACGGCCGCGTTGGCGAGGCTGAGCAGGCGCTCGCGCTCGAACTCGGCGCGCTTGCGCTCGCGCATATCCAGCACGAGGGCGGCCCCGGCCAGCAGCAGGATCAGGAAACTCGCCAGAGCCACGGCGGCGGCGAGCCACTCGGTCCGGATCGCGCTCTCCGGGATCGCGACCGTGGGGTCGGGCAGGATCGTGACCGCCCCCATGCCGGTGAAATGGTGGCCGCAGATGGCCAGGATCAGCAGCGCGGCGCCGCCGCAGCGGCCCCGGACCGTGGCGGCCGACAGGCCGACCACGAGGGCCGCGGCTCCGAGCACCGAGCCGATCACGACCGAGGCGGCCACCACCGCCGGATTCCACGCGAGATGGCCCGTCACTTGGTAGGCGGCCATGCCCGTGTAGTGCCTGTCTCTTATACACATCTGACGCTGCCGACGAAGAGGATAGTG
>CAXDNE010000465.1:0-4119 GCA_963990595.1 uncultured Methylobacterium sp.
CCCCTGTCAACCGACCCCGTCACAGCCCGGGAACCAAACCCGCAGATCCGGGTTGGCCCGCTCACGCCGCAACGCGCACGCGCGTCCGGCGGAGCCGTAGCGCTGCGCAGATCCGCTCGCGCTCTGGATGTCCCGCCGGGAACCGCACCGGACCGACGTTCGAGACCCGGCCCGACGGCAACCCCGATCCGATGGATCGGCGTCGCACGGCAGCTCTGTTGGGAGGCTCGACAGGCCGCATTGCGCGGCCGCCGAGCTGCTTCATGTGGTGATCGCCGCCCCGACGTCAAGAGCACCGGCGCGCGCCCCGTTCAGGGCCGACGCGCAGCGCGCACCGCCTGCAGCGTCTCCCGCCGGATCACATACTGCCCACGTACGCCGCTCGGCACCAGAAGACCTTGACGCGACAGCGCCATGGCCCATGCGGTGAGGGCCGAAGCCGGCGCGGCGAAATCGGGGCGGGCGGTGCGCAAGGCCGCCTCGTCGCCGCCGGAGAGATGGCGGAACGGTCGTCGCAGCCAGCCCCGTTCCCGCACCTGGCGCAGGGCCACATCCAGATCCACCAGGCAGGATCGGCCGATCAGCGCACGATCGAGCGCGGTCATGAGGATCAGGGCCTGCCAGTCGCTGGGCGCGACCTCGAAGCAGCCAAAGCCCGGAACCTCGAGCCCGATGGCCTGGGCCAGACCGTCAGCCCGGATCCGGGCAGGCGCCACGCTCCGGACGCCGATCCGCTGCACCTCCCGGCAGGCTCGCGCATAGGCGCGCCCGAGAGCCGCCATGGGTGAGACGGGCGACCGGGTCGGACGGTCTGCAGCGCCCGCCACCTCGGCCGGTGCGAGCCTCAGCTTCGGATTGTGCAGCCACTGTCGCGGGGCGTGCATGAGGATCGCGTCCTCCAGCTCCCGTCGCGGAACGCTGGACGCCACACGGGACAGGTCAATCTCGACTGCGGCGAGGCCCAGAGCCGCGATCCGGGCGATCTTGTCGGGGTCACAGGCGTGCGTGACGTGGAATTCGACCAGCAGATCCCGGTCCGCGCGGCGCACGATCACGTCCGGGACGATCGGGCCGAGCCGATGTTCCAGGACCGCCGTGTCGAACTGGTAGATCCCGCCCCCGTGAAGGGGCTGCCGCGCACCGTCGCGGAGCAGGGGCGGGAGGGCGAAGGCCAACCTGGAGGCGAGCAGCGCCTTCGCGAACCGGTGCAGGGCGGTCTCCGCGCCGCTGTGACACGGGCGCTCTCCGGCCGCGCCGTGATGCCCGAAATGATGCTCCACCTGGTCACCTTTGCGGGCCACCAGCGGCGTTCCACAGGTCGGGCAGCGGCAGCCGCAGGCCAGACCGGAGCGGACTTCCGAGATGTGGGCGAGGCTGCCATCGGCCCGCTCCCCGAAGGCGAGGCTCTCAGGGATCCGCGATGCCCGCTTCCCGTCCTGCATGGAGGTCCTTCGTGCAGCGATCTTCCGGCCGGTGGACGTCGCGGATCCGCGGCGCCAGCGCCCGTTGCATCCGCGGCCATTCTAGAACAAAATACGAACGCGCAGCCAGGCCCAGCGAGCGCCGCCGCGGTCAGTGACATGCCCCATCCGAATTCCGGTCGCACGCTGTTCTTCTTCGAGAAGCCCTCGGCAATGCGTCAGCTGCAGCGCTTCTTCCGCTCGCCCGACACCGTCTGCGTGGCCGCCGAGGGGCACCTTCTGTCGGCCGAGGAACCCGGCAGCATCCGGCCCGAATGGAAGCCCTGGCGCTTCGACGCCTTGCCGATCGTGCTCGCCACCATCCCGGTCAGCTGCGGCACAAACCGGTCCGGCCAGTCGCACGAGCCGAAGCTCGCCGCGATCCGGCAGGCCTTGAGCGGCGTCGAGCGCGTGATCATCGCCACGGATCCCGGGCGTGAGGGCTCGATGATCGCCTGGGAGGTGCTGGAATATTTGGGCTGGCATGGCCGGGTCGACCGGCTCAAGCTCGGCGCCCTCGACGATGTCTCGATCCGCCGCGCCTTCGCCGCCCTGGGCCAGGAATCCGGTTCGGGTGAGCGCGACTATGCGGCCTACCTCGAAGCGCTCTGCCGGCAGTACGAGGACTACCACCTCGGCCTGAACGGCACACGGGCCATCTCGCTGCGCCTGCGGCCGCCGGCCTTCCGGGAGCCGTGGCGGTTCGGCGGCGTGCAGACGCCCACGCTCGCCATCCTGGCGGATCTCGAGGCGCGGATCCGCGCATTCGTGCCGCAGGATTTCTTCAAGGTTGCCCTACACCTGAGCACCGAGTCCGGTGCCGCGCTGACCCTGTGGCACGCGCCCAAGGAGCGTATCCTCGACCGGGCGCGCGCAGAGACGATCCGGACAGCCGCCGCGACGTGGTCGGGGCCCCTGGCGGTCGCGCATAACGACGTGCGGCGCGCGCCGCCCCGGCTGTTCTCGAAGGACACGCTGGCGCGGCGCTGCGCCAAACGCTTCGGCTGGGACCCGCAGCACACCGCCGGCCTCGCCCAGGAACTCTACGATCAGGGCTACCTCAGCTACCCGCGGACCGAGTCCGAATATCTGCCGGACGGGCAGGCCGGTGACGCCGCCGCGGTGATCGCGGCCGTGGAATCGGTGCTCACCGACCTGCGCGACCTCACTGCGCGGAACGCGGCGCCGCTGATCCGACACGGCATGAAGGGGCACTATGTGAAGGACCCGGGCGAGCACCACGCCATCGTGCCTTTGCGCAAGGTGCCGGAGCGCAGCCGCCTCTCGGCCGATCAGTTCCGCCTGTGGGAGCTCGTCGCGAAAGCCTACTGCGCCGCGCACCGCCCCGACGGCATCGACGCCCGCACGAGCGTCAGCGCCGAGGTCGCGACGCCGCTGGGCCCGAAGCGCTTCGCGGTGTCGGGCAGCGTCGTACGCGCGCCGGGCTGGCGTGCCGTCTACGGCAGCGAGGCTGAGCTGGAACCCGACATCGTGCCCGGCAAGGCCAAGCGCGAGGCCGAGGCCGAGGCCAGCGCCCCGCGCCTGCCGAAGGTGAGCGACGGCGAGGGCGCGTCGGCCGGGTCCGCGGACGTGGCCACCGCGATGACCGAGCCGCCGCGGCGGATCACCCGCGGCGAGCTGCCCGTGGTGATGGGCCGGCTCATCGACCAAGTCGACGACCCCGCGGTCAAGCGCGCCCTGGAGAACCCCGCCAACCCGAACGAGCCCAAGGGCCTCGGCACCGCCGCGACCCGCGACACGATCCTGCCCAAGCTCCTGAAGAGCCGCTACATCACGCTGTCCAACGGCAAGGATCCGGCGATCGAGGTCACCGAGGTGGGTCTGGCCTTCATCGCGGCGGTGCGACGCGTGTTCCCGGCCTATGGCGATCCGGTGGGCCGCGCCCTGTTCGAAGCCGAGCTGGCGGAGATCGGGCATGCGGCCACGCGCGCCGAGGCCGTCCAGCGCGCGAACGCCTTCCGCCAGCGCACGCGCGCGCGGCTCGACGAACTGATCGCCGCGATCGCGACCTCGCCGGTGGTCAGCCTCGATCCCAGCCTGATCCCGTCCAGTCAGGCCGACAACCGGCCGCCGACGCCCGCCATGATGGCGTTCGCCGCGAGCCTCGCCGAGCGCAAGGGGGTGACGCTGCCGCGCGGCTGCAAGAGCAGCATCAGCATCTGCCGAACCTTCCTGGACACCCATGCCGGACCGCGCGCGCTTCAGGAGGATCGCACCGACCGCGCCGGCACACCGCGCGCCCCGAGCGCGGCGATGCTGAGCTACGCGCGCACGCTGGCGAAGCAGCGCGGCATTTCCTGTCCGCCGGATACCGAGACGAGCTTCGAGGCCTGCCGGCGCTTCCTCGATGCGCATGTCTCCCGGCCGCAGCAGCTTTCGGGAACCGCGGGTCCCGGAGCCGGGCCGGGCAGGGAGAAGGCCGAACGCGGGAACCGGAAGAGCAGGGCCGCGGGAGCGCCGCGAAAGCCCGCCCTGCGGCGCCGGGCCTGACCCGGGCCGGCCGCCGAGTTCCGCCCGCCAGCCTCTCCTGCACGGCTCCGCGCGCCGGGACCGGCCGCCCCCGCCCTCGCGGCGCGTCCCCGCGCGGGGGACGGGCCGGCGCCGGCGGGGGTCGGGCCGCGGGGGCACCCCGCGCGAG
>CAXDNE010000466.1:0-4098 GCA_963990595.1 uncultured Methylobacterium sp.
GTTGGAGATCTCGTAGGCCGGCAGCCCCGCTTTCGCGCAGAGGTCCTGGGTGACGTCGTAGAGGGCACGGCCGGTCTCGTCGTCCGGCGGTACGAGCTTGCCGGCGGCGGCGAGGCCGTGGAACGGGGTGCCGGGCTCGATGGTGAGCTGGTAGAGCGACAGGTGCTCGGCGGCCCGCGCCAGCGCCTCGGTCAGCTCCGCCCGCCACATCACGGGGGTCTGGCCCGGCCGGGCGTAGATCAGGTCGAACGAGGTGCGGGCAAAGGCGGATTGCGCGACGCGGATGGCCTCCAGCGCCTGCGCGACATCGTGCAGCCGGCCGAGGGTCCGCAGGGACGCATCGTCGAGCGCCTGCACGCCCAGCGACACGCGATTGACGCCGGCGGCGCGGTAGCCATGGAAGCGGCCGGCCTCGACGCTCGACGGATTGGCCTCCAGGGTGATCTCCGCATCCGGTGCCACCGCCCAGTGGGCCGCTACGGCATCGAGCAGGCCCGCGACCGTGGCGGGCTGCATCAGCGACGGCGTCCCGCCACCGAGAAAAATGCTGGTGACGGTCCGCCCCGGGGTCCGGGCGGCGTTGTGGGCGATCTCGGCCCGGAAGGCGTCGAGGAAGCGCGCCTCGTCCACGCCCGCGTGCCGGACGTGGCTGTTGAAGTCGCAATAAGGGCACTTCGCGGCGCAGAAGGGCCAGTGCAAGTAGATCCCGAAACCCGCATCGCGGGTCGGGTGATCCGGGCCGTTCGAAGTCATGGTGACCGGGATGTGAGCGCGGACGCCCGGTTTGGCAATCAGGACCGGGGCGCGAGGCACGCGCGGCTGAGATCCACGAAGGCGCGGGCGCGGTGCGACAGCCCCTCCCCCCGCAGCCAGTCGACGCCGTGCTTCTCCTCGGCACTCATCTCGCCGAAGGTGCGGTCGTGGCCGTCCGGGCGGAAGATCGGATCGTAACCGAACCCGGCCGACCCGCGCGGCTCCACGAGGTCGCCGAACACGCGGCCCTCGAACAGCTCGGTATGCCCGTCCGGCCAGGCGAGCACCAGCGCTGAGACGAAATGCGCCCGGCGCTCGGCGGCGCCGCGCCGCTCCAGTTCGGAGAAGATCCGCGCCATGGCGCCGGAGAAATCCTTGTCGGGACCCGCCCAGCGGGCCGAGAAGATTCCCGGCGCCCCGTCCAGCGCGTCGACGCACAGGCCGGAATCGTCGGCGAAGGCCGGAAGGCCGGTGGCTTCGGCTGCGGCTCTCGCCTTGATGGCGGCGTTCTCGGCGAACATGGTGCCGGTTTCCTCGGGCTCGGGCAGCCCGAGCTCGCCGGCCGACACCGCCGCCACACCGAAGGGGGCCAGGAGCTCGCGCATCTCCACGAGCTTGCCGGCATTGTGGGTGGCGATCACCACTGTGTCGGTCAGCCGGCGGCTCACGCGATCGCTTCCTTCTGCAGGGCGACCAGCCGGTCCGTTCCGGCGCGGGCGAGCTGCAGCAATTCGAGGAGCTGCGCCTCCGAGAACGGTTCCATCTCGGCCGTGCCCTGCACCTCGACGATGCCGCCCCGTCCGGTGAGCACGAAATTGGCGTCGGTCTCGGCCGCCGAATCCTCGGCGTAATCGAGATCGAGAACCGGCATGCCCTTGTACAGGCCGCACGAGACGGCGGCGACGTGGTCGCGCAGCGGATCGACCGAGATGATCGAGCGCGTCCGCATCCAGGCGAAGCAATCGTGCAGCGCCACCCAGGCGCCGGTGATCGCGGCGGTCCGGGTGCCGCCGTCGGCCTGAATCACGTCGCAATCGACGGTGATCTGGCGCTCGCCCATGGCGGGGAGGTTGGTGACCGCACGCAGGGAGCGGCCGATCAGGCGCTGGATCTCCTGCGTACGCCCGGACGGCTTGCCGGAACCGACCTCGCGGCGGGTGCGTTCGTGCGTCGCACGCGGCAGCATGGCGTACTCGGCCGTGACCCAGCCCTTGCCCGAACCGCGCAGCCACGGGGGACCCCGCTCTTCCAGCGAGGCGGTGCAGAGAACCCGGGTGTTGCCGAAGCTGACGAGGCACGAGCCCTCGGCGTAGCGCGACACGGCGCGCTCCAGGCTGACGGGCCGCAACTCGTCGGCGGCACGCTTGGAAGGCCGCATCGCGGGACCCTTCTGGTGAGAGAACAGAGGGCCGGGCTCTTAGGCCGCCGCGCCACCGCGGGCAAGCATCGCCGTACGGATTGATCCGGGCGGGGCGGCCGGACATGATCGGATGACAGGATGACCGCGTGACAGATCCGAACCCCCGATTTCTGAACGACCCAGCGATGCAAGCCCTTGCCGCACTCAACGAGCGTGCCCGCGAGATCTTCCGGCAGATCGTCGAGAGCTATCTCACGACGGGTGAGCCGGTCGGATCGCGCAATCTCGCGCGCATCCTCCCGATGGCGCTGTCGCCCGCGTCGATCCGCAACGTGATGGCCGACCTGGAACATTCCGGCCTGATCTTCGCGCCCCATACCTCGGCGGGCCGCCTGCCGACCGAGCTCGGCTTGCGGTTCTTCGTCGACGCGATGCTCGAACTCGGCGATGTCAGCCAGGACGAGCAGACCCGGATCGAGGCGCAGATGCGGGCGGCCGCCTCGGGCCACACGTTCGAATCGGCGCTGGCCGAGGCGTCGACCATGCTGTCGGGGGTCTCGCGCGGCGCCGGGGTGGTGCTGACCACCAAGGCCAACGTGAACCTCAAGCACATCGAGTTCGTCCGCCTCGACCCGGCGCGGGCCCTGGTCATCCTGGTTTCGGATGATGGCTCCGTGGAGAACCGGCTCGTGGACCTGCCGCCCGGCCTCCCGGCGGGCGCGCTCCAGGAGGCCACGAACTTCCTCAACGCCCGGCTCCAGGGCCGCACGCTCGGATCGCTCCGCGCCGAGATCGAGGCCGGCCGCAAGGCGATGAAGCGCGAGCTCGACGCCCTGACCGAGCGCTTGGTGGATGCCGGGCTCGCGACCTCGGTCGGTCCCACGGAGGCGCGTCAGCTGATCGTGCGCGGACAGGCCAATCTGCTCGACGACCTGCGCGCCGCCGAGGATCTCGAACGCATCCGCCTGCTGTTCAACGACCTCGAGACACAGAAGGACGTGATCGATCTGCTGGCCCGCGCCGAGGGCGGCGAGGGCGTGCGGATCTTCATCGGCTCGGAGAACAAGCTGTTCTCGCTCTCCGGCTCCTCGCTGATCGCGGCCCCGTTCCGGGACAGCTCCCAGAAGATCGTCGGCGTCGTCGGCGTGATCGGCCCGACCCGGCTGAACTACGCCCGCATCGTGCCAATGGTCGACTACACCGCCCGCGTCGTCTCGAAGCTGCTCGACGGCGGCCGGTAAGGTCGCGCCGGGCAGGCGAGTCTCCGCCCGGCGCCGATGGCTGGACCGACCCGGCCGGTCAGGCCGGGATCACATCCACGATCTCGTAGGTATCGGGATCGATGATCACGATGTCGTCGCGGACCAGGATGAACTCGTAGCCCTCGTAGGCCGGCACGAGCGAGATGATCGCCGGCGGCAGCCGGTGCAGGGTGACCGAGCGCGGGATCGCGGTCCCCACCGTCAGGCCGAAGGACACATCGCGGACCGGCGAGACGCCCAGACGCGTGATCGAGCTGCGGAACTCGGTGCGCTGGTGGGTATCGAGGCGGCTCACCGCGCCGCGTGCCGCGCCGCCGTGGCGGGCACCTTCTCGCCCACCCCGTTCACCGGCCGCGCCCTTCTCGCCGTTCCGGCCTGGACCGGCGGCATCGTGGTTCCCGCGTTCACCGGCTGCATCGCGGTTCCCACGTTCGCCGGCCGGACCTGCATCGCGGCCGCCCTTCTCGGCTCCGCCGCGTTTCTCCTTCTCTCCTGCACCCGTCCGATCCCCGGCGCCGTTGCGATCGCCGCTGGCGCCTCCGGCTCGGCCGGGGCTCTCGGCTCCGCGCTGCGGGGCTGCGCCGGGCTCTGCGCCGCGCGCTCCACCTTCGGCGCCCCCGCCGGCTCCGCGCACGCCACCACCCTCGGCTCCGCCGCGCGCGCCGCCCCCGGCGCCGCCCGCACCGGCGCCGCCACCGGCGGGACCGGCGCCGCCTGCAGCAC
>CAXDNE010000467.1:0-4069 GCA_963990595.1 uncultured Methylobacterium sp.
GGCGCGGCCCCCTGCCCCCGCCCGCGGAGCGGATCTGGCTCGCGGGGAGCGTGCTGCTGGGTCTGTGGCTGATGGTCCTCGCCGGGACCGGCGCCGGACGCCGCGACGGGCCGCAGGCCCGCGACCTGCTGCCGCTGCTGCCGATCCTGGTTCCGGCCTTCGCCCGGGGGCGGATCGGCACCGCGGCGTCCCTGCGCTGGCCCGCCCTGCTCCCGGTGCTGGCGGCCGCGGTGGACGGGGTGGCGCTCCCCCTCCTGGCCCTGCGCGCGTGAGGGCGGCTCAGGGCTGCCTCAGGAAATCCAGCAGCGCCCGGTTGAAGGCGTCCGGACGGGTCACGCTGTGGGCGTGACCGCCCTCGGGGGCGAGGTCGAGGCGGGCCCTGGGCAGCGCCGCCGCGAGGCGCTCGGAACGCGTGTAGGGTACCAGCACGTCGTCCCGGGCGGCCATCACCAGGGTCTCGTGCGGGATGTCCCCGAGCCGGTCGGCGATCGCGAAGCGCTCCAGGGCGCCGATGCGCGTCAGCACGGTCTCGGCCCCGGGGAACTGCGCCAGGGCGTGGGCCTCGTCGGCCGCGACCCGCTCGGCCTGGGCGGAGAGCCAGGGGGAAGGGTACAGGAACAGCGCCTGCGCCCGCACGAAGGCCTCCGGCCCGCCCCCGGCCAGGATCGCCCGGCGGGCCGCGAAGCAGCGGCGGGTGGCCGGGTCCAGGGCGTCCCAGCCGTTGATCACCACGATCCGCCCGACCCGCCCGGGCGCGGCCAGCGCCATCTGCAGGGCGATCAGCCCGCCGAGCGCATGACCGACCACGTCGGCCCGCGCGAGGCCGGCGGCGTCCAGGACCGAGAGCGCGTCCCGGGCCATGGCCGGGATGTCGTGGTCCGGCCCGAGCCGGTCGGGGGAGCGCCCGGTGCCGCGATGGTCGTAGGTGACGACCCGGAAGGTCTCGGTCAGGGCCGCCATCTGCGGCGCGAAGTAGCCGGCCCCGCCGCCGAGCCCCGGCGAGAGCAGCACCGGCCGCCCGTCCGCCGGGCCCGCCACCGCGTGGTAGAGCGGGGCCCGTCCGGGATTCATCGGCCGAGATGCGCCACGGAGGCGATCTCCACGAGGGCCTCCGGCTTCACGAGGCCGCACTGGATGCAGTAGCGCGCCGGCTTCTCCCCCGGGAAGTACTCCGCGTAGACGGCGTTGATCGCCGCGTAATCGGCCCAGTCCTTCAGGAAGACGTGGTTGAAGGTGACGTCGTCCATCGTGCCGCCCGCGGCCTCGACCACGCCCTTGATGGTCTCCAGCACGTGCCGGGCCTGGGCGGCGGCGTCGCCGACATGGACCACGTTGGCCTGCCCGTCGAGGGGCAGCGTGCCCGAGACGTAGAGCACGCCGTCGGCCAGCGTCCCCGGCACGTAGGGGGCGAGGGGCTTGCCGGTCCCCGGCGGGATGACGACCTGCTTCGGCATGATTCGGGACTCGCGCGGTGCGGGGGCCGGGACGGCGGGGGATCTAGTCGGCCGCGGCGCGGGTGTCCGCGCCGAGGGACGCCTCGAAGGCCGGGACGTCCGAGACCCAGCCGAAGAAAGTCTCGATATTGGCGAGCGCCCCCGCCTGCAGGCTCTCCGGCCCCGCCTGATGGGTCGCGTCAGCCAGGACGATGCCGAAATACTCCCGGTGGAACCCGTCCCGCAGGGTCGATTCCACGCAGACGTTGGTGGCGATGCCGGTGAAGACCAGCGTGTTCACGCCCCGGGCCCGCAGGGTGCTGTCGAGGGCCGTGTTGTAGAATCCGCTGTAGCGCGGCTTGCCCATCACGATGTCGCCCGGCTCCGGCCGCAGGGCGTCCACCAGGGCGTAGTCCCACGAGCCCCTGGCGAGGAGCCGCGCGTTCCGCTCCGGGTGCCGGCGCATGCTCTTGAGGGCGTTCGACTTGTGCCAGTTGGGCGAGCCCGGCCCGCCCGCCTCGGTATAGTCCGGGTCCCAGCCGTTCTGGAACCACAGGATCCGGATCCCGGCCGCCCGCGCCGCCGCCACCGCCCGGGCGATCCGCGCGATCACCGGGCCGGTGCCCGACACGTCGAACCCCGCGAGGTCGAGATAGCCCCCCGGGCTCGCATAGGCGTTCTGCAGGTCGACCACGATCAGCACCGTGGCCGCCGGATCGAAGGCGATCGGCTCGGGGCGGGCCGGCAGGACGACGCCGCCGCGGCGGCCCTGGGCATCGCGGAAACCGGCGGGCCTATCCATCAGGCGACCTCGGACAGCGGCGCTGCGGTGACGTGCCGGCGCGCGCGCATCAGCGGCTGGATCCGGGTCCCGAAGGCGTCGAGACCCTTCAGGAAGTCGTCGAAGACCAGCAGCACGCCCGCGACCCCGTCGATCGCCGCGATCGCGTCGAGCATCGCCGCCACGCTGGCGTAGCTGCCCACCAGGGTGCCCATGTTGAGGTTCACCGCCGAGGCCGGGTCGGCGAGCTGGCGCACGTTGGTGTCGCCCCCGGACTTGGTGTCGGCCGCGCCCTGGAGGCCGAGCCACGCGATCGCCTCCGCGTCGGCCCCCGCCCTGTAATGCTCCCAGGTCGCCAGGGCGGCGGCGTCGGTCTCGTCGGCGATGATCATGAACAGGGCGTAGGAGGTCACGGGCCGCCCGGTCCGCGCGCTGGCCTCCGCCAGCCGCTCCACCACGGGCGCGAAGGCCGTGGGCGTGTTGAGTCCCTTGCCCAGGCAGAAATTGTAGTCGGCGTACTGCGCCGTGAAGGCCAGCCCGGCGCCGCTCTGGCCGGCGCAGATGATCTTCACCGGCGCCTGCGGCCGGGGGCTCAGCCGGCAATCGTTCATCTGGAAGAACCTGCCCTTGAAGTCGCTGGCGCCCCTCTCCCACAGCTCGCGCAGAATCTGAGCATACTCGGCTAAGTAGTCGTAACGCTTCTCGAAATACGTGTCGCCCGGCCAGAGGCCCATCTGGTCGTATTCCGGCTTCTGCCAGCCGGTGATCAGGTTCAGGCCGAAGCGCCCGTCGGAGATCGAGTCGATGGTCGCGGCCATGCGGGCGACGATCGCGGGCGGCAGGCACAGGGTCGCGGCCGTGGCGAACAGCCTGATCCGGGTGGTGACGGCGGCGAGCCCCGCCATCAGGGTGAAGGATTCGAGGTTGTGGTCCCAGAACTCGGTCCTGCCGCCGAAGCCGCGCAGCTTGATCATCGAGAGGGCGAAGTCGAGCCCGTAACCCTCTGCCTTCAGCGTGATCTGCTTGTTCAGCGCGAAGCTCGGGCGGTACTGCGGAGCGTTCTCCGACAGCAGCCAGCCGTTGTTGCCGATCGGGATGAACACCCCGACGCTCATGGCCCGGGTCTCCGCCTCCGCCTGGATCTGCGTCATGGGCGCGCTCCGCTCGGCCGGTCCCGCCCCGTGACGGGGACGGTCCGCCAGAGGCTGGCAAAACCCGGCCGGAGGGTCAAACCCGCGCGCCCGACGAAACGCCGAAATGCTCATTTTTACAGCGGCTTGCCCGCATTGCGCGCGGATCCTGCACAGCCGGTGCGCGCCCGCCGGACCCGCTTGCCGGCGGCGCCCGGACAGCTAGATTCTTGGCTGGCTCCCGATCCCGGGGCCCCGGACCCCCTGGTCCGACTCACCGGGAACGGAGCCCCATGGCCGGAGTGACCGTCGATGCGCGCGTGGCTCGCCCTCCTGTTCCTCTGCGTCGCGGGGCCGGCGGCGGCCGATGACGCCGCCCGCGTGGCCGCCCGCGCCACGATCACCCGGCAGGTCGAGGCGTTCGGGCGCGACGACGCGCCGGCCGCCTACGCCCAGGCGGCCCCGGCCATCCGGGACCTCTTCCCGAATGCCGACCTGTTCATCGGCATGGTCCGCAACCAGTACCGGCCGGTCTACCGCCACCGCAGCTTCGTCTTCGGCGAGGGCCGGGATACCGGCGCGGACAGTGTGGTCCAGTCGGTGGCGATCCAGGACGAGTACGGCGTCGACTGGACCGCCGAGTACAGCCTCGCCCGGGACGCGGACGGGCAGTGGCGCATCTGTCTCTTATACACATCTGACGCTGCCGACGAAGAGGATAGTGT
>CAXDNE010000468.1:0-4047 GCA_963990595.1 uncultured Methylobacterium sp.
CGTCGGAGCAGCCCGCCCCGCCGCCCGCGGCCCCGACGCGGACCGGCGCGGGGTTGCGGATCCTGCTCGCCGAGGACAACCCGATCAACGCGCTGCTGGCGACCCGGGCGCTGGAGCGGCTCGGAGCCGCGGTCGTTCACGCGGAGGACGGCGTGCGCGCGCTGGAATGCGTGCAGGCCGAGGGGCCGTTCGATCTCGCGCTCATCGACGTCCGCATGCCCCGCCTCGACGGACTCGAGACCGCCCGGCGGATCCGCGCCGTCGAGGCGGGCTCGGCCGGTCTCGGCCGGCTCCATCTCGTGGCGCTGACGGCGAATGCCGGCCGGGAGGACGAGATCGCCGCCCGGGCGGCGGGATTCGACGGGTTCCTGGCCAAGCCGCTCAATCTGAAGCTCCTTCCGGCCCTGCTGGAACGTCGGACGGCGCGGGCGGCCTGACCGGGTCCGCGTTGACAGGAGGGCGTTCCCCGCGCCAACAGGGCGGCCATGTCGATAGCGCCCACTCCGTCGCCCGCTCCGCGCTCCTCGAGCGGCGCGCTCGCCGCGTGGGGGATAGCGGCCCTGGTGATCGCGACCGTGCTCCTCGGCGCGCTGCTGCCCGCCCGACACGGGACGCCGGTCCGTTCCGTCGCCGAGGATCCGGCCTGCCTCGAATGGACCGACGGCTGCCGTGTCTGCCAGCGCCTCGCGGACGGACCCGCCTGCTCGCTGCCCGGCATCGCCTGTCAGGTCACGACACCGCATTGTCTGCGGCGCCGGGAAGGGTGAAGCCCGGCGCGCCGACCTTCCGCTTCGCGCCGAGCCCGAACGGGCGGCTCCATCTCGGCCACGCCTACTCGGCGCTGCTCAATGCCGACCTCGCCGACCGGATGGGCGGCCTGTGCCGCCTGCGGATCGAGGATATCGACCCGAAGCGCTCGAAGCCGGATCTCGTCGCCGCAATCCTGACCGACCTCGCATGGCTCGGCCTGACCTACCCGGCGCCGGTGCGTCATCAGTCCCGGCACATGGGCTCCTACCGGGCCGCCCTCGACGGCCTGATCGCCCGGGGGCTCGCCTATCCTTGCTTCTGCTCGCGCGGACAGATCCGGGCGCGGGTCGCGGGCGGGGGCGAGAGCCCGTGTGATCCGGACGGCGTTCCCCTCTATCCCGGAACCTGCCGCAGCCTCGAGGCCACCCGCGTGGCGGACCGGCTCGCGAGCGGCGAGCCGCATACCTGGCGCCTCGACATGGGAGCGGCCCTGGGAGCGGCCCTGCGCGGCGCCGGCCATCCGCTCGGCTACGTCGCCTTCGCGGAAGCCGGCGAGCGCTGGGTCGCGGCCGATCCGGCCCGCTGGGGCGATGCGGTGATCGCGCGCCGCGACGTGCCGACGAGTTACCACCTGGCGGTGGTCCACGACGACGCCGCGGAAGGGATCACCCACGTGGTGCGCGGCCGGGATCTGGAGGCGGCCACCGACCTTCACGTGCTGCTGCAGCACCTGCTCGGCCTGCCCGTGCCGCGCTACCGGCATCATCGGCTGCTTCTCGATACAGCCGGCGAGAAGCTCGCCAAGTCGCGCGGCTCGCAGACGCTCGCCGACCTCCGGGAAGCCGGGGTCACGCCCGGGCAGATCCGCGCGCGTCTCGGCTTCGCCTGACCGCGCATCGGGGAGACATCGGGGCCGGGCCGGCCGCCCGCCCCACGAGCGCCCTAGCGCACGGCGGCGTCGCGCTGGGCCAGAGCCGTGGCGCTCTTCGACAACTGCATGGTCGCGTCGATCTGCTCGCGCTGGCGCTTGAACTCGGCGAGCAGCCGCCCGTCGAGTTCGCGCCCGCGCGGGACGCGGATTTTCATCGGATCCACGAAGTGGCCGTTGATGATCACCTCGTAGTGGAGATGCGGACCGGTCGACAGGCCGGTGGAGCCGAGATAGCCGACGATCTGCCCCTGCCGGACCTTGACGCCTTCCCGGATGCCGCGGCCGAACCGGGACATGTGGTTGTAGGTCGTCACGTAGCCGTTCACGTGCTGCAGCTCGACCCGGTTCCCGTAGCCCGAGGTCATCTCGGCCCGGATCACCACGCCGTTGCCCGCGGCCATGATCGGGGTGCCGATGGGGTTGGCCCAGTCGACGCCGGTGTGCAGCTTGGCATAGCCGAGGATCGGGTGGCGCCGGTAGCCGAACCCCGAGCGCATGATGCCCTCCGCGATCGGCTTGCGCAGGAGGAACTTCTTCAGCGAGCGGCCCTGCTCGTCGAGATAGTCGATGGTGCCGTCATCGGGGGACTGGAAGCGGTAGACCTTGCGGGTCTCGCCGCCGAGCGTCAGCGCCGCGTAGAGCAGGTCCGGCCGGTCCGCGCCGGCCTCGTCCTCGTAGCTGTAGAACACGTCCAGCCCGTCGCCGCTGGCGATCCGGCGCTGGAAGTCGAGGTCGTAGCTGAACACCCGGACGATGTCCTCGACGGTGGCCCGCGGCAGGTCGTGGCGCGCCGCGGTCTCGTAGAGGCTCTGGTAGAGGCGCGGGCCGGAGCCCGAATCCTCGTCCTCGTCCTCGCCGGATTCGGCCTGCTGCTGCGGCTTGGGGGAGGGGGCCTCCTCGGCGGGGGGCGCCACCGACACGAAGGCGCCCCGGTCGTTGAGGGCGGCGATCGCCTCGATCCCGCTCTCGCCGTAGAGCACCACGCGGGTGACTTGGCGCGGGTCGCCGGGACGGGGGCCCGGGGCGATCTGGACCCGCATCGGCTGGCCCTCGTTGAGGGCGCTGGTCCGGGCCTTGCCACCGAGCGCCGCGACGATCCCGCGGATGGCGTCGTCACCGGCGAAACCCGTGGCCTTGAGCGTGCTTTCCACGGTCTCGCCGCGCTTCAGAGGGAGGTCGCGCTCCTCCACCAGGGGCGCCTCGTTGGGCTTGAGCTCGACCTTGGCGACCTTGGTGACGTTCTCCGGGACGACCAGCACCTCGATGGATTTGAACGGGTTCGCCTCCTTGGCCGCCCCGTCGCCCTCGCCGGCAGCGCCCTGCTGCAGGGTGCGCGACAGCATGATCTGCGGGGCGATCGGGATGGTGGCGCGGCGCCCGGCCTCCGCGGCGATGCGGCGCTCCTCCTCGACCTGGGCGGTGACGTCGTCGTCGGTGAGCGCGGGGGCGTTGGCCTCGACGGCGGCGTCGGCGAGATCGCGCTTGACCACGGTGACCTCGGCGCCCGGCGCGTCGGCCGCCGCGTCGGGGGCGCGCTCCAGGGGCTCGTCGGAGACGAACTTCATGGGGTCGAACCGGGGCGGCTCGCCGCCGTAGACGCCGGTCGTCATCGACAGGGGCGTGCTCAGCCGGACGAAGGCCTTCGCCTTGATGATCTCGCGGTCCCCGAGCCTGACCGTCACGGGCGCCCGGAAACTCTGCTTGGCCGAGGCGATCATCAGGTTGCGCACCAGCCGGTCGCCCTTGCGGGCGATATTGGCGCCGCTGTCGCTGGGCTGGGGCCGTGGGATCACGGTCGCCTTCTCGGGGATGGCCGCGAAGGAGACATCGCCCTGGAGCGAGACGTGGAGCGCCGCCGCGATCAGCCCGGCGCCGGTCAGGCCGGTGAGCGTGCTGGCGCAGAGCCAGCGCAGATTCACCGCCCGCCGATCGATTTGGGTCGCGGTGGCGCCGAGGTGATCGAGGGGCGCCTGCACCCCATGCCGCGGGGAGAGGGCGGCCACATCGCCGATCTTGAGTCGCTCGCGCTTCACTCGATGGCCCTGAGAAAACGATGGCGACCAGACGTTCCTGCAGGCCACGAGGATCCGCGACCCGTCTCCGCCACGCCGGCGGCAACGTCCGCGGCCGGCTCATCCATCTCAGCGCGCAGCATGTCGAGATTGAGGCGCGGCACCGGCTCCGGCCGCCCGCGCGCGCGAAAGCCCCCGCGAAGGCTCAGCGGACGTCCCCGTGACCGCCGGGAGGGGAGGGGGATGGAAAAGCCGAACGCCTCCGTCGAAAAGGAGTTGACGGGGGGATCTGGCGGATCTATACCCCGGCTCATCGGCGCCGGCCGCGAGAGTGGACCGGGCGCTGAAGCATCT
>CAXDNE010000469.1:0-4021 GCA_963990595.1 uncultured Methylobacterium sp.
GAGATTGCCTCTTGTCTCGTGGGCTCGGAGATGTGTATAAGAGACAGCTCGATCTGCGCAACCGCGCGGCAGGAATGGGGATCGGTGCTCGGCAAGGCGATCATCGAGCGCTCGCCCCTTGTCACCCGGCTGATCGAGCGCGCGGATTTCCTGGTCCAGGTCACGCTGCCGCCCGGGGAGAGCCTTCCGGAGCCGCCGCCCTCCGCGTTCGCCGAGGTGCCGCCGCAGAGCGAGCGGGTCGCCCTGCGGCTGGTCTCGCCCGCGACCCGCACGGATCCGCGGATCCAGGGTCAGAGCTTCTTCTATCTCGTCTCCGGCGACAGCGGCCTCCTGCCCGGGACGAGCACGATGGCCTTCCTGCCGGCCGCGCGAACGGTGCGGGGCGTCCTCGTGCCCGAGGATGCCGTGGTGCACGGGGAGGGGGGAACCTGGGTGTATCGCGGCACGGGTGACGGCGCCTATGTGCGGCATCCGATCCGGCCGGACGCCCCCATGTCGGCCGACGCCTTCGTGGTCGAGGATCTGGCCGACGGCAGCGAGATCGTGCTGAAGGGCGGGCAGGCCCTGTTTTCCGAGGAGATGAAGAGCCGCATCCGCGTGGTGGGCGACGACGATGACTGAGCTGCCCGCCGCTTCCGGTCGCGGCGGCCCCCAGGCGATCCTCGTCGGCTTCGCCGTCCGGCTGCCGCGGGTGGTCCTGGCGCTGGCCTGCGCCATGCTGGTCTTCGGCCTCTACGCGCTGGCGGGGGCGCGCTACGACGTCTTCCCGGAATTCGCCCCGCCCATCGTGACGATCCAGACCGAGGCGCCGGGCCTCGATTCGGAGCAGGTCGAGGTGCTGGTCACCCAGCCGGTCGAGGTCGCGGTGGGCGGCCTGCCCGGTCTGGAGACCCTGCGCTCAACCTCGATCCAGGGCCTCTCGGTGATCACCGCCGCGTTCAGATCCGGCAGCGACGTCGACCGGGTGCGCCAGCGCGTCAACGAGCGCTTGGCGGCGCTCGCCGGCCGCATGCCCGACGGGGTGGCGGCGCCCGCCATGACCCCGCTCACCTCCTCAACCCTCACGGTGCTCCTCGTCGGGCTCACCTCCGAGACCCGCGACGCCATGGACCTGCGCCACGTGGCGGAATGGACCGTGCGGCGGCGCCTGCAGTCCGTGCCGGGCATCGCCCAGGTGTCGATCTACGGTGGAGACGTGCGGGCGCTGCAGGTCCAGATCCGTCCGGACGACCTGATCCGCTACCAGATCGGCCTCAACGACGTCCTGACGGCGGCCCGGAAGGCCACCGGCGTGCGGGGGGCCGGCTTCGTCGATACGCCGAACCAGCGCGTGCTGCTGCGGACCGAGGGGCAGTCGCTCACACCCGAGGCGCTCGGCCGGACGGTGCTCCACAACGATGGCGGGGCGAGCGTGGTCCTGTCGGACGTCGCGACCGTCACGGCCGCCCCCGAGCCGGCGATCGGCGCCGCCATGGTCGACGGGAAGCCCGGCGTCCTGCTGATGGTCGGCGCCCAGGTCGGGGTCGACACCCGGGCGGTGACCGCGCGCCTGGAGGCCGCCCTGGACGAGCTGCGCCCGGTCCTGGAGCGCGAGGGCGTGAGCCTGCGCCCCGACCTGTTCCGGCCCGCGAACTTCGTGGACGTCGCCACCGGCAACGTCCTCCAGGCCCTGGCGCTGGGCGGCGTGCTGGTGGTGATCGTGCTCCTCGTCTTCCTGGCGGATTGGCGGGCTGCGCTGATCAGCGCGTCGGCGATCCCGCTCTCGCTGATCGCCGCCGCGCTCGCCCTGCAGGCCTGGGGCGAGAGCCTGAACACGATGACCCTCGGCGGGCTCGCCCTCGCCATCGGCGAGGTGGTCGACGACGCGGTGATCGGCGTCGAGAACGTCGTGCGCCGTCTGCGGGCGGCGCGGACAGGCGGGCGCGGAGCCGCCCGCGTGGTGTTCGCCGCCATGCTGGAAGTGCGCACCTCGGTCGCCTACGCGACCCTGGCGGTGATTTTGATGTTCATGCCGGTGCTGGCGCTCACCGGGGTGGCCGGTCGCCTGTTCGGCCCCCTGGCGCTCGCCTACATCGCGGCGGTCGTCGCCTCGCTGTTCGTGGCGCTCACCGTCACGCCGGCGCTGGCGCTGCTGCTGCTGGGCGGCCGGATCGGGCGGGCGGACGCCGCGCTCACGCACGACCCCCCCGTCGTGCGCTGGAGCCGCG
Organism: uncultured Methylobacterium sp.; assembly: GCA_963990595.1. GTDB lineage: Bacteria > Pseudomonadota > Alphaproteobacteria > Rhizobiales > Beijerinckiaceae > Methylobacterium. Next base: position 2,208 of record CAXDNE010000469.1, read on the forward strand.
CGGCCTACCTCCGGATGCTCAGGGGGATCGGCCGGGTGCCGCGGCTCGCGATGCTGGCGGGGGTGCTGGCCACGCTGGCCGGTGCCGCCATCCTCCCGACCCTCGGGGCGGTGTTCCTCCCGGACCTCCGGGAGGGCCACATGATCCTCCACATGGTGGCCGTGCCCGGCACCTCGCTGCAGGAATCGCTGCGGCTCAGCGGCCTGATCACCCGGGATCTGAAGGGCATTTCCGGCGTGCGGGCCGTGGCGTCGCAGATCGGGCGGGCCGAGGCGGGCGAGGACACCGCGGGACCGCATTACAGCGAGATCCATATCGATCTGCAGCCCGGCCTCGACGGGAGCGCCCAGCGCTCCGTCGAGACCGCGATCCGGGGGTTGATCGCCGGATTTCCCGGCGCGGCCTTCTCGCTCAAGACATTCCTGACCGAGCGGATCGAGGAGACGGTCTCGGGCTTCACCGCGCCGGTGGTGATCAACGTGATCGGGAGCGACCTCGACCGGATCGAGGCCGCAGCCCGCTCGGTCGCCCGGGAACTCTCGGAGGTGAGGGGCGCCCGGGATGTCCAGCAGGCCTCGCCGGCCGGTCTGCCGCAGGTCACCGTGGCCCTGCGCCCGGTGGATCTGCGCCACTGGGGCCTCGATCCCGTGGAGGTTCTGGAGGCGGTGCGCACCGCCTATCAGGGTGACGTCGTCGGCCAGACCTACCGCGGCAACGCGGTGTTCAACGTGCTGGTGATCCTCGACGCACGGGTGCGGGGCCGCCTCAGCGCCGTGGGCGACCTGCCGCTGCGGACGCCCGGCGGCCGCTACGTCCGCCTGTCGCAGGTGGCCGACGTCTACGAGAGCGCCGGCCGCTATCAGGTGCAGCATCTCGGCGCCCAGCGGGTGCAGGCCGTGACTGCCAACGTCGCCGGGCGCGATGTGGCGGGCTTCGTGGCGGCGGCCAAGCGCAAGATCGCCCGCGAGGTGCGGCTGCCCGAGGGCGTCTACGTCACCTTCTCGGGGGCCGCGGAGGCGCAGGCCGCGGCCCGGCGCGACCTTCTCATCCACGCGGCCCTCGCCGGCTTCGGCATCGTGGTTCTGCTCGCCATCGTCACCGGCTCCGCGGCGAACCTGATGCTGGTCCTGGTCAACCTGCCCTTCGCCTTCGTGGGCGGGGTTGCGGCGGCCGCGCTCACGGGCGGGGTGCTGTCGCTGGGTTCGGTCGTCGGCTTCGTGACCCTGTCGGGGATCTCGCTGCGCAACAGCGTGATGATGATTGCCCACTACGAGCAGATGGTGGTGCGGGACGGGCGCCCCTGGAATGCCGACACCGCGGCCGAGGGCGCGGCCGACCGGATGGTGCCGATCCTGATGACCTCCCTGGTCACCGGCCTCGGCCTGTTGCCGCTCGCTCTCGGTGCCGGGGAGCCGGGGCGCGAGATCGAGGGCCCGATGGCGCTCGTGATCCTCGGCGGCCTCGTCACCTCGACGGTGCTGAACCTGCTGATCCTGCCGGTGATGGCCCTGCGCTTCGCGCGATTCCGGAAGGAGGAGCCGGAGGATCGGGAACTGACGCCCGCGCTCTGACCCTGACGGTCCGGGCTTTGCGGAATGCCGGGACGGTTTGGAGCCGAGCGGCTGGCCACGTCGGTTGCGCACCGAGCGTTGTCGCGCGCCCCGTCACGATGACCTCAGGGCGGCAGGACTTCGCGCGGAGCAAACAGGCGTACCGGGGCGCGAACGCTTCCGAAAATGCGAGCGGCCGATCGTGCTGCGCGTCGCGGGGCTGTCTCTTATACACATCTCCGAGCCCACGAGACAAGAGGCAAT
>CAXDNE010000470.1:0-3980 GCA_963990595.1 uncultured Methylobacterium sp.
ACTATCCTCTTCGTCGGCAGCGTCAGATGTGTATAAGAGACAGCTCCATGACCGTCCTCGTCGCTGCCGGCCCGCCGCGGCTGGTCCTGCCCCCCGGCTTCAACGCGCGCGCGGCGGAGCCGCCCTCCGACGCCCACGCGGAGGCCTGCCGCCTCGCCGCTTCGGGCGCGGCGGAGGCGGCAACGCTCGTCCTCGGCCGGCGCGACGACCTGATCGACGTCGCGGTGGTGCTCGCCCCCGCCGAGCCGCTCGCCACCGCGCGGCGCGCGCTCTTCGCCGGCATGGTCGCGCTGGCGAACGCCGTCGGCGCCTTCGGGCCGCCGGAGATCCCGGTGACGTTCGGGTGGCCGGGAACCCTGTTGTTCAACGGCGCGCGTCTCGGCGGCGGCCGGCTCGGGGTGCCGGACGGGTGCCGCGCGGACGAGGTGCCGGACTGGCTCGTCTTCTCGGCGATGCTGATCGCCTCGAAAGCGGCGGCGGGCGAGCCGGGGCACACGCCGGATTCCACCGCCCTGGACGAGGAAGGGTTCGGCACGGACCTGCACACGCCCCTGGTGGAGAGCTTCGCGCGGCACCTGACCAAGGCCTTCGAGATCTGGCGCGAGGACGGCTTCGGCCATCTCGCGGCGCTCTACCTCGCCCATCTGCCGGTGCCGCCCGGCGCGCGGGCCGCGATCGAGGCCTGCGGCGACGGACGGCTGACCTGGCCGGACGGGCGCGCCGAGGCTCTCCCGCTCTGCGCGTCCCTGGAGGCGCCGCCCTGGCGCGACCTGAGGACCGGCGGGGTGCGGCTGTGACGCTCAAGCTGCCCCGGACCCTGCGGCTCGATCCGTCCGACACCTTCGTCTTCGCGCAGGCCGCCGAACCCGGGGAATGGGCCGTCACCGGAACCTTCCTGTTCCTCGACGCGGATCCGTCGCTTCTGACCGCCAAGGCCCTGGCGGCCTTCCGCTCCGGGTTCGTCGGCGTGCGTTCGCTCGGCTTCTCCACCCTGGTCGTCGTGAGCGCGGCCAGCGCGGCGGAGCGCGCGCAGGCCGAGGAGGATCTCGCCCGCCACATCCACGCGCGCTTCGGGGCGCCCGACCGGGAGGCTGCCCGCGCGGCCGCCCGCGAGGAACTCGACGTCGCCGCCTCCCTCTGCGACCTGCCGGTCGGCAGCGTCGTCGCGCTGCACCGCACCGAGGCGGCCGGGGCCATCCGGGAGGATTTTCGTACGCTGCACCAGCGTCCCGGCGTCGAACGGCTGCACGGACGCGCCTTCCACTTCGTCGCGGCGGACGAGGACGGGCCGGAGGAACGGGCCGACCTCGTCGGCCTTCTGCGTGACACGACGGCAGGACGCTGAGCGGATGACCGAGTTCTGGGTCTCAAGTGGCCATCACCTCACGCAGCGCACGGCCGGCGGCGGCCTCAGGGTCACGGACGAGCTGATGCTGGCGTATCTGGCGCGGCCCGAGCTCGTGCCGCCCACGGAGGCCTGCGCGTCCGAGATCGCCCTCCACGCCGCCCTCATGGCCGCGCCCCGGCGGCCTGTGGACCCCGCCGAGGTCGCCGCCATCGCGGATGCCGACGCACGGGAGAACTGGGGCGTGATCCTCGCCTTCCGCGATCGCCTGCTCGCGGCGCGCTCGATCGAGGCCGCCTATCTCGCGCTCGTGCGCGGCGACCTCCGGGGGGTGCCGTCGCTGTTCCTGAACCAGCTCGTGCACCTGATCCTGCGCAATGCCCTCGACGGTTGCGAGGACCCGTTCGTCCTGCGCGCGGCCGAGCTGTTCTTCCGCCCGCAGCGGGTGAGCGTCCACGCGGGCGCGGTGCTCCTGGCCGACGCCGAGGTGATCGCCGCGCGCGAGGGGAGCGCGCCGCTCTCGCCGCTGCTGACGATGCTGGGCAAAGAGGCGGCGCACGAGCTGGACGTGCTCACGGCGGAGAATGCCTGGACCTACTGGAGCCGGTCGGACGCCTTCACGATGGCGCTCAACCTCGGCGCCGATCCGCGCAGCCGCGCGGGATTGGCGCGGGCGATCGAAACCTTCGTGCGCCATCTGCTGAACGTCGCGGTGCGGGTCACGCCGCTCGACCGGCTGGAGGATCCCGACTGGCGCTGGTTCGTCGGGCTCGACCCGGAGGGGACGCGCATCGGCAACGCGCTCTGGCACGGCGCTGCCCTCGATGATGGCACACGCGAGCGCGTGCTCGCGGTGTTCAGCCTCACCTTCGACGACCCCGCACAGGTCCTCCCGGATGTGGGGGAGCGCCCGGTCTACCTTCTTCTGGCGGCGGCGCCGGATCGCAGCGTGCAGCTCAAGCCGCACAATCTCGTTGTCGGATTGCCCCTGGCCGACGGCCGGGAGGCCGCCTGAGGTGCCCCCAATGCCCGAGCATCGTTTCGAGGTCGGCATCATCGTCGCGCGGCGGCGCCTGAACGGCCCGTGGGCGAGCCATGCCTGGCTGCCGGTCGGGGCCTTGCCGGCGGCGGCGGGCGCTGCGCCCGGGACGAAGCTCTCCGAGACCTCGTACGAGGCGACCTTCTATGCCGGCTCGTACGAGGTCGCGCTCCACCCGGGCGAGACCGGGCATTACCGCGACAATCTCGTCTCCGGCCGTCCGTCCCTGTGGGTGGCGCTGCGCAGCACGGGAGAGGAGACCTACGAGGTGGCGAGCGTCACGGCCGACCCGTACGAGGGCGAGGCCATGGCCGAAGGGGTCGGCGAGATCGTCGAGCCGGTGCCGATGCCCCCCGAGATCCAGGCTAAGCTCCTGGCCTTCTTCGAGGCCTTCCACGTGGAGCGCACATTCGAGAAGCGCAAGCGCGACCGCGCCGATCCCGAGGCGCTGGCCCGTCGCGCGCGGGGCGCTCGGGAGGGCGGCGCATGAGCGAGGGGTTTCTCACGCGGTGGACGCGGCGCAAGCTCGCCGTGCGCGCCGCCGCCGTGGCGGACCGCGCCGTGCCGGCCGCCCCCGACGACGCGCCCGTCCCGGCGCCGGATGCGCCTGCGGCCGAGGCGGCCCGCATCGAACCGGAGGCCGGACCCGAGGCGGGGCCGCGGGAACCCGAGGGGGCGGATGGTCCGGCGCCGGAGCTCCCGTCCCTCGACGCCCTGACCCCGGAGAGCGATCTCGCGCAGTTCCTGCAGGCCGGCGTTCCGACGGCTCTGCGCAACGCGGCCCTGCGCCGCATGTGGTCCCTCGATCCGGCCATCCGCGACTTCGTCAGCGAGGCGCGGGAATACGCCTACGACTGGAACACGCCGGGCAGCGTCCCCGGGCTCGGCCCGCTTCTGCCCAGCGACGACGTCAAGGCGATGCTCGGGCGGCTCCTGGGCGGCGTTTCCAGAGCGGAGGCTGCGTCGGGAGAGCCGCGCGACGGCGCGCCCGAGAATCCGCGCGCGCCGAGCCCGGCACCGGAGCCGCCCCGGGTGGCCGATCCCGCGCTGCCCCCGGCCGATCTGCAGGACCACGCACCGGCCCTCCCCGGCCCGAGCGAGACGGCGCCGATCCGGCACGCCGCACCGGCCGCCGCCGCGCCCGAGCCCGAGGCCGCGCCTGCCGTCGGGGGCGAGCCGACGGATCCGCGGCCGCGCTTGCGCCGTCATGGCGGCGCCGTCCCCTCCACGGGCTAGGAGATTCGGATTGCGGGGATTAAGGCCCCTCCTTAATATCGTTCTAGAGAGCGGGATCGGCACGATCTCGGGCGCGTAGAGTATTCCGGTGTCGTCGACGTCAAGACCTGCGGAACCGGAGGCGTCGCGTGGCGGGCACCACGTGGACGACGTCGAGGGCATTCGCGCGCGGCACTACGACCTGCTGGCCGTCCTGCTCGGAGGGCCGCCCGGCCTGGATCTGCTCGCGACGCTCGTCGCGCTTCCGGGGGGCCAGGGGCTTCTCGGCCAGCACGTCGCGGATCTCAGCCGCGCGGCCGGAGAGGCGACGGCCGCGGCCGTCGAGCGCGAGTTCTTCTCGCTCTTCATCGGCGTGGGCAG
>CAXDNE010000471.1:0-3950 GCA_963990595.1 uncultured Methylobacterium sp.
TTGCCTCTTGTCTCGTGGGCTCGGAGATGTGTATAAGAGACAGTCACCGGTGCGCGAGCCGATGCCCGCGGATTCGGCGGAGGCGGCTTCCATGGTGGTGGATTCGGGGGCGGCGGCTTCCACGGTGGCGGGTTTGGTGGCAGCGGGTTCCACGGTGCGGGGAGCGGCGGCGCCGGTTTCGGCTGCGCGCGGGTCGGCGGCGTCGCGGGCGGATACCGCGGCGGTTTCGGAGGCTATCCCGGCGCGGCGGCGGGCTTGTACCGGGGTGGCGTGGGGGCCTATCGCGGCGCGGCGGTTGGCGGCGTCCGCGGAATCTACGGGGGCGTCGGACGCTACGGTTACGGGCGCGGCTACGCCTACCGTCGCGGTTGGTACCCGTACGGTTACGGTCTGGCTGGAGCGGGGCTCGGGCTCGCCGCGGGCTATGCGCTCAGCAACGGCTACTACGGCGGTTACTACGGCTCTGGCGACTGCGGGCCTGACGCCTATTACGATCCGTATTACGGGACCTGCGTCTCAACCGACTACTATGGCTACGGATATTGAGACATCAACGGGGCCAGGCGATCCTCTCGAGCAGCATCGAGAGCGGATACGCGACGCCGAATCCTCGTTCAGGACATCGGGACAACAGTCCGCGCTGTGACGCCCGCTCACCGCTCATGACGGGGATCCGCAAGGACCCCTTGGACAAAGCGGCGAGGATCATCGACTTGGAATCGCCAACGAGTAGTCTTCACCGGCACTGAACTTCGTCCGAAGAGGCGTAGTCCTGAGAGGAGGAGACTATCGTGAGGCGATACGGACTATTGCTTGCGCTCGCGGGTTGGGCGCTTGCGGCACCGGCCCTGGCCGAGACGCGCGACATCGGCTCAGCCGGTTATGCCGCGCGGGTGGAACTCCACCCGTTTGAGACCCTCACGCTCACGGACGAGCAGTTCCTGAAGGGGACAGCCGACGAAGGGAAGCCCGTGACGATCGCCGGCAGTCTTCGGATCCCGCGCGGGGGGACGGATCGCCTGCCCGTCGTGATACTGATGCACGGCTCTGGCGGCATCGGCAACTACGTGGAGTTCTGGCAGCGCGAACTGAACGCGCTCGGCGTCTCGACCTTCGCAATCGACGGCTTCACGGGACGCGGCCTGACGAACGTCAACGGCAACCAAGCTCTGCTGGCACGGACCAACTTCATCCTCGATATCTACCGTTCACTCGGGGTCCTGGCCAAACACCCGCGCGTCGATCCGCAGCGGGTGGCCATCATGGGATTCTCGCGGGGCGGGCAGGCCGCGCTCTACGCGAGCGTCGAGCGCTTCGCTCATCTCTGGAACAAGTCCGGTGTCGTGCCGGCCCTTTACCTGCCGTTCTACCCGGATTGCGCGATCACGTTCAAAGCAGACACCGACGTGGCCGACCGTCCCATCCGCATCTTCGGCGGCAGCAGCGATGACTACAATCCGCCCGCGTCTTGCGCCTCCTACGTCGAACGTCTGAAGGCGGCCGGCAAGGACGCACAGATCACAGTCTATCCGAATGCCCAGCATGTCTTCGACATCCCCTTCGGACCGGAGACACCGATGACAGTCGAGGGCGGTCAGACGGTGCGGAATTGCAAGATCAGCGAAGATGCCAGCAGCCACCTGATCAACACCGTGACCGGCGCTCCGTTTACCTACACCGATTCCTGCGTCGAGCGCGGGCCGCATTACGGACCGAACGCGGCGGCGCGCAGCGCCGCCTTGCAGGCCGTGCGGGACATCCTGACCCGAACCTTCAATCTCAAGTGAGAGGTGACGGCGCGGTCCTCCGGGCGCGGATCATCTTCGGGACAGGGCGGCCAGCGCGATCCGCTTGCCGCCCTTCGACGACCGTCGCCCGTCCGCACCAGCTGTCCGCTTCCGACTGAGCCAGCCGCCCCGCTCGACGGCTGCCTTGGTCGCGAAGCGGCCGGCCGGATCTGACCGGAAGCCGCCGGTCCGCGACAGGAGGCCGAGAGGACATCACACCGTCGGCCATCGATACGTCCGGAACTGATCCCGCAGCGTCGTCTTCTGGATCTTTCCCGTCGCCGTGTGCGGGATCTCCTCGACCAGCACGATGTCGTCCGGCATCCACCATTTGGCGATGTGCGGGCGCATGAACGCGAGGATCTCAGCCTTGTCGGGCGCGCGGCCGGCCTTGGGCACGATCACGAGAAGCGGACGCTCGTCCCATTTCGGATGGGCGATGCCGATGACCGCCGCCTCCGCCACGTCGGGATGGCCGACCGCGAGGTTCTCCAGTTCGATCGAGGAGATCCATTCGCCGCCGGACTTGATCACGTCCTTGGAGCGGTCGGTGACCGACATGTAGCCGTTCGGGTCGATGGTGACGATGTCGCCGGTATCGAAGAACCCGCGGTCGTCGAGGATCGGCGTGTCGTCCCGGAAATAGGCCTTGGCCACCGCTGGGCCGGCGACCTTGAGGCGGCCGAGCGTGGCGCCGTCCCAGGGCAGATCGCATCCCGCATCGTCCGTGAGGCGGAACTCGACGCCGAATGGCGGGAACCCTTGCTTCATCTTGAGGTCGAGGCGCGCCGCGTCGTCCAGGCTCTCGACCTCGGGTTTCAGCGCGCAGAACGAGCCGACCGGGCTCATCTCGGTCATGCCCCAGGCGTGCATCACGGTGATTCCATAGTCGTGCTCGAAGCGCTCGGTCATCGCGCGCGGGCAGGCTGACCCACCGATCAGGATGCGCCTCAGATGTGTGAGCCTGTGCCCCGTGGCATCGAGGTGCTGCAGCAGGCCGAGCCACACCGTCGGCACACCCGCCGTGACGGTGACGCCCGTCTCCTCCAGCAGCTCAAGCAGCGAGGCGCCGTCGAGCCGGGGGCCGGGGAGAACCAAGCCCGCGCCCGACATCGGAGCCAGGAAGGCGAGCGACCAGCTGTTGGCGTGGAACAGCGGCACGACCGGCATCGCCACGTCGCTGCTCTTCAGCCCGATGTAGTCCGGGCTGTTGTTGGCCAGAGCGTGCAGCACGTTCGAGCGGTGCGAGTAGAGCACGCCCTTCGGCTTGCCCGTCGTGCCTGAGGTGTAGCAGAGGCCCGCCGCTGCGTTCTCGTCGAGCCGCGCCCACGCGAAGTCCGCGTCGGCTTCGGCGATCCACGCCTCGTAGGCGACCGCGTCGCGCAGGCCCGTCGGCGGCATGTGGTCCGTATCGCTCAGGACGACAAAGCGCTCGATCGTCGGCAGGGTCTCGGCCAGCCGCTCCACCAGCGGCAGGAAGGTCAGGTCGAGGAGCAGGATCCGGTCCTCGGCATGGTTGACGATGTAGGCGATCTGATCGTCGAACAGGCGCGGGTTGATGGTGTGGTAGACCGCACCGGCACCGGTGATGCCGTACCAGGCCTCCAGGTGTCGCCACGTGTTCCAGGCCAGTGTCGCCACCCGGTCGCCCGCCCGGATGCCGTCCCGTTCCAGCCGCTTGCTGAGCCGCCGCGCGCGCTTGTGGATCTCCGCATAGGTCGTGCGGTGCATCGGCCCCTCGACGGAGCGCGAGATCACGGCCCTCTGCGGGTGCTGGGCCCGGGCATAGTCGAGGATGCGGTGGATGAGCAGGGGCCAGTCCTGCATCTGACCGAGCATGTCGCGACTTTGCCTCCCTGTGGCCGCGCGGAGGCACACGGCCTCGCGCTGACGCGATCTTGAAAGCGGGCACCGAGATTCGCTGGCGCCGAGCTTAGTGCATTTCGAGCCGGACAAACGCCGTTGTCGCAGCGTCTGATCCCGCAATGTTGCCAAGGCCCGCAACAGAGCGGCGTCCGGTTGACGGGCGGCTCGAGGCCCCATCCATCATGCCATCCTGCGAGAGAAAAACTGATATGGATCGGTCTTCTCGGTGCATGCCGTCTGCTGGAGGCTCTGACACTGCCTGATGATCCCTGGCCACGCGGGGCGGTGAGATGGCCG
>CAXDNE010000472.1:0-3946 GCA_963990595.1 uncultured Methylobacterium sp.
GCGTCCAGGGGCTCGTGGACGTGCCAGGCCGCCTCCGGCATCGCCTCAAGCAGGGCGGCGATCTGGCGGGCCAGCGTCGGCGAGGTGACGCGCCCGGTGAGCAGGCGCAGGCCCCGGCCCTTCTCCCGGCGCGCCTGCGCCAGGGGCGCGGCCAGCGCCCGCTCGACCATGTCCCAGGAGGCGATGCCGTTCACCCGCTCGGTCACCGTGCGCGAGCGGTCGGGATCGTAGAGGTCGAGGATCGCGGCCTCGGCGAAGACGTCGGTGGCGCCGCGGCTGCCCGGGTGCAGCGGGTTGCCCTCGATCTTGATCGGCCGCCCGTCCACCGCGATGGCGTGGACGCCCCGCGCCCAGCCGGCGAGCGAGAGCGTGGTGGCGTAGCGCTCCGGCACCCCGGGCAGGAGCCGCTCCGGCGCCACCACGTAGGGCACCAGCTCCTCGGCGGGCTTCGAGCAGGCGCCGAGGCCCAGGGCGATCCCGGCGGAGAGCAGGCCCAGGGCCTCGCGGCGGGAGGGAGCGCTCAGCGGTGGCATATGGAGCACTCGCTGAGCCGTTCGGGGCTCTTGATGTGGTAGGCCTTCACCAGCTGCGCGCCGACCGTCTTCTGGTCGGGCGGCGGGGTCCAGTTCGTGTCGAACACCGCCTCGCGGGGGCGCAGGTTCGGGGCCGGGTTCCGGTGGCAGTCGAGGCACCAGCCCATGGTGAGGGGCGCCACCTGCCGGATCAGCTTCATGGTCTGGACTTCGCCGTGGCACGTCGTGCAGCCGACGCCCTTGGCCACGTGCACGGAATGGTTGAAGTAGACGTAGTGGGGCAGGGTGTGGACCTTGCGCCATTCCAGCGGCCGACCCTCCGCCAGGCTGGTCCGCACGGGCGCCAGCATCGGCGCGTTGGTCCAGATCTGCGAGTGGCAGCTCATGCAGGTCTCGGTGGGTGGAATCCCCGGGAAGGCGGCCTTCTCCACCGAGGTGTGGCAGTAGCGGCAATCGATCCCGAGTCCGCCGACATGGTGCTCGTGGCTGAACGGGACCGGCTGCTCACGGGTCACCTCCTGCTGGGTGGCGTAGGGCGACCGCCAGAACGTGTAGGCGAGCCCGACGGCCAGGACCGGGACCACCGCCACCGATGCCATGACGACCCGGGCGACCGTGTCGGCACCCGGACGGAAGATCTGCACCATTCCGGGTGTCCACCTCCCCGCGGCGTGAAAACCGTCGGACGCGTCGGTCGGTTCTCCGTGCCGCGGCTCCGCATGGAGGGATAGCCGCGGTCCCCGGATCGAGCGTCAATCTATGTTGGCGCCCGGTGCTGGCGCGCCCGGCGCGTAGCGTCGGACCATGGCGGCGCAGAACTCCGCGTATTCCGCCCGGACCAGCGGCGCGCTGGTGTGATGGGGCGAGATCCCCCGGTGCTCCGGGGTGAAGCAGAAGGTGACGGTGACGTCGAAATCCTTCAGCGCCTCCATCTGCCGGTCGAACCAGTCGAGGGCCCCCGGGCGGAAGCTGTCGGCCCAGGACAGGCCGGTGCGCAGGTAGCGGACGCCCAGCCGCTTCATCCACGTCACGGCCTCGTCGAGCCGGTGGTCCTCGAAGTGGAACCACTGGCACAGGCCGATCTCGGGGGTGTGGCGGGCGAAGCTCTCCAGGGCGATCTTCGGCGTGCCGTCCTGGCGCAGCAGGCCCATATGGAAGTGCCGGTAATAGGAGGAGCCCTCGGCCTCCTTGTGGCGGGTGGTGGCCTCCCATTCCCGCGGCAGGTCGTAGAGGCTGTACCAGTGGATCCGCGGTGCCCGGCCGGAGAGCAGTTCGAGGGTCCGGCGCAGCCCCCAATCCTGCACCTCCTCGGCGCCGAAGGTCGAGACGCCGACCTCCGAGACCCAGACCGGCAGGTCCGTGACGGCGCGGATCTCGTCGACCTTGGCCGGCCAGTCGTGGAGCGACCACAGGTTCCAGTCGAGGGGGAAGCCGTGCACCGCCACCGCGTCGACGGCGTCGAGGACGCCCCGTCCCTGCATGTTGCGGATGAAATGCGGGTCGATCGGCGAGATGCCGCCGAGCACGCGGGTCAGGTTCGGGTTCACCGCCCGGACCGCGTGGCCCGCCTCCTTGACCATCTCGGCGAAGAGCAGCCAGTCGGGGTCGATCTCCGGGTCCCAGTGCGACTTGTTGTTGGGCTCGTTCCAGAGCATCACCGAGTCGATCATCGCGTGCTTCCGCGTTCCTTGTCGTCCGCGCGCGCAGGATATTCGGCCCCCAGCCCGTAGGGGACCGGCGCGGTGCGGCAGATATAGACCTCCGCCTCGGGCTGGGCCGCGATGGAAAAGCCGCTCGCGCGCAGCATCGCCTCGATGCCGGCGCGGTTGGGGATCCACCAGTTGGTCCAGTCGTGCGCGTAGGCGTGCTCGACGAAGTGGAGCTTCGGGTATCCGGGCCGCTCGAACTGGTCCATGTCCCAGAAATCGTAATCCTCGGCGACCGTCTCGACCGTCCGGCTGCCGCGCAGCATCGACTGGAACACGAACAGGTCGGCGGCCACATGCGCGCGGATCAGGTCGAGGGCGAGCAGGGGGTGGCGCAGGTGGTAGAGCACCCCCATGAACAGCACGATGTCGAAGCGCTGCCCGAGCGCGCCGACGTCGTAGACCGACAGGTTGCGGAACTCGATCTCCTGCCCGAGATGGGCGGCGGCGAAGCGGGCCTGAGCGAGGTAGCGCTCGTCGGCATCGACGCCGAGGACGCGGGCCGCGCCGCGCCGCTTCATCTCGATGGCGTAGAAGCCGCCGTTGCAGCCGATATCGAGGACGCTCTTGCCGGTGAGGTCGGCGGGGATCGCCTCGGCGAACCGGCGCCACTTCACATTCGGGTAATCGCCGAGGAAATGGTCCGGGGCCGTCCAGACCCCGTCACCCAGGTCGATGTTGTGGAACCAGGGGCCGAGCGCGTCCGCCTGCCGGCGCAGCGCGGCCGCGGCGGTCTCGTGGCCTGGAAGGGCGGAGGCCGTCATGCTGCGGTCCGTTCGTTGATGGAGACGACGCGCCCGCCGCCGGGCCAGAGGGCGAGTTCGCTGCACGAGGCCGGATCGACGGTGATCCGGTCGTAGGCGTCGAGCCCGAGGCCGAGGATCTTGAGGAGCGCCGCGCGGATCACGTCGCCGTGGCTCACCAGGATGGCCGGCGCGCCGTCCTCGGCGAAGCGGTCGAGGACCCGGCCGACGCGGCCCTGCACCTCCGCCATGCTCTCGCCGCCCGGCGGCCGCGTCGCGGCGCGGGCCGTGTTCCAGCGGCCCCAGAGGGGATCGGCCGCGAGATCGTCGAAGGCGCGGCCGGTCCAGTCGCCGAACGCGATCTCGTCGAGGCCGGGCTCGGTCTCGACCGTCAGATCGAGGGCGGCGGCGATCGGCGACGCGGTCTCGGCGGTGCGTTCGCGCGGGCTCGCCAGCAGGGTGGCGGCGCCGCTCCCGGCGAGACGGCGCGCGACGGCCTCCGCCTCGGCGCGGCCGGCCGCGCTCAGGGAGACGCCCGGCATGCGCCCGCACAGGATCCGCCCGAGGCGGTCGTGGCTGCCGTGACGGACGAGGAAGACCTGCCTCATGCGGGGCCTCGCCCGTCGGGGGACCGCATCACGCCTCCGCGCCCGTCACGAAGCGCAGGGTGCGGTCCCGCGCCTCGGTGTCGGTGAACTGCCGGGGCGGCGACTTCATGAAGTAGCTCGACGGGCCCTCGAGGGCGCCGCCGAGGCCCCGGTCGAGGGCGAGGCGGGCGCAGCGCACCGCGTCGATGACGATGCCGGCGGAGTTCGGTGAATCCCAGACCTCGAGCTTCAACTCGATGTTGAGGGGGGCGCCGCCGAAGGCCGTGCCTTCGAGCCGGATATGCGCCCATTTCCGGTCGGTCAGCCACGGCACGTGGTCGCTCGGGCCGACATGGACGTCGCCCGGCGCGAGCGGC
>CAXDNE010000473.1:0-3942 GCA_963990595.1 uncultured Methylobacterium sp.
GCGGTGGACCGGGCGAAGGTGCGCCGCGCGGCAAGGGCGGTTTCCGGTCTGAGGCCGCGCCCGCCGCCGGCGGGAAGCCGGCCTTCGGCGGCCTGAAGCCCGGCGGCTCAAGACCCGGCGGCTTTTCCGGCAAGGCGCCCGGCAAGGGATTCGGCAAGGGTGCGGGCGCCGGCGCCGGCGCGAGACCCGGCGGGCGCCCCGGAGGCGCCCGGGGTGGCGCCAAGCCCGGCGGTGGCCGCCCGCCGCGCGGCACGCGATGAGGATCGTCGGCGGCGCGTGGCGGGGCCGAAGGCTCGCGACGCCGCGCACCGACGCGATCCGTCCGACCTCGGACCGCCTCCGGGAATCGCTGTTCAACGTGCTCACGCATGCCTACGACGAGGCCATCGCGGGTGCCCGGGTGCTAGACCTGTTCGCCGGCACCGGCGCCCTCGGATTCGAGGCCCTGTCGCGGGGCGCCGCCTACGCGCTCCTAGTCGATGAGGGCGCGGAAGCCCGCGCGGTGATCCGCTCCAACATCGAGGCCCTCGGCGCCGAGGGCGTGACGCGCCTGTTCCGCCGCGACGCGACCCGTCTCGGGCCTGCCGGAAACGCCGGGCCCTTCACGCTGGTCTTCTGCGATCCGCCCTACAACCGCGATCTCGCGCCCCGGGCGCTCGCGAGCGCGGCCGAGGGGGCGTGGCTCGCCCCCGGCGCCCTGGTGGTGGTGGAAGAGGCCGAGACCGTCGACCTCGCGTGGCCCGACGGATTCACCGCGCTGGAGCGACGCGTCTACGGCGATACCGCAGTCGCCCTCGCGCGGTTCGCCGCCTGAATCCCGCTCAGCCTTCGTCCTGCGCCTCGACCTGCGGGCCGAAATGGACCGCGAGCCAGACGGTCGGCGACTCCGTGCGGTCCACCCGATGGCGGCGATGCGGCTCGATCAGGACGGCGTCACCCGCGACGAGATGCCGGGGCGCCGCCTCGTCGGCAAAGCGCAGGTCGGCCGAGCCCGCCAGCACCGCGACCCACTCGGTCTGCGGCTGATCGTAATGGAAGCCGGGCGGGCTCGCCTGCCCCGTCGAGACGATCCGTTCCACTCGCAGCCCCGGCACGGCGAGCAGCACGGAAACGACCTCCTCCGGCGCGTCGGCGGGCAGGTCGGCGAGCAGGTTCACGATCTTGGTCGGGCTCACGGGCATCGTCTCTCGGAAGCGCGCTCGGGAGCCACTCTGCCCGGGTCCGTCCGGCCGGTCGAGGCAGACGCGCGTCAGGTCCCCGGCGCCTCCGGCCGGCCGGTCTCCGTCGAGGCTGCCCGGGCGGCCGCCCGGGCCTGGCCGATGCGCGCCGCGGACTTCACCAGGGACAGCACATCGCGGCGCATCTGATCGTCGGCGATCTGGTTGTAGGCGCGCAGCAGCTCGACGGCCCCGGATATGCGCAGCAGCGACGGCCCGTTCTCCATCGCGGCGTCCGGTTCGGGCTCGAAGAAGCTGGAGACCGGGACACCGAGCCGCTCGGCGATCGCCTGCAGACGGCCGGCACCGACCCGGTTCTTACCCGTCTCGTACTTCTGGACCTGCTGGAAACTGACGCCGAGCGCGCTGGCCAGGGCGGATTGACTCAAGCCGTTCGCGGCCCGCAGGAACGCGATGCGGCTGCCGACCCCGTGATCGATCGCCGTGGTCTGCTTCGGCTTGGGGGTGGGATTGGCCATGGAAGGTAGTCCGAAAATCTTCTGAGTTGGCAGGCGTGCACGGCTGGCTCCGGAGCCGCCGATCACAACCCTCAGGTGATACATCGCGCGGCCCAGGTCCCGGCCTGACGGCTGTAGATGCCACAGCCGGCCCCGGCGCGCAACGAATGGTTACGCTTTCGAAATCTGAGATCGCCAGCAGAGCCGGGTCCCGGCGGAGATAGCCTCAGTTCAATTGCTGAATATACCCGTTTTCGGTCAAGAGAGTTGAGCAGCGATACTGGGGAATAAACTATCGGAGATTTTACTGGGCGGCTCGATCGCGGCGCGTCCGACGCGGGCCGGGGCGGTTCGATTGGTCGAAATCCGGCCGGAGAGCGGGGTCGCGCGTGGTCGGCATCCCGCGCCGGTCTCATGCGGCAGGCCCGAGCCACTCCGTCACGATCCTGAGCTGGTGATCGTCCAGCAGGGCGGGCGCGTGGCCGCAATCGGGGATCTCGACTCGCTCGGTCGGGGGCCCCCGCCGAGTCATCTCGTCGGCGGTCGAGGCCAGGAGCAGGTCCGAGTGCGCGCCGCGCAGCAGCAGGACGGGGCAGGTGATCGCGTCCCAGTCGCGCCACATGCTGACGCTGTAGACCCGGCCCGGTCGGAAGGCGTCGCCGATTCCAGGATCGTAATGCGGCCGCCAGCCGCCATGGGGCTCGCGGAAGAAGCTGTGCTTGGCGATGTGGCGCCATTGCTCGTCAGAGAGCGGTCCGAACGCGGACAGTACGGTGCGCAGCCGCGATTCGCCCGAGGCGAGGTTGTGGTGCAGCCGCGGCGCGTCGCGCAGGCGCGAGCCGATCTGGCGGATCGGCGCCCAGGGCAGGAACGGCCCGATATCGTTGATGACCATGCGGCGGATCGGCGAGTTGCCGGCGGCGGCGAGGACCATGCCGGTCAGGCCGCCCAGCGAGGTGCCGACCCAGTCGATCTTCCCGGACAGGCCCAGATGCGCGATCAGCGCCGCCATGTCGGCGGCGTATTGCGGCAGGCCGTAGAGTTCCGGATCCTTCAGCCATCCGCTGAGGCCGCGCCCCGGCAGGTCCGGGCAGACGACCCGATAGCCCATCTTCGCCAGCCGGTAGCCCAAGGGATCGAAATCCCGGCCCTGGCGGCTCAGCCCGTGGACGCAGACGACCACGTGCGGGCTGTCCGGATCACCCCACTCCACATAGGCGATCCGGTGGAAGTTGCGGGGCGCATAGGCCTGGAACTGGCCGGTCCGGAACGGCACGTCGGCCCGGCTGAGATCGTCGAGCCGCGGCATCGGTGCGGGCGGGGCCTCCGCGGCCGGCCCGGCAGGGCGGGTGGTCACGGAGCTTCGGCGCGGGCGGCGGCCTCGCGGGCCAGCCGGCTCGTGGTCTGGTGGAGGTCGACCATCTGGTCCGTGAGGCGGCGCGACTGCTCCTGCAGGAAGGTCATGTTCAAAGCCGCGACCTCCCGGGCATCCGCCGCCTTCGCGACGCGCTCGGCGAGGTCGAGGTTGGCGCGGACATTCGTGTCGGCGGCGACCAACATGCGATGCGCGATCTCCCGCATCGCCGCCATGGTGTGCACGGCGTTGTCCTCGAAGGCGTTGTAGAGCCGGGCGCCGGCGGCGTCCCACTGCTCGCGCATCCGGCGCGCGCCGGCCACGTGGCTGTCGGTGAGCTGGTGGGCGGTCTCGCGGCTCGAGCCCATCACCGCGCGCCACCCCTCGAAGCTCTGGGCCATCGACGTCTCGAAGGCATTGAGCGCCATCTCGCCGGCCTCGGCGAAGCACTCGTAGGCCTCGCGCGCCCGCGCCACGCCGCCCTCGGCCATCGCGCGCCCGGCCGGGTTGGAGACCGTCGGCAGGTTGTCGTGTCCCACTATCGTCCCCCGTCCGTCGGCAGCCGGGACCGGCCGCGCCGATCCCCCATCCTGCGGGCATCCGCCAGGGCCGCCCCGGCGTCAACCGTCGGGCGTGACAGAAAGCGATCGGGGCACCGGGCGCGGCCTCCGCGGCGATTGACAGCCGGAATGGCTGCGAAATCATCGTCGGGCGGAGCGAACGCCATGCCCGCCGCCCGATCAGAAGGCAGGATGATGCCGGAGACCCGCCCGCTGCCAGCACGGCCGAGAGAAGCCGGCCGCCATCCCTTCGAGACCGGGCTCGACCCGCCCCCCGCCCCCGACGTCCCGCTGACCCCGGTGCGCCTGCTCGCGCGCGCCGCCGCCGCGGTCGGGTCCCGGCTCGCCGCTGT
>CAXDNE010000474.1:0-3941 GCA_963990595.1 uncultured Methylobacterium sp.
ACACTATCCTCTTCGTCGGCAGCGTCAGATGTGTATAAGAGACAGGTCGGGGCGATCCTCGCCTGGGGGGATCCGGCCCTCTACGACAGCGTGCTCCGCATCCTCGACCGGATCGCCGAACGCGGCCGCGTGGGGTTCACCCGCACGGTGATCCCCGGCCTGTCGAGCGTGCAGGTGCTCGCCGCCCGCCACGGCGTGCCGCTGAACGGCATCGGCGGCGCTGTGCTGATCACCACCGGCCGGCGCCTCGCCGCGGGCTGGCCGGCGGAGGCCGACAGTGTCGTGGTGATGCTCGACGGCGACCCGGCCTTCGCGCATCTCGACCCGGAGCTGACGATCTACTGGGGCGCCTATCTCGGCAGCCCGGACGAGATCCTGGTCTCCGGCCGCCTCGGCACGGTGGGCGACGAGATCCGCCGGGTCCGCGGAGAGGCCCGCGCCCGCCACGGCTGGATCATGGACATCTACCTGCTGCGGCGTGACCGCCTCGCCACGGACAGGGCGGCCGGACCCGGCTAGACCGCCGCCATGCTGCGCCTGCGGGACTATCAGCGCGCCAGCCTCGACGCGCTCTCGGCCGCCTGGGCGCGGGGCGGGAGCGACGCGGCGGCGCCCGGCCACCTGATCGTGCTGCCCACCGGGGCCGGCAAGGCGCTGGTCATCGCGGCGCTCGCCCGGGAGACCCTTGCGCACAACCCCCTCGCCCGGGTGGCCATCGTCACCCACAGCCGCGAGCTCGTCGCCCAGAATTTCTCCGAGCTGACGGGCTTCTGGCCGGAGGCGCCGGCCGGGATCTTCTCCGCCGGGCTCGGGCGGCGGGAGGCCGGGGCGCAGGTCCTGGTCTGCGGCATCCAGTCGGTCGCCGGCCGGATCGACGCGGTGGGCCCCCGCGACCTCGTGATCGTCGACGAGGCGCACCTGATCCCGCGCGCCGCCGACACCCGCTACGGCCGCTTCCTGGCGGGTCTGCGGGCGCTCACGCCCGGGATGCGGGTGGCGGGCTTCACCGCGACCCCCTACCGGCTCGATTCGGGCCGCCTCGACGAGGGCGCGAACCGCCTGTTCGCCGGGATCGCCTACGAGGCCGACACGTTCGAGCTGATCCGGCGGGGCTTCCTCGCGCCCCTCATCTCCAAGGCGACGCTGACGCAGCTCGACGTCTCGGGAGTCGGCCGGCGCGCGGGCGACTACATCCCGGCCGAGCTGGAGGCGGCGGTCAACCGCGACTGGATCACCCGCGCGGCGGTCGCGGAACTGGCCGCGTACGGGCGCGGGCGCCGGGCCTGGCTCGCCTTCTGTGCCGGGCTCGACCATGCCGATGCCGTGCGCGACGCGGTGCGGGCGGAAGGGTATTCCTGCGAGTCCGTCTCGGGCGAGACCCCGCGCCGGGAGCGCGACCGGATCGTGACGGCATTCCGGGCGGGACAGATCCGCTGTCTGACCTCGGTCGGCGTGCTCGGCACCGGCTTCAACGTCCCCGAGGTCGACCTCGTGGCGCTGCTGCGCCCGACCCGCAGCACCGGCCTCTACGTGCAGCAGGTCGGCCGGGCGCTTCGGTGCGCCCCGGGCAAGGCCGATGCGCTGATCCTCGATTATGCCGGGCTGGTGCGGATGCACGGGCCGGTGGATGCCGTGACCGTCCGGAGCGCCGCCCAGGTGCTCGGCGGGGCAGGGGGCCTGCGGGCCAAGCCCTGCCCCGGCTGCGGCGCCCTGATCGCCCTCAACGCCTCGACCTGCGAGGCCTGCTGGACCGAGCCGGAGGTGGACGCGGAGGCCGAAGCCCCGCACGAGGCCGCGGCCGACGACGAACTGCCGATCCTCTGGCACGAGACCTCTCGGAACCAGACCTCTCGGAACCAGACCTCTCGGAACCAGACCTCTTGGAGCGAGACGCCTTGGCATCCGGTGACGGCCCTGAACCTGGAGGCCGCACCGGACGGCCTCGACCTCGTGCTCGGCTGGCAGGACGGCGCGTCGGAAGCCGGCTGGCGCGTGCGCCTGCGGCCCGAGCGCAGCGGCTACGAGCGCGAGAAGGCGGTCCAATGGTGGCGCGGTCTCGGCGGAGGGCGCGACGCGCCGATGACCGCCACCGAATTCCTGGCGCGCGCCGAATCCCTGAGCCGGCCGGCGGCGATCCGGATCCGGCCGGGCCGGCTGTCGGAGCAGATCGAGTGCCGCGCCCGCGACGGTCGGATCCTCGGCGACGTGCGCCGGACGTCCCGGCATGCCGCATGAGGTGCCAGCGCGGGGAGGGCCCTTGGTCCGCCCTCGCCCGGTGCGTCGAGCGCCGCTTCGGATCCGGGCCGCTGGATCCGGGCCGCTGGACCCGGGCCGACATGGGCTGCGCCCTTGCCGGATGGTCCGCGCCGTCGACGCCGGCAGCCGAGCGCACGGATGGCCACAGATCCGGCCAGGATCTCTGCTAGGGAGCCGCAGCCTCGGGATTCGTGGCATGCCAAGTCCCCCTCACCCGCCCGGGTCCGGCTTTCAATTCCATAATATATCTTATGCGAACTTCGTGGCGGGGCGGGAGCCCGCGCGGGCGCCGTCGTGCGCGGTCCAATTTGGCACCGGCGCGAGCCATGAGATGGCCCTGGCGTGACGCCCATCCCGCCCAGGGGCGGAACAGGGTTCTGAAGGGGCGTCGATCACGGGCCGTGAGGGGTGCGGATCACCCTAGGAGCCCTGCGGCCCGTCCGAACGGGGCAGGCGTACCGGTGGGCGAGGGCAGTCGGGTCCCCTCCCCGCGGGCGCGGCACGCCGCCTGGTCCGGTCGATCGTGCTGCTTAAGCTTCAGCATCGAGGAGCGGGCTGGCTCGTCGCGGCGGGAGGATTGCTGTGGCTGGGCTGCGTCGCGCCGGAAAGCGGACCGGCCGCCGGGCGGGAATGGCCTGAGGCGAGGGCGCTGTCGTTCGCCCTCCCCGGTCAAGGGCGCCTCAGGACAGCCGCAGAATCTCGCCGCCCGGTTCTGAGGCGATCCGGCATGGGAGGAGCGGATCCCGGCGGCCGAAGCGCGCTCGGGCGTTCCATGGCTCCGTCCATGAGCAGATGTCCATGCGCTGCAACCGGTCAGGCGGAAGGGATCCCGTGTCCGGATCAGGCCGCATCGCGCTCATGGTGGGCAGCAGAGGCCCCCTTGGCGCTCCTCAGCGTGTTCGAACCCGAGCGACCCAGGTGCCGTCCATGAACCATAAGCCTCGGAACTTGCAGGGAAATCGGCCGTTCGGCCGTGTGGAGGAGGGGCCATCATCCGGGATTGAGGTCCCCTGCCCTGTCGCGCGCCCATCCGGTGAATCCGCTGGATCGCGCGGCTGCTCATTCCCGACCCCGAGGCGCAGGGTCTGCAAGTCCTGCAAGTCCCCCTGCCCTCCACCTGATCCGCCGGACTTCCGGCCATGGTCTCGAAGCCGCACATAGCCGCGGACGCACGGGCCACATCCTGGCACGGCGCGGCCTCCGGACCGGAAACGGGAAGAGCGGTCGTCATGACGGCCGCTCTTGATCCGCGATCGGACCTTCGGAAGGGTGGATCAAAGGGCGGGCGTGCGAACGCTGCGCATCACGCCGCAATCTCAATGGGCCGCGGGACTGCCAGCCGCTTCAAAGGCCCGCTTCTTCTTCTTCTTGCGCTTGCCGACCTTCGGCGCCGCGTCCGCATCCGCGTCGCCGGCCCGCTCGGACAAGGCGAAGGTGTGCAGGTCCGGCAGCGCATCCTGCCCCGCGGGAGAAGTCTCGGTCACAGCGTAGAAAGCGGCGCGAACGATCTCTTTCTTGCTGGCCTCAGGGTACCGTTCCCGTATGGCGGCGCGCAAAGCCCTCGGCTTCATTCCCGGCGTCGCGGGGCGGCGCCCCGGCGCCGCGCCCGGCACCCAGTGGGGCCGGCCGGGCGCCCCCCCCAAGAGGGGCGGGGGGGGCCGCCCAAACCACGGGGGGGTGTGGGT
>CAXDNE010000475.1:0-3940 GCA_963990595.1 uncultured Methylobacterium sp.
ACACTATCCTCTTCGTCGGCAGCGTCAGATGTGTATAAGAGACAGCTCTCGTCGGATTCGGCGGACCGCGCGGTGCTGCCGTAGCGGCCGAAACCGAACCGCGGCTCGATCAGATCGAGCACCGCGTCCAGCGCGGCATTGCTCAGGGACACCTCCTCGGCGGCGGGCACGCCCTGGATGGCCAGGGATTGCCGCTCGAAGGCCGGCTCGCCGCTGACCTCGCGGCCGAACCAGCTCGGCGTGTGGAAGCCGGCCGCCTCGCCGTCATTGTCGAAGGCGACGCTGATCAGGTCCAGGCTGCCGGGTGTGACGTAGCGGTCGATGGCGACCTCCCGCCCGCCGACGTTCACGGTCGTGCGGTCGTAGGCGGCCTTGCTGGGGCAGACATCGAGCAGCGCGTCGCCGTGGGCGCGCGGCACATCGGTGCGCTCCTCCACCGGGATGCCATCGGCCCCCTTGTTCACGAGGACGAGCTGGCAGTTCTGGCCGTCGACCCGCACGTAGGAGGAGCGGCCCCCCTGGGGTGCGAAGTGGCCCTCGGTGATGCGGGCACCACCCCGCTCCTTCCGGATCAGGCGGACCAGGGACGGGGCGACCAGAAATCGGCGTACGGTGCTCATGAACTCAAAACCCCTCCCGCTTGGGCGGCGGTGCGCCAATGCGGCGGACAGCCTTCAGGCCGCCGGAGGGGACGGAGAGGATCAAGTGGAACCCGGGACAACGGCGTAAAAGCTGGGTCGCAACGCCGTATTCGCCCGCACCTGACCGCTTCCGCCGCCAATCACCGGACAGCGACAACATGAGGCTATAAAGCGCTAAGCAAAAACGCGACGAAATCAAGACGGGAGCGGGATAATGGTATGGCCGCGGCGCCTTCTGTCCCCGATATCCCGGCCTCCGGCACGATTTTCTGAACCCAGGTTAAATCCCGGCCCGGCTCATGGCGCCGGCTCGAAATTCAGCGCGGCGCCGTTCATGCAGTAGCGCAGCCCGGTCGGCGCGGGGCCGTCGTCGAACACATGGCCGAGATGGCCCTTGCAGCGGGCGCAGTGCACCTCGGTGCGCACCATCCAGTGGCTGCGGTCCACGGAGGTCTCGACGGCGCCGTCGAGCGGCGCGAAGAAGCTCGGCCAGCCGGTACCGGATTCGAACTTGGTGCCCTGCTCGAACAGCGGCTGCCCGCAGCCCGCGCAGGTGAAGGTCCCGTCGCGCGTCTCGGCCAGCAGGCAGCTCGTGCCGGCCCGCTCCGTCCCGTGCTCGCGCAGGACCCGATACTGCTCCGGCGTCAGCGCGGCGCGCCATTCGGCGTCGCTGCGGGCCTCGGGGCTGGTTGTCGGCGTATCCGCCATGGCGATCTCCCTGTTCAGGCCGCCCTATAGACCGCGCGGGCGCTCTCCGGCAGTCCCGCCGTCAGGCGGCCGCGCCCACGGTGTCGGCCATCCGGGCCTCGCGGCAGCCCATCGGCAGGGGCGCGCCCGTCGTGGTGTCGCGGGCGGTCTGGTGCTCGAGCTCGGCGTTGATCTCGCCCCCGAGCAGCACGATCGTCGAGGAGATCCAGATCCAGGTCATGAAGCCGATCACCGCGCCGAGGGAGCCGTAGGTCTCGTTGTAGGTGCCGAAATTGGCGACGTACCAGGAGAACAGCAGGGACGCGACGAGCCAGAGCAGGCCCGCGACCACGCTGCCGACCCCGACCCAGCGCCAGCGGGCGTGCGCCCGGCTCGGGCCGAGCCGGTAGAGCACCGACAGGCCGCCGAGCAGGACCACGAGCAGCGCCGGCCAGCGCAGGGCCGCCAGCAGCCACGCGGTCGAGCCGAGGCCCAGGAAGTTCAGCACCACCGGCACCACCACGATCGCGTTGAGGGCGATGATGACGAACAGGAGGGCGCCCACCGTGAAGGTCAGCGACTGGATGTTCAGCCAGAAGAAATTGCGCTTCTCCTCCTCCTCGTAGACGACGTTCAGCGCGTCGAACATCGCCTTCATGGCGGCGTTGGCGCTCCAGATCGACAGCAGAAGGCTGGTGAAGAACGTCACGCTGAGCGAGCCCGTGCCCCGGGACGCGATGCGCTTGACCTGGTCGCCGATCAGCTCGACCGCCCCGGAGGGAAGCACGGCGTGGAGCTGCGCGAGGTGGTCGTTGATGACGGTCACGTCCGCGAACAGGCCGTAGCAGGTCACGAGCGCGGCGATCGCCGGGAACAGCGACAGCAGCGTGTAGAAGGTCACGCCGGCCGCGACCGCCAGCACCCGGTCCTTGTTGAATTCCAGGTAGACCCGGACCGCGATGTCCTTCCAGCCGGCCCGGGTCATCTCGGTGGGGCTGCCGGCGGCGCGTCCACGCTCCGGCTGCGTCGCCGCCGTGATCTGCGCGGCCCGGCCCGAGAGCGAGCGGGCCCCGGCCGCCTGGGCCTTGGGTGCGTCGTCGGGGTGGCAGGGGGGACCGGCATCGGCCGGCGGTTCGGCGGCGCGCAGCACCGGCGTGCCCCGCCGCGCGGGCGACGCGGCCAGGGCCACCAGCGCCGAACCGAGCATCAGGATCCACAGGACCGAGCCGGTATCCGGCTCTCCGCTCGAACGCGGGGGTGACGGGGGCATGTCGAGGCGGGCCGTGCACGCGGAACTGCCGCGCTCGGCATGTCAAACGTCGTCGCGGAGCGGCCGTTCCGCACGAGTCGCGGGCACGCCGGCGGCGCCGGCGCGTTGTGCATCCTATGCGCGATCAGCCCCGACTCGGTTTCTGCTGCAAGTTCGTCCTGGACGAGCCTCCCGGCACCCATGCCACCCTCAAGGCGGAGCGCGACGCGACGCTCCACATGAACCTGACCAGCGTGACGATGGCCCACCTCGCCAAGCTGGAGCCGGGCGCCCGGCGGGCGAAGCTCTCCGGTCTCGTCGCCCACAACCTCGACGCCCTCGCCCGCCAGATCGCCTGGGTGGGGGCCCGTCCGCCGATCGAGCGCCTGCTGCGCATGGCGAGCAACGTCCTGCCCGGCTACACCCACCCGATCGCGCAGGCCCTCTACGCCGAGCCCGAGATGGCGGCGCTCGTCGAGCGCCGCCTCGCGGAGGCCGGGGCGCTGGCGCGGCGGCTCGGGGTGCGCCTGAGCTTCCACCCGGGCCCGTTCTGCCTGCTGGCGAGCCGCAACCCGGCGGCCATCGCGAACGGCCTGTCGGAGCTCGACTACCATGCCGAGATCTTCGACCGGATGGGCTATGGCGGCGGCTGGCACCCGCACGGCGCCCATATCAACATCCATGTCGGCGCGGGCGACCCCGGGGTCGAGGGATTCCGCGAGACCCTGCCCCGGGCGAGCCGCGTGGCGCGCGACCTCGTCACCGTGGAGAACGACGAGAACGTCTTCGGCCTCGACGCGGTGCTGCGGCTCGCCGACCTCGTGCCGGTGGTGCTCGACCTGCACCACCACTGGGTCCAGAGCGGCGGCGAATATCTCGAGCCCGACGATCCGCGCATCGCGCAGGTGCGGGAATCCTGGCGCGGCGTGCGGCCGGTGGCGCATATCAGCGTGTCGCGGGAGGCGGTCTCGGCCGAGTGCGACCCGGACGCCCTGCCCGACTTCCTGGCCCTGCGCGCCGCCGGTCACGCGGTCCGGGACCTCGCGGCCCATTCGGACATGATGTGGAACCGGGCGGTAAACGATCTGGTCGCCCGCCATCTCGCCTGGGCGGATTTCGAGATCGAGGCCAAGGCGAAGAACCGCGCCTCGATGCAGATCGCCCGCCACATCGCCGACCTGGAGCGGGCGGGCCCGATCGCCGCCGAATGACCGGACGGTCTCGACGCTGTCCCCGGACCGCTTTAGGCATCCTGCCATGAAGACCGCCGATTGCGACATCCTCATCGTCCCGGGGCTCGGGGGCTCCGAGGAGGAGCCTGTCTCTTATACACATCTCCGAGCCCACGAGACAAGAGGCAATC
>CAXDNE010000476.1:0-3938 GCA_963990595.1 uncultured Methylobacterium sp.
CGGCCTTGGCCGCGTAGGCTTCAGATCGGTGTCTCACAATCCGCGGGCGGTACAGTGAGGAGGTATCCGCTTGATTCTATTCAGGATGGGATGCTGCAGAACTACTCGACGAGGCCGCGCCAGCCGAGGAATTCGCGGACGTCCTCGAGGTGATCAGGCTTCATGAGGAGAGGGCCGTTGAAGCGTATACCCTGAAGACATGCGATGCGGGCAAGACCATCTTTGCGACTTCGACGCCGTGGTCCCGAGACTGTGAACATCAGGCGATCACACAAGCTACGCAAACGATCCGTAGCAACGCAAAACTGATCGTTTTATCGACAAAATAAATCCATAGATAATCCTATCATTCTAACTCGTTGATATGCTCTTAGACATGAGGCTTATCAGAGCTCAACTTGACCGCCCGCGACCCCGTTCAAGGTTTTGGAACCTGCCCCGCCGTACTCTGCTCCGAGCGGTATTGGGCGAGGTAGCGTGCAAGCACTGGAATGTGCTCATCTTTGATGTCTCGTGAGACCTCGTTCATCGCCGGCTCGTAGCCAGGGCGTGCGTTGCTCTTGTAGCCCTCAAGCGCGGCCGTCAGATAGTCCTCGCGCTGCCCAGCGACCCTTGGGATCTGTCCCTGCCCCGCGAGGTCGGCACCGTGGCACGAGCCGCAGCGATAGCGCGCGATGAGTGCGCGCGCCTCTTCGGCCGCTTTAGCTTCGATCGGAGCAGAAGTTTCCGGCGCGGGCAATTTGGAGATTGCCTCGGCGAGCGACTGTAGATCATCATCCGACAGGTTTGCCGCCATATCGTTCATCGGCGGAGCAATTCGCTGCTTCTCGCGGAACATCAGCAGCTGCGCGACTACGTAGTCGCTCTTCTGGGCGCCGAGCGACGGCACGTGCTCCGCTTGGGACGTGCCGTTTTCGCCGTGGCAGCTGAGGCAGATACTCAACTGCTCCGTGGCCGGCTGCGCACACACCGGCACGCCGATGCTATCGAGCAAGATCAAGGCTGATAGACCAACAAGCAGGCGCACGGCGGGTCCGATGGCGGGCGAGGGTGATTAAGCCGGGGCGAGGAGGTCTCACCTCGGCCAAGTCACTTAGGGCTCTTTGTAGGTGATGCGCCAGATAGCGCCGTTCCAATCGTCGGATACCAGTAGCGATCCGTCCGGCATTGGCTGCACATCGACGGGCCGGCCCACGTAGGCATTGTTCTGGAGAAAGCCTGTCAGGAACGGCTCGTACGATGCGATAGTGCCGTCGTCCTTGAGCTTGACGACCACGACATCTCCGCCGAGCTTCTTCGTACGATCCCACGAGCCATGACGGGCCAGGAAGATCGCATTCTTGTAGCTGCTCGGGAACATATCGCCCGTGTAAAACCGCATCCCCAGCGTCGCCACGTGCGGGCCCATCAAGCCGGCTGGCTTGGCAAACTCGTCGCACGAGTGACCCCATCCAAATTCAGGGTCGGTGAAGTTGCCCTGATGGCAATAGGGATAGCCGAAGTTGGGCGCCGTCGTCGTTCCCGCCTTGACCACGTGCAGCGTGTCGTTCGGCAGATCCTCCGACATCCAGTCGCGGCCGTTGTTGCTGAAGTAGAAGTCTTTGGTAACAGGGTTCCAATCAAATCCAACTGAGTTGCGCACGCCGGTCGCGACCAGTTCCACGTTCTTGCCGTCCAGGTCCATGCGCCGGATCTGCGCGTGGCGCGATGACGGCATGACGATGTTGCCGGGCGCGCCGACCGGGACGTAGAGCTTGTTGTCGGGGCCGATGGCGATGAACTTCCAGCCATGCGGCTCGTCCGTTGGCAGATCTTCGTAGACCAGCACGGGTTTGGGCGGGCTGTCGAGGTTCGCCTCGATGTTGTCATATCGCCAGATCTTGGACAGCTCCGCGACGTAGAGCGCGCCGTCGTGGAACGCGAGGCCGTTCGGCCGATGCAGACCGCTGGCGATCACCTTGACCACGTTGCCGTTCGGGCCTGGCACGACGGCGTACACCTTGTCGCGCACGCGCGAGCCGACGAACAGCGTTCCCTTGTCGCCCAGGCGCATGGATCGGGCGTCCGGCAGCCCGCTGGCGAACACCTCGACCTTGAATCCCTCGGGTACGTGCAGCATCGCCGTTGGCAGCTTGTCGGCACGGGTGGGCAGAACTGGGCCAGATACCGGAGCCAGCTTCATCGCATCTGGATTATCCGGCTGCCCGATCAGAGGGTCGCCCGGCGGCAGCTGTTGGCCGCGCTGAGTGACAGTCGACGGCTGAGACGGTGGGGTGGTTTGCGCCAGCGCCGTTCCAGCCCACAAAATTGCCCCAGCTGCGATAGTAGCTGGCAGTCGGCGTCTTTCGCCTAGCATGTCATCCTCCCTGACACTCATCGCGCCCACTAACATGTGCTGAACGAGACTGATGTCTAGCTGCAACGATGCCTCAGGCCGCGGCAGTGACCAGACGGTGACGGGCTGTGTCCCGAAGCCGGTTTGATAGTTTATCTACGATTGCGCTTGATCTGACTGAGCAGACCTCGGGCGTTCGAAGCGCAGTGTCTAGCGGAAAACTGAATACGATGAAATTATTGCCCAGCCTAATGTTTATCGTTGATATGGCTCACCTTCATGAATTTAACAGAGTCCGGTGAGATAGATGATTGTGAGCGAGATGTTGCGGCAAATATCTAATTTGATTATGCAGATGGTCGGAGGTAAGTTTCAAATCTGTATTATGAGATTTCTACTTGAATTCGGAGGAAGATTGCGTCATTTGTGCACTTGATCTCCAAAAAGGATTACTTCATGAACGAGAAAGCGGTCACACTGCGGAATGATCATATTCGGCAGACAGTCAAGGTCGTTGCAGCATACATCTCGAACAACAGCCTGCCGGCGGCTGAGCTGCCAAGCTTGATCTTCGGGATCTACTCCGCTCTGTCCGGCCTCCGCCAGGGTGGCGCATCAGAAGCTCCGATGGTCGAGAAACCAACCCCAGCTCAGATCCACAAATCGATTACGCACGACGCGCTAATCTCCTTCATCGACGGCAAGCCGTACAAGACACTGAAGCGGCATCTCACCGGCAATGGTATGACCGTCGCGCAATACCGCGAGCGCTACGGTCTGCCCCGCGACTATCCCACAGTAGCAATTAGCTATTCTCAGCAACGCTCGACTCTCGCCAAGAGTTTCGGTCTCGGCAGTCAGCGCCGAGAGACCACGGCTAAGGCAACAATTACGGTCGGCGCTGAAGCTCCTAAGAAGCGCGGCCGGAAGACCACTTGAAGCCGTCTGCCGTGGCTCCGCCGGCAACCGCTGTAACGGGTTAAGGCCATACTAGATACAAAACTCGGACGGCCCTGTGCATCCGCGCAGGACCGTCGATCCATCGCTGAACTGAATCGTGCCGAGTTCAGCTACACTTTGCGAAAACTAATTTAGAATGCGAAAATCCTCGATGACGCTACCTGACGTAACACACCGCCTCACCGGCGGACCGATCGCGCAGTTCAGGGCGCAGCCGGTGTTCTCCTCGCAGAACCACGTCAGCAACCCGCTCTTCAGGCATGCGCCGCCGCACTGGTGATAGGTACCGTAGGTGGGCCTGATATAGACCGGTTCGATCGATTTCCGCAGCTGCCCCGAGTTGTACTGCGCAGCGCATGACTCAGTGTGAAAAGCAATCCCTGATATCAAAAATAACAGAGTTAGCCCTCGATAATACATGGATCCGATACCGCGCATGATTTTTCAGCACGATTTATTCATTGTCCTCATCAGAATCGAGTAAATAATATTTCATGCAAAAATATGTAAGGCCTGTAGCTGACGGCGTGAACCGCCCTTATGCATCAACGAGACTGAACGCAGGCTGCCAACCTGTGTCCGCCTCTGAGAGTCTGTCCGGCATCATGATGTTTTCTGACAGAGCTTTCGGGTCATGAGGCGG
>CAXDNE010000477.1:0-3933 GCA_963990595.1 uncultured Methylobacterium sp.
TGTCGCGGCGACCGTCCGCTAACGGGGTGTCTCAAGCAACCGGGAGGCGGAGGAGCTCGCTGAAACGCCAAAACCGGCCGAACCGTTGCGCAAAAGCCGCATTTTTGCGGCGATGCAACACTGTCCACAAGACCGGCCCGAACCACCCCGTTCGGCAAAATATCGTTGAACGGTCAAGCTGTTGCCGCAGCCGATCGCGGGAGAATCCGGCAAGGCCGGGGCGGGGATCGGGCAGGCGCAGCGGCCCGGGCGCCGGGGTCGCCCGATCCCCCGAAGCGGCCGGCGCAGGCCCGGCCGGGCCTCCGGCGGCGCGAATCACGGTGCGGGCGGGCGGCCCGGTTCCGGCCGGCCGGCCCGAACCGGGCAAAATCTGCCGCGTCGGCCCCGGCTTCCGGGGTATTCGGGCGCCGCGATCTACTCGGCGGCGCTGCGGCGGGCAGAGTCGGGGGCGGTCTGCACGGCCGGCCGCCGCTCCAGCACCTCGCGGAGGAACCGGCCGGTATGGCTCGCCGTCGCGCGGGCGATCGCCTCCGGCGTGCCCTGCGCCACCACCCGGCCGCCGCCGTCGCCGCCCTCGGGACCCATGTCGATCACCCAGTCGGCGGTCTTGATCACTTCGAGGTTGTGCTCGATCACCACCACCGTGTTGCCCTGGTCGACGAGCTCGTGGAGCACCTCCATGAGCTTGGCGACGTCGTGGAAGTGCAGGCCGGTGGTCGGCTCGTCGAGGATGTAGAGGGTGCGGCCGGTGGCGCGCTTCGACAACTCCTTGGAGAGCTTCACCCGCTGCGCCTCGCCTCCCGACAGGGTGGTGGCCTGCTGGCCGACATGGACGTAGTGCAGGCCGACCCGCTTCAGGGTCTCGAGCTTGTCGCGGATCGCCGGCACCGCCTTGAACAGCTCGGCCGCCTCCTCGACAGTGGAATCGAGCACGTCGGCGATGGACTTGCCCCTGTACTTCACCTCCAGGGTCTCGCGGTCGTAGCGCTTGCCCTTGCAGACGTCGCAGGTGACGTAGACGTCGGGCAGGAAGTGCATCTCGATCTTGATGACGCCGTCGCCCGAGCAGGCCTCGCAGCGCCCGCCCTTGACGTTGAACGAGAAGCGGCCGGGCTGGTAGCCCCGCGCCTTGGCCTCCGGCAGGCCGGCGAACCAGTCGCGGATCGGCGTGAAGGCGCCGATATAGGTGGCGGGGTTCGAGCGCGGGGTGCGGCCGATCGGCGACTGGTCGATGTCGATGACCTTGTCGAGGTGCTCCAGACCTTCCAGCCGCCCGTAGGGCGCCGGGTGCTCCAGGGTGCCGTTCAGCTTTTTTGCGACGGCCTTGTAGAGCGTGTCGATCACCAGGGTCGACTTGCCGCCTCCCGAGACGCCGGTGATGCAGGTGAAGGTGCCGAGCGGAATCTCGACATCCACGTCCTTCAAGTTGTTGCCCCGCGCGCCGAACAGCCCGAGCTTGCCCTTCCGGCCTTTTCGACGCGCAGCCGGGGTCCGCACCGACATCGCGCCGGTGAGGTACTTGGCGGTGAGCGAGGCCGGGTTGGCCAGCACCTCCGCGGGGGTGCCCTGCGCGATGATCTCGCCGCCGTGGATGCCGGCGCCCGGCCCGACATCGACCACGTAATCGGCCTGCAGGATCGCGTCCTCGTCGTGCTCGACCACGATCACCGAATTGCCGAGGTCGCGCAGGCGCTTGAGCGTGCCGAGCAGCCGCTCGTTGTCGCGCTGGTGCAGGCCGATCGAGGGCTCGTCCAGCACGTAGAGCACGCCGGTGAGACCGGAGCCGATCTGCGAGGCCAGCCGGATGCGCTGGCTCTCGCCCCCCGAGAGCGAGCCCGAGCCGCGGGCGAGCGTCAGGTACTCGAGGCCGACATCCACCAGGAAGGTCAGCCGGTCGCGGATTTCTTTCAGGATGCGGACCGCGATCTCGTTCTGCTTGGCGGTCAGCTTCTCCGGCAGCTCCGAGAACCAGCGATGCGCCTCGGAGACCGAGAGGGCCGTCACGTCGGCGATATCCGCCATGGCGACCTTCACGGCCAGCGCCTCGGGCTTCAGCCGCTTGCCGCCGCAGGTGGCGCAGGGCGTCTCGCTCATGAAGCGCCCGATCTCCTCCCGCACCGCGTCGGACTCGCTCTCCTTGTAGCGGCGCTCCAGGTTCGGGATCACGCCCTCGAAGGGCTTGTTGACCG
The DNA here is from genome assembly GCA_963990595.1 of uncultured Methylobacterium sp. Taxonomy (GTDB): domain Bacteria; phylum Pseudomonadota; class Alphaproteobacteria; order Rhizobiales; family Beijerinckiaceae; genus Methylobacterium. The sequence continues at coordinate 2,190 of CAXDNE010000477.1, forward strand.
TGTATTTGCGCAGCCCGTCATCGTAGGCGAAGCGGATCGACTGTTTTCCCGAGCCGTACAGCACGATGGCCCGGGCCGTCTCCGACAGGCTCTGCCAGGGGACGCTGGTCTTGAAGCCGAAATGCTCGGCGAGCGCGTCGAGCGTCTGGCCGTAATAGGGCGAGGTCGACTTCGCCCAGGGACCGACCGCGCCGCGCTTCAGGCTCAAGGCCGGATCGGAGATCACCAGCTCGGGATCGATCCGCATCTCGTGGCCGATGCCGCTGCAGGTCGGGCAGGCGCCGAACGGGTTGTTGAACGAGAACAGCCGCGGCTCGATCTCCGCGATGGTGAAGCCCGACACCGGACAGGCGAAGCGCGACGAGAAGGTGATGGTCCGCGGCGCCTCGCCCTCGGGGGCGTCGGCGAACACGATTTCGGCGACGCCGTCGGCCAGTTCCAGCGCGGTCTCGAAGGACTCGGCGAGCCGCGAGCCGATATCGGCGCGGACCACGATCCGGTCGACGACCACGTCGATGTCGTGCTTGAACTTCTTGTCGAGCTTGGGCACGTCGTCGATGGCGTAATACTCGCCGTTCACGCGCAGCCGCTGGAAGCCCTTCTTCTGGTACTCGGCGATCTCTTTCCTGTATTCGCCCTTTCGCCCGCGGACCACCGGGGCGAGCAGGTAGAGTCGGGTCTTCTCCGGCAATTCCAGCACCCGGTCGACCATCTGCTGGACGGTCTGGCTCTCGATCGGCAGGCCGGTGGCCGGCGAGTAGGGGATGCCGACCCGCGCCCAGAGCAGGCGCATGTAGTCGTAGATCTCGGTGACCGTCCCCACGGTGGAGCGGGGATTCTTCGACGTGGTCTTCTGCTCGATGGAGATCGCCGGCGACAGCCCGTCGATCTGGTCGACGTCGGGCTTGGACATCATCTCCAGGAACTGGCGGGCATAGGCCGAGAGCGACTCGACGTAGCGGCGCTGCCCCTCGGCGTAGATCGTGTCGAAGGCCAGCGACGACTTGCCCGAGCCCGAGAGCCCGGTGAACACCACGAGCTTGTCCCGGGGGATGGTCAGGTCGACGTTCTTGAGGTTGTGCTCCCGGGCGCCGCGGATGGCGATGACGCGCCGGTCCTCGGCGGGGGCCGGGGCGGCGTCGAACAGAGCCTCCAGCTTGGCGTCGATGGCGGCCTCGGCGGTCGCCTCGGGGCGCGCGGCCCTCTCGGACTTCGCGCGGGCCGGCTTGGGCTGAGGGGGCTGGGCGGCGCGGGCGGCCTTCGGTGCCTCGGACGCCGTCTGCGCGGCGGCTTTCGGAGCGGCCTTCGCGGTGACTTGGGCGGCGCCGGCGCGGCTTGCGGCACGACTTCCAGCTTGGGCTTTGGCCATGAGGGCGGCGGTCTTTCGAGGCGTCGACGCAGTCGGATCGGATTCGCGCGCGGGCCAGCCGCCGCTCCGACTCATGTCGAGCCCGAAGGGGCCGACGGCAAGGTGGGGCCGGCGGGACGCAGGCCCGTCATGCGCCGCCCTTGCTAGAACGAAACGCGTACGGCGGCAACCGGTCCGTGAATGGGGTGCTGTCTCTGCGCGCGCGGCGCGGCGATCCAGCGGCCTCGCCGGGACCGCGGTCGCGCCGCCCGGGACCGCTCGGCGGCACGCGCGATGACCGCCCGGTGTTGCACCGCGGGAGCCGAGGCCCCACGTGGCCGAAGCCCCCCCACCGAAGCGCCCCCCCGCAGATCCAGCCACCCCCGGTGCCGCTGC
>CAXDNE010000478.1:0-3923 GCA_963990595.1 uncultured Methylobacterium sp.
GAGCTTGCCTCTTGTCTCGTGGGCTCGGAGATGTGTATAAGAGACAGGTCAGGTCCCCGCCGCCCCCATCCGTGTTCCGTCGACAAAGCGTTCGCCGGCATCGTCGAGGGAAGCCCGTCCCTTTCTGCCAGGCGGTTGATGGATGTAGAGGGACCTCGGCTCCACCGTCGCCACCCGCTCCGAGGGGGGCGGCGTCATGCGGTAGCGGACCTCCCGGGCATGGTCGGCGAGTTGCAGGCGCGGATCGTACACGCTGTTGAAATTCCACAGCATCCGCAGATAGTTCGTCTGGCCGTGCATCAGGTTCCTGAGGCCGATGCCCGCGTGTCTCACGAGCGCCTGCCAGCCGACATGTCGGCGGTAGAGGGCTCTCTGCGTTTTCACGAGTTCGGCATAGAATTCCTCAAGCGGCAGCCGCGTCGGCAGAACGGCGTGCTGGATGTCGTAGAGCCGGTAATCGAGGCTCCGGAGCGGACGGTCGTCCGTGCGCCAGATCTCCGTTCCCGGATAGGGCGTGTTGACGCTGACGTTCACAATCTCGGGAATGTCCAGGCACCACTGCCGGATCGTCTCGAAGCGGGCGTGATCCCAGTCCGGGTCGGCAATCAGGTTGATCGCCACCATGATTCCGAGCGATCGGGCAAATTCCAGGGCCTCGAAGTTCCTGTCCATGGCGATGCGCTTGCGAAACCGCTTCAAACCCTCTTGGTCGACGGCCTCCAGCCCGATGAACATGTACTTCAGACCATGTTGGCTCCAGAATTTGAAAACGTCCTTGTTGCGCAGGAGAACGTCGCAGCGCGTTTCCAGGTAGTATTGCTTGCGGATCCCGCGCCGGGCCAAGCCCTCACCGATCGCCAGCCCATGAGCCTCGTGCACGAACGCGACGTCGTCGACGAGGAAGATGCTCGGTTCGGGGATGGCGGCAACCTCCTCGACCGCACGGTCCACGCTCATCGCGCGATAGGAGCGGCCATAGAAGGTCCAAGCCGAACAGAAGGTGCAATCCCAGGGGCAGCCGCGCGCGAACTCCACGGACGCGCACGGGTCGAGCACCCCGATGAAGTACTTCCTGCGGTGCCGGAGCAGGTCGCGGGCCGGGCGGGACTCATCCAGTGACGCAACGAAGCGGGGCGCAGGCCCCGTGCCGTCGCGGGTCACGGCGCCGGGAATGTGGGTGACCGCACCACGATCGTGCTCGACGGCATCCAGGAAGGTCGCCAGCACGGCTTCGCCCTCGCCCCTGAGCACGCAATCGATCGCGCCCGCGCCGTGCTCCAGGATCTCCTGCGCGATGAAGGAGGCACTGTGACCGCCGATAAGGATGAAGGCTTGCGGCAACGCGAGCCTCGCAGCCTTGGCGAGATCGATCACCTCAGGAACGTTGGCGAGGTAGTTGCAGGAGAAGGCGAGCACGTCGGGCTGAAAGGAACGCACGAGACGGTCGAAGTCGGCGTGGGTCTCGACCTGGAGATCGATGAGCCGGACATCGTGCCCGGCCGCACGCGCGGCACCGGCGATGATTTCGAGGCCCAGAGGCTCAAGTCTGAGAAAGACTTTGGTGAACATCAGGCCGCTGGGATGGATTGCGAGAAACTTCATCCCTACCTCCGGTCGGATCCATCCATGCCAGAAGGAACATCCCTGGCACCCCGCATCCGGGGCACCGGCACCTTTGTCGTCTTCCTCTCCGATCGAGCCGTACTCCGTGTCTGATCGCGGCGATCGCAAGTCTTGAGGGTTGGCGCTCGTAAGCAGGGCTCGGATCACCGATCAGCGTTCAGCCGCACCGTGTGACACGATCGAGCCGGCACGGGATGCCAGCCGGGACCCCCTTGTCCGACAGCTTACCGCGCGCGCACGGCCCAGCGTTGAGCTACCTCAAAGCCGCGCCATCGCGCGGAGGGGATGGGGCCCGGCCTTCCGCGCCCCATCGCCGAACAGGAAAACCTGTCTCGTCCGATCAAGCTCGGGATCATCCGCCAAGATAGGTTGCAACTGAAAGCGAGCGGGAGGACTCGATGAGCAGTGCGGCGACCCCGCAGGCGTCCCTGGCCGACGCCCGGACGGCTCGGCCGGCCTTGTCTCAGCCTCGGTGCGACCGGCCCTCTCGTCTCGTGTGATCTGATCGCCGCCGGCCTGTCCTGGTTATGACCCCGCTCGAGAAGGGGCAGCGCACGCTACTCTCCGCCGCGTCTCCTCACCCAGCCAGCACCCCGGCGCACTGACGGGCCAGCGGAGCCATACCGGGGCCCCCTGCACCGCAAACCACAGGAGCGACGAAATGGCCGAAGCACGTGGAACGGCCGGCACTTCGAGGAAGGGTCGCGGTCAGGGCGCGCAGCGCTCGCCGCCACAGCCCGCGGCGCGTCCGGACCGTCTGGCCTTCACCTTGGACCTGAACACCGGCCAGATCACGAGCATCGAAGGCGTGGACGGCGACGGCGTCCGCCGCGAGCTCTCCGAGGCCGAGATGGCAGCTCTGAGAAGCGGCCTGAGGGCGGCCAGGATCGAAACACTGCTGGAAGAAGCCTTCGAGGCCGGCATCACCTGCGTGCTGGGCGACGGTCCCGACGAGGCGACGGAGGCGACCGACGATACCGATCTCCGGCAGATCATCCTGAAACCCCTGATGGAGCGGAGCGCGGCCGCGCGCCTGATGCGCAGCGACGTCCTCGACCAAGCCATCGTCGAGACCCTGATCGACCACGCTCTGTCACGCCGTCCCGCCGGACCCAATGGTGGACCGCAGGACCCGGATTCCAAGCACGCCGCATCACCGAATTCAGCGGCGTCACACTAGGAGGAGACCGACATGGCCTTAGCACTTCACGACGACGACCTCGCCCGGGTTCTGATCGGAAGCCGGCTCCTGCGTCGGCGCCGCATGCGCCGCCTGCTGCTCGCCCAGCTGCTGCGCGAGAAGCGCGCCGGCGAGGCCGAGGACAGCGGTGTGGACGAGGGCGAGGCCGAAGACGAGGGTGAGGAGGAGAGCCGCATCCTGCGCCTTCCGTTGGCCAGCCGCGTGGCGCGCCGGCGGCGCATGCGCCGGCAGTTGCTCAGCCACCTCCTGCACGAGCGGGAGGACGAGGGCGAAGAGGACGAGACGGAGGCCTCCGGCGAGGAGGATGAGGAGGAGGAGGATGGCGAGCGCCGTATCCTCCGCCTGCTGATCGCGAGCCGCATCCTGCAGCGCCGTCGCCTGCGCCGCGCGCTGCTCGCACACTTGCTGCGCGAGCGGCACGCCGGCGAGGAAGAGGACGAGGTCGGCGACGAGGAGATCGGCGGACACATGGGGAGCGGCGACGAGGAACGCCGTCTTCTGCGTCTCCTGATCGGCAGCCAGATCCTGCGCCGGCGGCGGGCCCGTCAGATGTTGCTCGCCCATCTCCTGCGTGAGCGGCGCGCCGGCGCGGAGACCGCCGAGGACGAGGACCTCGGCGAGGACGACGAGTTCGGCGAGGCCGAGGAGGGCAGCGACAGGGAGCGCAAGATCCTGCGTCTCCTGATCGGAAGCCAGGTCCTGCGCCGTCGGCGGATCCGGCGTCTGCTGTTGGCCCATCTCCTGAACGAGAGGCGGAAAGCGGCCTGATCGCCGCCGCCTGTCGACGTGCCACTGAGGGGCCGGGGGCACCCCCCGGCCCCCGGCTCTAGACGTCACCCGCTCCGGCTCCGGAGGCGGATGTCAGTACCAGACCGCCCGCCGATAATAGACGCGGCGGTGCCCCCACCTGTACGGACGCCAGTAGGCACGCCTGTAAACCGGCCGATAGCCGTAGTAACCGGGCCAGCCATAGGGTGCCCAATAGGCGCGGCGATAGTAGAGCGGATAGGGATAGTAGGCCGGATAGTAGGCGGGATACCCGTACCAGTAGCTGTCTCTTATACACATCTCCGAGCCCACGAGACAAGAGGCAAGCTCG
>CAXDNE010000479.1:0-3906 GCA_963990595.1 uncultured Methylobacterium sp.
AGATTGCCTCTTGTCTCGTGGGCTCGGAGATGTGTATAAGAGACAGGGCGAGCGTGCGGGACAGGCGCGCGCCGCCCTCCGACTTCGGGGTACGCGCTGGCGTACGATGCATGGGCAACCTCTCGTCGGGTGCGCCGGATGCAGGGGCGGGATCCGGCATCGGCGAATCGGCGGCGATAGGGGACCGGGCAGGCCACCTGGCGGCCGGGCGCTCTGGGCGAGCAATAGGGCGAAACCGTGCCCCTGCACACCCTGGGCCGGGTTCCGGCTCCGCCGGCCCTCCGGGACGCGCATCTGTGGGTGCGTCCCTGGGACCGCCCGGAAAAGCTTCACAAGGGTGTCACGCTGGGATTAGATGAACACCTGATGGACAGGGCCTTTTCGTCATCACGCGAAAGGGCATGGCCGGTCACAGTGCCGGCCCGGCCCGGCCGCGTTCCGGATGCTACCGCCCCGACCGGCGCCCCCCCGCGCCGGCCCGCCGCCCTGTTGCTCCCTCCGCCTCTCCCGCCAAGCCGACGCTCCGCGCGCCGGCCCGTCCCGCATCGGCCCTGGGCCGGTCCGGGCGGGCCGGCGCGGCGGTGGCGCGGTCCCGCGCGTTATCCGCGTCAGAGATAGTCCGAAGAGTCGCGCCGATGATGGATCTCCAAACCCTCGTCCTCAACGCGGATTATCGGCCGCTCTCGTATAATCCGCTCTCCCTCTGGTCGTGGAAGGACGCTTTCACGGCCCTGTTCCTCGACCGCGTCACCCTGGTGGCGAGCTACGACGTCGAGGCGCGCTCGCCCTCCCGCTCCCTGCGGGTGCCGAGCGTGGTGGCGCTGAAGAACTACGTGGCTCTGGCCCGCAGCCCGGCGTTCACCCGCTACAACATCTACCTGCGCGACGGGTTCAGCTGCCAGTATTGCGGCCTGCGGCTGCCCTCCGGGGGCCTGACCTTCGACCACGTGGTGCCCCGCTCCCGGGGCGGCCTGTCGAGCTGGGAGAACGTCGTGGCGGCCTGCTCCCCCTGCAACCTGCGCAAGGCGAACCGCACCCCCGACGAGGCGGACATGCCGCTGATGACCGAGCCGCGGCGGCCGACGCGTTACGAGCTGCACCACCGGCAGCCCGAGTTCGACCACCGCCAGTACCACCACACCTGGCTCGACTATCTCTACTGGGACAGCGAGCTGGAGAGCTGAGGCCGGACCGGGCGCTTCACCAGACCGGCCCGCGCCGGGGCGGCTCGTTGTACATCGGGATGTTGTGGTTGCGCGGCAGGTAGCCCTGCACCAGCACCGGTGGTGGAACCGGGGGGATGGGCCGCAGGCGTACGACGTGTCGGGTGCGCGGGTGGCGCAGACGGTGCCCGTCCGGCCAGGCGGCGGCCGGTGCGTGCATGAGCACGAGAGCTACGAGGAACGCCGTGCCGGACATCAGCGGCCGCAGCGCGGTTGTGCGGTCTGTCATGGCGGGGATCCGACCTGCTCAGGGAACGTCATCAGAACTTCAGCGCCGCGCCACCCCGGACGGTGTTCAGCTCGGCGCTGTGGCCGTTGAAATCCTGGAACAGCACGTACTGGTACTCGCCACGCACCAGGATGTTGGGCGTGATGGCGTACTCCAGTCCGAAGCCGAGCGCGGCGCCGCCGATGGTCTTCGTCTTCGCGTTCGCCAACAGTGTCGTCGGGCTGTAGGGAACGGTCTGACCGCCGCTGCCGGCCGGCGTCGAATTGTTGAGCGGGTAGTTCGGGTTGAAGTTCAGATAGCCGTGATTGTAGACGGCGGCCGGCGTCCCCGTGGCCAGGGACTGGTTGGCCGTGTAGGTTGTGGCGCTGTAGCCGTAGTTCTGGACCGCGACGCTGTCGTTGATCGTGACACGGCCGACGGCGAGGCCGCCGGTGATGTAGGGGAGCAGATTGCCGAACGCGTAGCCGGCGCGGGCTCTGATGCTGCCGTAATCATCGATCGCCGTATTCGACTTCCCGGCCAGGTACACCGATTCGGACATGCCCGCGGTCGTCGTCATGATACGGGACAGGCTGTTGCTCGCCCAGCCGTTCTGGTTCGTGTGCGTGTAGTCGGCCTCGATGCCGACGACGATATCGTCGAACTGCGCGTTGAAGCCCGCGAAGGCGCCGAAGCTCGTGTCGTGCGCCCGGCCTCCCGGTATGGACAGGAACTTCGAGACGCTGAACTCGCCCTCGATGTCGCGATTGCTGAAGTAGTTCTGGAGCGTGGACAGCATGGCGTCGCGCTGCGAGAACCCGGCCGCCGTATAGCCGCCGTGGCCGCCGACATACACGCCGCTCCAGTCGATCACCTGAACCGGGGCCGGAACCGGCTCGTACTCGGCGCCGCGCAGGTAATCATAATCCAGATCGGCGGCCCGGGCGGTGTTCAGGCTACAGAGACCGAGAACCGCCAGCAGCGGAAGGGTGACGGTACGCATCGGGATCGTCCTGGGACAGATGAGACGGACGGCGGATCGAGCCTCGACATAGTGATGGACGAGTAACCTTAATCGTCCGTTTCTCACCGACGATTTCCGGATCCCGATTCGATCATTCTGGTCTTGGTGCGTATCGTCCAGCGCGGACGCGGCGGCCGCGGCAGGCCGGCCCCCGGACGGGCCGCGCAAACGCAAGACGGCGCGGAGGTCATCCGCGCCGTCGTCGCCGTCTCGGTGAGTTCGGGTTCGCCGTGCGATCAGTACTTGCGCACGAGCGGGCCGGGAACCGGCTCGGGCATCAGCGGCGGCAGCGGGGCCGCGACGAAGCCGCCGAGGTAGTAGCGCAGGCCGATCTTCACGTCGTGCGCCTCGATGTCCTTCACCTTGATCGCCTGCAGGCTGCCGGTGCAGCAGGGCTCGAAGCCCGCGCCGGTCTGGGCCTTGCCGAGGTTCAGGTAGCGGTAGGCCAGTTCGATCTTCAGCGCGTCGGTCACGTTGTAGGCGAGACCGGCGTGGAGCGCCCAGGCCAAGCTGCCGGTGGTCTTGTCCTTGTAGAACTTGGTGCTGCTGTTGGTGTTGTAGACCGGGTTGCCGTTGGCGTCGTAGACCGGGGCGTAATTGTAGGACGGCTGGCCGCAGTCGCATCCGTAGATCGGGTTGCCGTAATCGTAGCCGTAGGTCGGGCTGGTGAACTGCTGATTGGTCGAGAAGGCCGAGACGTGGTTGAAGGCGTAGCCGACGCCGGCGCCGATGAACGGCGTGATGCCGTACCACGTGCCCAGGTCGAAATACGCGTTGGCCAGCACCACCGCGGAGTCGAAATGGCCAGTCGACTTGTTGACCCCGTGCGACCCGAGGCCGTCGTCGTAATCCGGTCCGCGGTAGTACTCGCTGCCGCGCAGGCCGGTGGAGTAGCGGTACTCGCCGGTGACGTCCGCGCGGAAGAACGGGGTGAACTGATAGCCGACGCCCACGCCCGCGAAGCCGCCCCCGCCGACCTCGTTGCCGAAGGCGCGATTGGCGTCCGGGTAGCCGGTGTAATCGTAGGCCGCGCTGTATTTCGGACGGGTGTAGACGCTCGCGCCTTCGGCACCGCGCAGGTACCAGCCGCCGCCACCCCCGATCGAGGGCGGCGGCGGCGAGGCAGGGCGCGCCGACGCTCGCCGCGAGCGTCAGGCTACGCACCAAAGCGTTCAGCTTGGAGCGGGCCATAGAGATTCCTTCACTGGACTCGTGAGCCGGACGCGCGGCGTGCGGACTCGGGGGTACGGCGTGAAGGATGAAAGCAACGTCTTAAATCCGGCTTAACGTTAAATGTTAGCCTTGCGCATTCCTCCACCGGGTCGAACCGGCTGTTTCCCAAATATTACTTGTCTCCACCGCGGCGCGTCGTCGCGCGCGCGGCCCTCGACTGTCGCGACAGGGAGCTGTCTCTTATACACATCTGACGCTGCCGACGAAGAGGATAGTGT
>CAXDNE010000480.1:0-3905 GCA_963990595.1 uncultured Methylobacterium sp.
ACTATCCTCTTCGTCGGCAGCGTCAGATGTGTATAAGAGACAGGTGCCGGTCGAGGGCGTCGCAGGCCGCCGCGTCCGCGCCGCGCTCGCGCAGGGTCCAGGCCGCCTCCTGGATCGCCTCGGCCGAGCCGAGGATGTCGGAGGTCGCCTGCTCGGTCTCGCGCACGATCGCGTCGAGGGCCAGCGACGCCTGCGTCAGGCGGGTCGGCTCGTGGTCGGAGGTGCTGATCGCGGCGATCTCGGCCTTGGTCCGGCTGATCGCGTCGGCCATGTCGACGAGGTTGCCGCGCAGATGTCCGAACGCCTCGTGCCCGCGATCCTCCGACACCGTCCGCTCCAGCCGGGCGATCGCGCCGAGCAGCACCTCGGTATCGGCGCCCCGGTTGCGGCGGGCATGCTCGGCCAGGAACAGGCGCCCGCGCTCGGTGGCGCCGATCGCCGCCTCGATCGCCGCGTACTCGGCGGCGTCGTTCGCGCTCAGGGTGGCGGAACCGAACATGAGCTTCCCGGACGGCGAATGGCAGGCGCGGCGAGGGCCGCGCGGGACGCGGGCCGGATCCGCGCAATTTGACAGGTCCCGTTTAACGCGCGCTTACGGTCGGGCCCCGCCGCTGGGCGCTGTCCGAACCCGCCTCCCCGAGACCCGCCTTGCTCCGCCCGTCCGGCCCGGCGCGCCTGTCGCTGCTCTACGCCGTCGTCTTCACCGAGATCGGCATCGCGATGCCGTTCATGCCGGTCTGGCTCGACGCGCTCGGCCTCGATGCCGCGGTGATCGGCGTGCTGCTCGCCCTGCCGATCGCCACGCGGATCGTCGCCACCGCGCCGCTGATGAGCCTGCTCGACCGCGGCCTCGGCCCGCGCCGGCTGATCCTGCTGGGCAGCCTCGCCCTGAGCCTCACCTACGCGCTGATGCCGCCAGCCGCGGGGATCGGCTGGCCGTGGCTCGCCGCGCTCGTGGTGCTCAACGCCGTGGCGGGCGCACCGCTCGTGCCCTGTATCGACTACCTGACGCTCGCGGCCGTCCGCCACGATTCCCGCCTCGCCTATTCGCGGATCCGGATGGCGGGCTCGGTGGCCTTCCTGCTGGCGAACCTCGCCGGCGGCCTGCTGCTCACGGCGCTGGGCGGCCGGCTCGCGGTGCCGCTGCTGCTGACCGGCCTCGCCCTCGCGGCCGCCCTGGTGGCTTGGCGCAGCCGCTCGGTGGCGGGCCTGCCGCAGGCGGCGGAGAGCGCCGGACGGCCGCGCCTGCCGGGCCAGCTCTGGCTATGCATCGGTGCGGCCGCCGCGATCCAGGCGAGCCACGGCGCGATCTACGGATTCGGCAGCATCTACTGGACGAGCCAGGGCCTCCCGGCGGCCTGGATCGGGTCGCTCTGGGCGACCGGCGTGCTCGCCGAGATCGTCCTGTTCGCCGGCATGCCGGCCTTGCCCGCCGCCTGGCGCAGCCCGGTGCGCCTCCTGGCGCTCGGCGGGTCGGCCGCGATCCTGCGCGCCGCCGGCATGTTCCTCCTCGGCGACCGCCTCGTCGCCCTGGTGCCGCTCCAGTGCCTGCACGGCCTGACCTTCGGGGCGACGCAGCTCGGCGCCATGGCGGCGGTGTCGGCCTACGCGCCCGACGGCGCCCGCGGGCGGGCGCAGGGCACGCTCAGCGCCGTCAATGCCAGCATCTCGGTGGTCGCCACGCTGGTGAGCGGCCTCGCCTATCGGACCGGCGGCCCGATCGCCTTCCTGCTGATGGCGCCGCTCGCCGCCGCCGGTCTGGGTCTCGCCCTTGCATCCGGGCGCACCGCCCGACGCGCAGGGTGACGTTGGACACGCTTCGTCAACCGTAATGTCGACATAACCCCGCGGCAGGGTGGTGCCTCGATCGAGGAGTGAGGGTCTTGCTGAGCGAGGGCACTGTTCCCGGCGCCGCGCTGCGGGACCGGCCGGCCGACGGCCGGCTGGTGCTCGACGGCCGCTGGACCGCCGACCAGGCTCCGACCGTCGAGGCCACGGCTGCGCGGATCGCGGCGGCCGGCCGGGCCGGGCCCGTCGCCGTCGACCTGTCGGCCATCGAGCGGCTCGACACCCTCGGCGCCTGGGTTCTGGAGCGGACCCGGGCCGAGATCGAGCAGGCGGGCAGCACCCTCACCTATCTCGGCGCCCGGCCGGAGCACCGCACCCTGCTCGGCGAGGTCCGCCTGCGCGAGCCCGAGGCGCCGCCGCCGCGCCGGCACGGCCCGATCGTCGGCGCCCTCGACGCCACCGGCCGCCAGACGGTGCGCGGGGGCCGGGAATTTGTCACCGCCCTCGCCTTCCTGGGCGAGCTGATCGCCGCCTGCGGCCGCGTCGCCCTGCGGCCCGGCACGTTCCGGGGCACCGCGCTCGTCAACCAGATCGAGCAGGTGGCGCTCAACGGCACGCCGATCATCGTGCTGATCTCGTTCCTGGTGGGCGGCATCGTCGCGCAGCAGGGCATCTTCCAGCTCCAGCGCTTCGGTGCCCAGACCTTCGTGGTCAACCTGATCGGCCTGCTGATCCTGCGCGAGCTCGGCGTCCTCCTGACCTCGATCATGGTGGCCGGCCGCTCGGGCTCGGCGATCACCGCCGAGATCGGCTCCATGCGCATGCGCGAGGAGGTCGATGCCCTGCGCGTCATGGGGCTCGATCCCGTCGAGATCCTGATCGTGCCGCGGGTGCTCGCCCTGATGATCGGCCTGCCGATGCTGACGCTGATCGGCGACCTCGCGGCGCTCGCGGGCGGCGGCCTCACCGCGATGCTCTACGGCGGGCTGACCGTCGACCAGTTCCTGGCCCGGCTCCAGGCGGCGGTGGGCGTCCACCACGTGATGGTCGGCCTGATCAAGGCGCCGTTCATGGCGCTGACCATCGGGGTGATCGCCACGATCGAGGGCTTCGCCGTGGAGGGCTCGGCCGAGTCGCTCGGCCGCCACGTCACCGCCTCAGTCGTGAAGTCCATCTTCATGGTCATCGTCCTCGATGGATTGTTCGCGGTCTTCTTCGCCGCGATCGATTTCTGAGCCCGTCCCGGTGATCGCCCCGCCATGATCGAGACCGACGCTGCCGCGGGCCCCGCGCCCATCATCCGCGTGCGCGACCTCGTGGTCGGGTTCCGCGACCGCAACATCCTCAAAGGTCTGAGCCTCGACATCCGCGCCGGGGAGATCCTGGGCTTCGTCGGCCCCTCCGGCCAGGGCAAGTCGGTGCTCACCCGGACGATCCTGGGCCTCAACCCCAAGCGCGCCGGCACGATCGAGGTGTTCGGCCGCGACGTCGACGAACTCACCTACGCCGAGCGGCGGCGGATGGAGCAGCGCTGGGGCGTGCTGTTCCAGCAGGGCGCCCTGTTCTCGGCGCTCACCGTCAAGCAGAACATCCAGGTGCCCATGCGCGAGCACCTGAACCTGTCCGAGCGCCTCCTCGACGAGTTCGCCCGCCTCAAGATCGAGATGGTCGGCCTCAAGCCCGACGCCGCCGACAAGCTGCCCTCGGAACTGTCGGGCGGCATGATCAAGCGCGCGGCGCTCGCCCGCTCCCTGGCGCTCGATCCCGAGATCCTGTTCCTCGACGAGCCGACCTCGGGCCTCGACCCGATCGGCGCGGGGGAGTTCGACGACCTCGTCTCGACGCTGAAGGAGACGCTGGGCTTGACCGTCTTCATGGTCACCCACGACCTCGACAGCCTCTACACCGCCTGCGACCGCATCGCGGCGCTCGGCGACGGCCAGATCATCGCGGCCGGGACCATCGACGAGATGCTGGCGAGCGACCATCCCTGGCTGCGCTCGTACTTCCACGGCAAGCGCGCCCGGGCCATCGCCCCGGGGGGCGCCGCGGCTCATGCCTGACCCGATGCCCGTGCGCCGTCCCACCCAGATCCCTGTCTCTTATACACATCTGAC
>CAXDNE010000481.1:0-3888 GCA_963990595.1 uncultured Methylobacterium sp.
GAGCATCGGAACGGGCCCTTCGCGGCGCTCGGCGACCGGGCCCTCGCACCCCGCCTCGCCCGCACCTTCTCCCGCGGACGCGGAGCGGAGGTGGGCCTCAGCGCGGCGCATCCCTAGGGGGTCCGTCCAGCTGGCCGCGCAGGGCCGGCCAGGCCGCCTCCGCCTGCCCGGCGAGACCGGGATCCGCCAGGAACCGGGCGCGCCGCCCGGAATCCCGGAACAGGTACAGGCGCTCGCCGATCACCGCGAAGACCAGGGGATCGGCATCCACCAGGCGTCCCTCCAGAATGCCGGCCGCATCGTAGCCCCCGAGCCGCGGGACATAGGCGGCCGGCTCGTCCCGGAAGGCCTCGCGGTTGGCGCCGTTGGCGAAGCGCCAGACCCGGCCGCCCCAGGACAGTTCGAAGCGCGCGCTTCCGGCCAGCGGGCCGCCCTCCAGGAAGTAGCTGACCGGATCGAAGCCGTGGAGCGTCAGCAGCTCGATCCGGATCCCGGCGGGCTCCGCCCCTCCCGCAGGGGTGCAGCCCAGGGCGGCTCCGAGGGTGGCTCCCAGGAGGAGCGCGGCGGCCAGCCGCGGCCTGCGCGGCGCGGCGCGTGCGGGGTCGGGACGCGTTAACCACATCTTGCGAATTCCCTCAGAAGCTGGTCCGACTCATCCGTCCAGGTCCCCCGCGGGACCGAGGCCCGGACGGATGACAGCTCCCAGGCCCCTTCGGGCCGCGGGCGCGGCCGCGGCCGGCCCCGCGGGACGGAAGCGGCACAGGTCCATCGCGCGAACCGTTAATCGAACCGGGCGAGGAGACAACGATGACGGCACGAGACGATCGCGGCGCCGACCGCCGCCACCTCCTGCGCGCAGGGCTCGCCCTGGCGCTCGGCGCACCGCTTGCCGGCCTCGGCCGCGCGGGCGCAGCCCTGGCGCGCGGCGAGGATCTGGACACGCCCGAGACCTTCCGACCCGGCGAGATCGTGGAATCGGGCCACCGGTTCTTCGGCAGCGTGTCGCGCGGCCTCGCGCTCACGGTCGAAGAGGCGGGCCGGCGCTGGGGCGAGCCGAACGGCTACATTCTCGGCCAGGAAGGCGGCGGCGCGGTGGTGGCCGGCGTCCGCTACGGCGAGGGCACGCTCTACACCCGCAATGCCGGCCAGCGGCGCATCTACTGGCAGGGCCCCTCCCTCGGCTTCGATGTCGGCGGCGACGGGGCCCGCACGATGATGCTGGTCTACAACCTGCCGAACGTCCGCGATCTGTACCGCCGTTTCGCGGGCGTCGACGGCTCGGCCTACCTGGTCGGCGGCTTCGGGATGACCGCGGTGGTGAACGACCGGATCATCGTCGTGCCGATCCGCAGCGGCGTCGGCGCGCGCCTCGGCATCAATGTCGGCTATCTCAAGTTCACCCGGGAGCCGACCTGGAACCCGTTCTGATTGACCGGTGCAATCGGATTTCACCCTTGCGGCCGACCTGGGCTAGAGTGGAACCGGGTCGGGTCTTCCGGCCGGATACGCGGGCTGCTCCCTCGTGATCGAAACGGTAATGATCTTCGCGCTGGGCTTTCTGGCGGCGAGCCTGTGCGGCCTCCTGCTGCTTCCGGCGCTCAATGCGCGTGCCGCACGGCTGGAGCGGCGACGGGCCGAGGCGCGGCTGCCGCTGTCGCCGGCGGAGATCGCCGCCGAGCGCGACTTCCTGCGCGCGCAATTCGCCGTCCAGCAGCGCCGCCTCGAGCGCCGGGTCGAGACCGTGGAGGCCAAGCGCCAAGCCGACATGGCGGCGATCGGGGCCGGAACGATGCGGGTCGCGGCCCTCGCCCGCGATGTCGCGGCCCGCGACGCCGAGATCGCCCAGGCCCAGGCGAAGACCCGGGAACTCGAGACCGAGCTGACCGTCGCCCGCGAAGACGGCACGGCGAGCCTCGCCACGCTCCAGGCCCTGGAGGAGGCGCATGCCGATCTGCTCGACAGCCTTCTGGCCCTGCGGCAGGACGTGCCGCCGTCGACCGCGCAGGATGTCGCGGCCGAGCGCGACGACCTGCGCGCGAGCCTGAAGGCGGCCGAGGAGGCTCTGGCCCTGACGCTGGCAGACCGGCAGACGGACCGGCAGGCGGACCGGGAAGCCGGGATCGAGCGGGAGAACGCGGATCTGCGGCGGCGCATCGTGGAGGTCGCCGACGCCCTCACGAATCCGGGGCACCTGCCCCGGGCCACCTATCCGGCTGCGCAGCCCGAACGCGTCTGACCCGGCCCTTCACCGGAGCGCGCATTCGGCCTCGAATCCAGCCCGCAAAACCTGCGCGACGTGCCTTGTTTCGACCACGCAAAGGCATCATCGCAACCCGGACTTGTCCTGCAATTCTCATTTTCGACAGATGGTACGGATCCCCATGCGCCTGAAGCCGATCGTCCTCGCCGTGGCGGCGACCCTTGCCCTGACGCTGCCGGCCGCGGCCCAGCAGTCGAAGCGCGGCAACGAGACCCTGAAAAAATACTGCACCGGCGATTACCTGACCTATTGCGGCAAT
This sequence comes from uncultured Methylobacterium sp., assembly GCA_963990595.1. Lineage (GTDB taxonomy): Bacteria > Pseudomonadota > Alphaproteobacteria > Rhizobiales > Beijerinckiaceae > Methylobacterium. The sequence goes on from CAXDNE010000481.1 coordinate 2,520, forward strand.
CTGGCGCCTGACGACCCGGCCACCGATGCGTGCTTCCAGAAGAACTGGAAGAAGCTCAGCGAGAACTGCCGCCGCGCCATCGATGCCTACGAGGCCGAGCAGGATCAGGGCGCGCCGGGCAAGGGCCGCCAGGGCTCGCAGGGCAGCAAGGAGCGCCGGGGCTGAGAGCCAGACCCATCCTGTGGCGGGTGCGCGCTCGCGCCGGGGCGCGGCAACCGCTAAGGTAGCGCCTCCGCCGGCCCTCACGGGTCGGCGCCGAGCCCGCCGGACCCTCGCGCGATGTTGTCGACCCCCGCCCTGAAGCTCCTCGCCGCGTCCGGTCTCGTCGCCCTGGCGGTCTCCGCCTGCGGGCGGCGCGGCGCCCTCGAACCGCCCCAGACCGCGGCGCCCGGCGCGCCCGTCGCCGCGCAGGCGGGTTCGGACACGGTGAGCGGCCGCCGGACCCTGCCGGTCTCGGTCGGCCTGGGCGGCGGTGCGCCCGAGCCGGATCCGGCCGCGGTCCGGGCCGGGGACGCGTTGTCGCCCGCGGCGGTGCCGCCGGGCGGGACCGATGCGCCGGTGGAGACCAGCCGCGGCGCGCGGCGCGGCTACCGCGTCCCGAAGGAGCCTTTCATTCTGGATCCGCTGCTGTAGAGGGCGGGAGCCGGAGTGCCGCTCCGCGCCGTCGTGCCGTGCCTCCGGTGAGCGGGAGCGCGGCCGCTTCGGCCCGCGGCCGGGTGTTTCAGGGGAAACAGCCCGCGCTCCGGCGCGCAGACGAGATACGGCCGAGATGCACCATTTCCATTACCGCGACGGGCGCCTGCACGCCGAGGACGTCGACCTGACGGCTCTCGCGGGAGAGGTGGGCACGCCGTTCTACTGCTACAGCACCGCCACGCTGGAGCGTCACTACCGGGTCTTCGCGGAGGCCTTCGCGGCGGACGACGCGCTGGTCTGCTTCGCCATGAAGGCGAATTCCAACCAGGCCGTGCTGCGCACCCTCGCCGCCCAGGGGGCCGGGATGGACATCGTCTCCGGGGGCGAGTTGCAGCGGGCGCTGGCGGCGGGGGTCGATCCCGGCAAGATCGTCTTCTCCGGGGTCGGCAAGACCCGCGCCGAGATGGAGGCGGCGCTCAACGCGGGCATCTACTGCTTCAACGTGGAGAGCGAGCCGGAACTCGCGGCCCTGTCCGAGACAGCCGTGGGTCTCGGCCTGAAGGCGCCGGTCTCGATCCGGGTGAACCCGGACGTGGATGCCGGCACCCATGCCAAGATCTCCACCGGCAAATACGAGAACAAGTTCGGCATCCCGATCACCCGGGCTCCGGCCGTCTACGCCGCCGCGGCGGCGCTGCCGGGCATCGCAGTGCACGGGGTCGACATGCATATC
>CAXDNE010000482.1:0-3878 GCA_963990595.1 uncultured Methylobacterium sp.
CGGGGTGCTCGAAGGGGATGGCGCTCGCGGGCTCGGCCGGCACCGTCGCCCGCGGCGCGGTTTCCGGCAGGGCAGGGGGGAGGCCGCGGATCAGGCCGAACCCGGCAAAGCCCGAGAAGGCCGCCTCGCCCCGTCCCACCGGGGCCCCCGACAGCTCGACCCGGAACGGTCCGGTGCCGGCATCCAGGGTCGCGGCCTCGCCGCGGAAGGTGCGCCGTTCGCGCAGGGCCGCGAGCATGCCGTCGGCACCGGTGATGCGGCCGGTCGCGGCGAGATCCTGCCACCGCTGGCCGACGAGCCCCTCCAGGGCTTCCGGGCCGGTGAGCGTGGTCAGCAGGCCCGCGGCGTCCAGGCGCCACAGGAAGCGGTCGTCCCGTCGGGGGGCGGCCGCGCGAGTGGATCCGGGCGAGGCATGCGGCGCCTGCGGGGCGGGTTGCGGTTCCGGCGTCGGCGCGGGCTCCGGCGCGGCCGGCCGCGCCCGGGGCGGCGTGACCGGCACGGTCGGCACCACCAGGATCACGGGATCTCCATCGTCCCGGCTGGCACGCGCCAGCCAGCAGAGCACGGGCGGCGCGATCCGGCGGGGATCCAGGCGCAGGCGGGCGAGCCGGGGCGCGCCCTCGCTCGGCGCCGCGGACGCGATCTGACGCGACAGGTTCGCGAGGCCGGGGCCGGCGAGCGCGTCGACGAGGGGCCGCGCGCCCGCGGCGGCCTGCAGGACGCGCCCGGAACCGGGTTCAATCACCAGATGGACGGCGCCGGGCGCGGCGAGCGCGGCCGAGAGGTTCGGCAGACGCGCCCAGGCCGCGAAGGGAGTGGCGAGCCCAGGCTCGGCTTCTCCGGCGGTCGGTATCAGTGTCGTCTCCAAAGCCCGCGACCTCGAACCCACACGCGATTCCTCGTTTCCGGTTCCGTTTGCCCGAGAAACGCTCGTGACCGTAGCCCTATTGTAAACTCCCACGCGCCGCGACGCTGGACTCTCGCGACAACCGTCACACGTTTACGCTATGTCAACCTTAACGCCGGTGGCGCGGGTGGCATATGGTGGCGAATCGGTTATTTTGCACCGCACAAAGCGCCATCCACAGATGAAAACAAGAGGAGACGACGCATGAGCAACCCCCCGAACTACGAAGTCCCGACCGAGATGCGCGACTTCGCGGAGAAGAGCGTCGAGCAGGCCCGCAAGGCGTTCGACAGCTTCATCGGCGCGGCCCGCCGCACCGCCGACACGGTGCAGGGCTCGGCCGAGATGGCGCGGACCAACGCGCTGGACGCCTCCTCGCGCGGCTTCGAATACGCCGAGCAGAACGTCAACGCCGCCTTCGACCTCGCGCAGAAGCTTGTGCGCTCCAAGGATATGCAGGAGGCGATGCAGCACCAGGCCGAGTTCGTGCGCAGCCAGTTCGCCGCCATCCAGGCTCAGGCGAAGGAGTTCAGCGGGCTCGCCCAGACCGCCATGCAGCAGGGTGCCGAGCGGGCCAAGACGGCCATGCAGCAGGGCGCCGACGAGGCGCGCAAGGCGATGGAGCAGGGCCAGGACGCCGCCAAGCAGACCGCGCAGAACGCCCAGGACGCCGCCGAGCGCGCGACGCACTGAGCCGCGCGCGCTCCGACGGGTCGCGGCCCGCCCCCGAGGCCTCGGGGGCGGGCCGTCTCGTTTTCGCCGGTATTGCCCGTGAGAGCCGCCCGGGCGGACGGGATGGGTCCGCGCCGAGCGAAGGGTTCAGGGATGCGCCTCACTGTCTCCGGCCGATCCGGCCTGCGTGGTCCTCTCCGACTGGCGGCCGCCGCGCTGACGCTCGCGGCCGCGCTGCCCGGGACGGCGGCGCGCGCGCAGTATGTCGAGGGGCCGGCCTACGGTGCTCCGCCGCCGGGCTACGAGGATCCGGGCTACGCGCGCGGCTACCGCCGGCCGCCGCGGCGTACGGAGCGCGCGCCCGTCGGCTTCAACTGCGATGCCGTGCAGCAGGGCATCACCGGGCCGAAGCCGTTCTCCTGCCCGCTGCCCGGGCCCCGGCCGCTGGGCGTGCGCTGCTTCTGCGACCTGCCGATCGCCTCCTTCAGCCCGCCGCAAACCGCGGTCGGTCGGGTCGTGCCGTGATCTGAATCCGAACGCACGCGGCCGCGCCGTCCGATCCGGACGACGCGGCCGTTGCACGGCGGGCAGGCTCAGGCGCGCGGGGGATCGACGCGCGCCGGAGACGTCCGATCAGTTCAGAACCACCACCTTGGCGCCGACCTTCACGCGCTCGTAGAGGTCGGTGACGTCGTCGTTGGTCATCCGGATGCAGCCCGACGACACCGCCTGGCCGATCGTGTCCGGCTCGTTGGAGCCGTGGATGCGGTACTCGGTGTGGCCGATGTACATGGCGCGGGCGCCGAGCGGGTTCTCGATGCCGCCGGCCATGTAGCGCGGCAGATCGGGGCGGCGGGCGATCATCGCCTTCGGGGGCGTCCAGGACGGCCACTCGCGCTTGGCGGTGATCGTGTTGGTGCCGCTCCAGCTGAAGCCCGGGCGCCCGACGCCGACGCCGTAGCGCAGGGCCTGGCCGTTGCCGAGCACGTAGTAGAGGCGCCGCTCCGAGGTCGAGACCACGATCGTGCCGGGGGCGTAGGGCGCGTTGAAGGCCACGACCTCGCGGGGGATCGGCTGGACCTGCGCCTGCGGCGCGGCCTGCACGCCCTGGCCGTAACCCGGGGCGTAAGTGCCCTGGTAACCGTACTGGCCCTGATCCGAGTAGTATTCGTCGGCGCCGCCCGAGCCGAAGGGATCGTACGACGAAGCCGCGAGGGCCGGCGTCGCGGCAAGAACAGCCACGCCGACGAGTGCGGCGAGTGCGGTGACCGTGGTCTTCATGAGTGGCCTACCTGTGCAATAACCTTTGCCATTACAAGCGTGAGCATAGGCAGGCAGTTCCACGCGGTCGCAGACATTTTGTTGTACGGCGGAATACGCAGGCCGCCTCGGGCGTGCCGGCTGCCGGCGCGGCCGCGCGGATCAGGCCGCCTCGTCGGTATGGACGTCGAACCGCGCGAGATGCGCGTAGCCGAAATTCGTCGTGATGGCGCAGTCGGTTGCGTCGCGCCCGCGCGCCATGACGATGCGGCCGATCCGCGGCCGGTTGTGCCGGGCGTCGAACGTGTACCAGCGCGGGCCGTCCGGCCCGTCGAGATAGACTTCGAACCAGGCGGAGAAGTCCATCGGCGCCGGGTCCTTCGGCACGCCGATATCGCCGAGATAGCCCGTGGCGTAGCGCGCCGGGATGTTCATGCAGCGGCACAGCGTGATCGCCAGATGCGCGAAGTCGCGGCACACACCGACCCGCTGCGTGTAGCCGTCGAAGGCCGTGCGGGTGGCATCGGCCTGCTGGTAGTCGAAGCGCAGATGCGCGTGGGCAAAATCCACGATCGCCTGCACCCGCGCCCAGCCCTCCGGCGTGCCGCCGAACAGCGACCACGCGGTCTGCGAGAGCTTGTCGGTGTCGCAGTAGCGAGAACCGAGGAGGTAGACCAAGACATCGTCGGGCAGATCCTGCACCGGGATCTGCCGGGCCTCCGGCGCGATGGCGTCCGGCAGGCCGGAATCCCGCACCGTGAAATCGGCCGAGATCGTCAACTGGCCCGGCGGCGCGACGATGCGGTGGCAGACATTGTCGAAGACGTCCCGGTATTCGTGCGCCAGGAGCGGCGGATCGAAGGTGATCACCTGCGGGGTCAGCAGATCGGGCATCCGGGACGGATGGACGCTCAACATCAGGATCATCGGGGTCGGCTGCGCCAGCGTGAAGGCGATATCGAAACCCGTCTTGATCTTCATCGCGGCCATCTCGCTCTGTCGCTCCGCGCGCGGGGTCGCCACGCATGCTCACCGGGTG
>CAXDNE010000483.1:0-3854 GCA_963990595.1 uncultured Methylobacterium sp.
CGTCCCGCCCGCCCGAGCCGCGGCGGCGCCTGGACGCCTCGGCCTCGGTGACGACGCTCGCCTCGGCCGCACCCGAGGCCGGCTACACCGCCTCCGACATCGAGGTCCTGGAGGGGCTGGAGCCCGTCCGGCGCCGCCCCGGCATGTATATCGGCGGCACCGACGAGCGGGCGCTGCACCACCTCTTCGCCGAGGTGATCGACAACTCCATGGACGAGGCGGTCGCCGGCCACGCGAGCTTCATCGAGGTGGAGCTGGAGGAATCCGGGACGCTGGTCGTCACCGATAACGGCCGCGGCATCCCGGTGGACCCGCACCCGAAATTCCCCGGCAAGTCGGCGCTCGAGGTCATCATGACCACGCTGCATGCCGGCGGTAAGTTCGACTCGAAGGTCTACGAGACCTCCGGCGGCCTGCACGGCGTCGGCATCTCGGTGGTGAACGCGCTGTCCGATCTCCTGGAGGTCGAGGTGGCGCGCAACCAGACCCTCTATCGGCAGACCTTCTCGCGGGGCCACGCGCAGGGGGCGCTGGAGCTCGTCGGCCGCGTGCAGAACCGCCGCGGCACCCGGGTCCGCTTCCACCCCGACGCCGAGATCTTCGGCTCGCTGAAATTCGACCCGCGCCGCCTGTTCAAGATGGCGCGGTCCAAGGCCTACCTGTTCGGCGGCGTCGAGATCCGCTGGCGCTGCGCCCCTGCCCTCCTCGAAGGGCTGGAGGACGTGCCGGCGGAGGCCGTGCACCGCTTCCCCGACGGGTTGCGCGACTATCTCGCCCGGGACATCGAGGGCAAGGAACTCGTCACCGAGGCGATGTTCTCCGGCAAGATCACCAAGCCGGGCTCGCACGGTTCGCTCGAATGGGCGGTGGCCTGGATGGTCGCCGAGGACGGGATCTCCCATTCCTACTGCAACACGATCCCGACCCCCGAGGGCGGCACCCACGAGGCGGGCCTGCGGGTCGCGCTGCTGCGCGGCCTGCGCGAGCACGCCGAGCGCGTGAACCAGGCCAAGCGCATGACGGCGGTCACCACCGACGACGTCATGGCGACCTGCGCGTCGATGCTCTCGGTGTTCATCCGGGAGCCCGAGTTCCAGGGCCAGACCAAGGACAAGCTCGCCACCGTGGAGGCGCAGCGCATCGTCGAGACGGCGGTGCGCGACGCCTTCGACCACTGGCTCGCCGCCTCCCCGGCCCAGGCCAACAAGCTCCTCGACTGGGTGATCGACCGGGCCGAGGAGCGGCTGCGCCGCCGCCAGGAGAAGGAGGTCGCCCGCAAGAGCGCCACCCGCAAGCTCCGCCTGCCCGGCAAGCTCGCCGATTGCTCGGCCGCCGGCACCGCGGGCTCGGAGATCTTCATCGTCGAGGGCGACTCGGCCGGCGGCTCGGCCAAGCAGGCCCGCGACCGGGCCACCCAGGCGATCCTCCCCTTGCGCGGCAAGATCCTGAACGTCGCCTCGGCCTCCCGCGACAAGCTCGGCGCCAACCAGCTGATCTCGGACCTGACCCTGGCGCTCGGCTGCGGCACCGGCTCGGCCTTCCGCGAGGCGGATCTGCGCTACGAGAAGGTGATCATCATGACGGACGCCGATGTGGACGGCGCCCATATCGCCTCGCTGCTGATCACCTTCTTCTACCGGCAGATGCCGAAGCTGATCGACCGCGGCCACCTCTACCTCGCGATCCCGCCGCTCTACCGGCTGCAGCAGGGCTCCAAGGTGGCGTATGCCCGGGACGACGCGGATCGCGAGCGGATCATCAAGACGGTCTTCAAGGGCGGCAAGGTCGAGATCGGGCGCTTCAAGGGCCTGGGCGAGATGATGCCGGCCCAGCTCAAGGAGACCACCATGGACCCGAAGAAGCGCACGCTCCTGCGGGTCGCGGTCCTGGACGAGGCTCGGGAATCGACCGGCGACACGGTGGAGCGCCTGATGGGCAATAAGCCCGAGGCCCGCTTCGCCTTCATCAGCGAGCGCGCGGCCTTCGCCGAGGGCGCGGATCTCGACATCTGACGCTGTCGCGCCGACGCGGCGCCTGCCGCGTTGGCGGACGGGCCTGGCCTGTCCGCCTCTGCGATAGGCCGCCCCGTCCGCGCGCCGCGCGCAGGCTCGTCGGGACTCGGCCGCGGCCCGCTAGGGCGCGGTGACCACCTTGGCCGGGTCGAAGGGCTGGGCCGCCGCCACCGTGTCCTTGCTCATGTTGAGGACCGCCGAGAACCGGTCGCCGCCGGGCCGAAGGACCAGGGCGCCGGGCTCCACCGCGATGCGCTTGCTGCTGAGGCCGAGGAAACCGCCGACATCGAGCACCACCGACTTGAGCGTTCCGCCGTCGGTGATCAGCAGGTCGTCGATCTTGCCGACGCTGTCGCCCGCCGCGTTGCGCACTTCCACGCCGATCAAGGTCGAGGCCATGACGGTGACGGGCTTGAGCCCCTGACGCTTGGCGGCATCCTGGGCGTTCGCGGCCGCCGTCAGACGGCCGGCGCCTGTGCCGTCGGTCGCGGTGCCCGGCCCCGTGCCCGGCAGCACCGTATTCTTGCCGATCACGGTGGCGTCCTGCGCGCCGGCCGGCGCGCCTGCCAGGCCGAGGGCGGCAAGCGACAGGATAAGGGTTCGGCTTCGCATCGCTGATCGCTCCGGTGCGCCTGCCGCGCGGGCCTGCCTCTCGGGCCTGTCCAATCGCGGCGGCGCGGTCTCAATCGCGGGCCGCGATCCCGGTTCCGGCCGCACATGTCGCACCCGGCTCCTGGTGGGCGCGACATGTGGAAACGCGAAAGGGCCCGACCGTGCGGCCGGGCCCTTCCCGTGCGCGGAGCCGGCTGTGCCGGCTCCGGCGTTCGATCTCAGTACGAGCCGAACTTGTAGTTCACGCCGGCGCGGACGACGGCGAACTCGGTGTTGGCGGCGGCGCCGTTGAGGTAGGCCACGCCGTTCGGAGCCAGGAGGTTGCCGACGAAGACGCCGCCGGCGGTGTTCTTCTGGCGGTCGAGGTTGACGTAGAGGCCTTCCACCTTGAGCGTCACGGCCGAGGAGCGGAAGAAGTTCAGCCAGCTGTCGGTGGGCAGGGCATATTCGAGACCGCCGCCGACCGCGTAGCCGGTGCGGAAGCTGTTGCGGAAGCTGTTGCCGGCGAAGTTCTGGTCTTCCTGGCCCGAGCCGTAGGCGAAGCCGCCGGTGCCGTACACGAGGGTGCGGTCGAAGGCGTAGCCGAGGCGGCCGCGCACGGTGCCGAAGTAGTCGAGGCCGTTGCCGCTGGTGGCGACGTAGGCGCGCGGCGCCGAGAAGGCGAAGCCCGGAGCGCCGACGATGCCGTAGTTCTGGGTGACGTTGGCGCGACGGGCGAAGTCGACGTACTGGGCGTCAGCTTCGAAGCCGATCACGACGCCCGAGCCCGGCGTGAACTGGTAGTTGTAGCCGATCTGCGCACCGCCGGTGAAGCCGTCGTTGTTGCTGCGGTTGCCGACGCTGACCACGGCGTTCGTGTCGGGCGAGTTGATCAGCGAGCCGGCCGGCAGCGCGTAGTTGGCGGTGTTGCGGCTGCTGGCATCGAAGCCGTAACCGGCGTTCACACCGAAGTAGAAGCCAGTCCAGGTGAACACCGGCACCGGCGTGAACACCGGCGGCGGCGCGGCGCGGCGCGGGAGATCGGCCGCGGATGCTGCGACGGTCATGCCGGCCAGCACGGTTGATGCGAGGAGGAGCTTCTTCATGGTGTCGTGGGTCCTGGGTTAGCTTGAGCCGGCGGCCTTCTAGGCGCTCTCGGATGGCGGGTCTGTCGCTTTCCTGCAACAAGCCTCCTCAGACTAGCGCTGTCTCTTATACACATCTGACGCTGCCGACGAAGAGGATAGTGTA
>CAXDNE010000484.1:0-3842 GCA_963990595.1 uncultured Methylobacterium sp.
GCTCAGGATCATGTGTCCCGGTCTCCCCTGCGCCACCCCCGCCTCCATCCTCCCCGCAGGCTTGAGCGATCCTGGGCAGGCCCAGGATCGCCAGGGGAGCAGCGCATGTCGGCGCTCAGTACACGTCGGCCTGATAGCGGCCGGCCTTCTTCAGAGCCGCGAGATACGCCACCGCGTCCTCAGGGTTCTTGCCGCCGAACTGGGCCGCCACGTCGATGATCGCCCGCTCGACGTCCTTGGCCATGCGCTTGGCGTCACCGCAGACGTAGAAATGCGCCCCGCCCTCCAGCCACTTCCACAGCTCGGCGCCGCTCTCGCGCATCCGGTCCTGGACGTAGGTCTTCTCCTTGCCATCCCGGGACCAGGCCAGGGACAGGCGGGTGAGCACCTTGTCGTCCTTCAGCTTGGTCAGCTCGTCCTTGTAGAAGAAGTCGCTGGCCTGACGCTGGTGGCCGTAGAACAGCCAGTTGCGGCCGGGCGCCTGCGTGGCGGCGCGCTCGCGGAGAAAAGCCCGGAACGGCGCGATGCCGGTGCCGGGGCCGCACATGATCACGTCCTTCGACAGGTCGGACGGCAGGCCGAAGCCGTGCGCCTTCTGGAGATAGACCTTCACCTTGGTCTGCTCGGGCAGGCGCTCGCCGAGATGGGTCGAGGCCACGCCCAGCCGCAGCCGCGAGCGGTGGTTGTAGCGGACCGCGTCCACCGTCAGGGACACGCGGCCGGCATCCATCTTGGGCGAGGAGGAGATCGAGTAGAGGCGGGGCTGCAGCTCGTCGAGCGCCTCCAGGAACACCTCGGCATCCGGCCGCGCGCCCGGGAACTTGTGGAGCGCGCCGAGCACGTCGAGATAGGCGGCGTCGCCGTCCGGATCCTCGCCGGAGGCGAGCGCCTGCGCCTTCTTGCGGGCCGCCCCCGAGGTGAGCAGCGACAGGAGCTGGTAGAGGTTGTCGGGCGCCGCGCCGAGGGCGTAGTTGATCAGCAGGTGCTCGCGCAGGGTTCGTTCGCCGATCACGCGCTCCGGCCGGGCGCCGAGTTCCGCGATCACCGCGTCCACCAGCGCTGGAGCGTTGGCGGGGAACAGGCCCAGCGAGTCGCCGACCTCGTACTGGATCGGCGTGCCATCGAGGCCGATCTCGATGTGCCACGTCTCCTTCTCGCCGCCCGGATCGTTGAGGCGGCGGCGGGACAGGAACAGGGCCTCCACGGGGTTCTCGCGGCAATAGCCCAGCGGCCCGAGATCGGCCGCCTTCCGGGGAGCCTCGCCCTCCGCCTTCGGGGCTGCCGGCGCGCCGCCGGAGGCGCCGAACTCGTCCTCCAGCTTCTTGAGCATGCGCAGGGTCTCCTTGCCGCCGGGCTGGCAAAGATTCAGGCGCTCCTCGTTCTTCAGGAAAATCGCGTTGGCGTAGTCGGCGCAGTTGTAGCCGCACTGGCCGCAATCCTGCTGCGCCATGGCGGCCATCAGCTTCTGCGGCTCGGAGCGGTCCCTGGCCATCTCCATCCGGTCGTTGATCGAGACGGACGGGTCGTGCCAGGGGGCGTCGTCGTTATCGGCGAGCTTCGGCCCGGTCGCGGGCGCGGCGCCGGGGTCCAGCGCGGTGGCGCCCGCGACGGTCGGGCCCAGCAGCGCCGCGAAGTAGCCCGAGAGCCAAGCCCGCTGATCCTCGTTGAACGGGGCGGTCTCGGGGATCAGGACGAGGGGGGGCGAGACGTGCTGGGTCATGCGGCGGCCTTCAGGGCGGGCTGGTCCTCGGCGGCGTCGCGGAGTGCCTCCGCGCCGGTGCGGCCGGTGAAGGCCTGGAAGCTCTCCTCGGGGCCCTGGCGGCGGTCGAGATAGGCGCGCAGCAGCGCCTCGACCCGGCCCGGGCAATCCTCGGCCCTCACGCCCTTCCAGATCTCGGTGCCGATCTTCGGGTTCTCGGCGAAGCCGCCGCCGACCACGATGTCGTAGCCCTCGACGGTGTCGCCCTCCTCCGAGACGACGACCTTGGCGCCGATCAGCCCGATATCGCCGATGTAGTGCTGGGCGCAGCTGTGGTGGCAGCCGGTGAGGTGGACGTTCACCGGCACGTCGAGGTTCGGCACTGCCGTCTCGACATGGTCGGCGATGATCAGGGCGTGGCCCTTGGTGTCGGAGGCCGCGAACTTGCAGCCTCTGGCGCCCGTGCAGGCCACGAGGCCCGAGCGGATGCCCGCCGCCTTGGTGGTCAGACCGAGATCGAGCACCCGCTGCTCCACCTCGGCGACCTTGGCGTCCGGAACCCCGGAGAAGATGAAGTTCTGCCAGACGGTGAGGCGGATCTGGCCGTCGCCGCACTCGGCCGCGATCTTCGCCAGCGCCCGGACCTGGTCGCTCGTCATCTTGCCCACCGGCAGGACCACGCCGATCCAGTTGAGGCCGGGCTGCTTCTGGGCGTGCACGCCGACATGGGCGAAGCGGTCGGTGGGCTTGCGCGGCGCCACGTGCTCGGGCGCGACCCGGTCGAGCGTGCGGCCGAGCTTCGCCTCGACGGCGGCGAGGTACTTGTCGAAGCCCCAGGCGTCGAGGACGTACTTCATCCGGCTCTTGTTGCGGTTCGTCCGGTCGCCGTTCTCGATGAACACCCGGATGATCGCGTCGGCGACCGCGTTGCAATCCTCGGGCTTGAGCACGATGCCGGTGTCGCGGGCGAGGTCGCGGTGGCCCGAAATGCCGCCGAGGACGAGGCGCATGTAGATGCCGGGCGCCACCGCGGCGCCGTCGAGCACTTCCACGGCCTGGAAGCCGATGTCGTTGGTCTCCTCCAGGGTCGGCATCACGCCGCTGCCGTCGAAGGCGACGTTGAACTTGCGCGGCAGGCCGTAGAGCGAGCGGTCGTTGAGGATCCAGTTGTGCCAGGACTTGGCCAGCGGCCGGGTGTCCAGCAGCTCCTGGGCGTCGATGCCGGCGGTGGACGAGCCGGTGACGTTGCGGATGTTGTCGGCGCCCGCGCCCCGGGCGGTGAGGCCGATATCGGTGAGCCCGTCGAGGAAGGGCTGGGCGTGCTCCGGGCTGATCTCGCGGACCTGCAGGTTCGCCCGCGTCGTCACGTGGACGTAGCCGCCGCCATGGGCGTCGGCGAGGTCGGCGACGCCCGCGAACTGCCAGTGGTGCAGGATCCCGTTCGGGATCCGCATCCGGCACATATATGAGACCTGATTGGGCGCGACCCAGAACAGGCCGTGGTAGCGCCAGCGGAAATTGTCCTCGGGCTTTGGCTGCTTGCCGGCGGCGGCCTCCTGGATCAGGCGGTTATGGCCGTCGAACGGGTTCTCGGCGCGCTTCCACTTCTCCTGCTCGCAGAGCTTGCCGCCGTTCTTGACGGTCTTGTCCTGCGCCTTGATGTGGATCGCGTCCGGGCCGGTCGGCTCGGCCGGAGGCGCGGACGCCGCGACTCCGGCGCCCGCGAGACCGCCGGTCATGCGGACCGCCGCGATCCCGGAGGCGAAGCCTTCGAGATACCGCTTCTGCTCGGCGTCGAAGGTGTTGGCGGCGTTCTGTGTGAGGGTCTCGGCCATCGGCGCCTCCTTAAGCGGCCAGCGGCTCGGGCGCCGGACGCCCGAACATCAAGTCGTCCACGTTCCCGACCGGATCGCCGGAGCGGATCAGGCCCTTGCACGCGCCCTGCTCGGCGATGTCGCCCACGAACAGGGCGCCGATCAGCCGGCCATCGCGGATCAGAAGCTTGCGGTAGAGCCCGGCACCGGGATCGGAGAGCACGATCGCCTCGGCATCTTCCGGCGTGTCCACGATCCCGGCCGAGAAGACCGGGAGGCCCGAGACCTTGAGGCTCGTGGACAGGGACGTCCCGTGATACGCGGCCGGG
>CAXDNE010000485.1:0-3824 GCA_963990595.1 uncultured Methylobacterium sp.
GGGCGGGGAGGCGGCTTGGGGCGGTGCGTCGTAGACCGGCGCGTCATCGATCGCGACGGGGCGCGGCCGTCGGCTGGCGAGGAGGTAGCGGAACGCGCGGATCGGCTCGACCAAGCCCCACCACGCGAATTGCAGCGTGCCGGAGGGGATGTCCTTGTGCCGCCGCCGCCGAAGCTGGAAGCGGCGCATCGCTTCGGCGTCACCGTACATGAGCCCCGCGAGCGCCGGATAGTCGCGCACCGCCAGCGTGCCGAAACTCAGCCGCATCACGAGCTCCTGGCCGTCGCGCCGCGCCTGCTCGAGATGGACCGGCAGAGGCGTGGCCCGTCGCGCCCCTGCCGTCGGCTCGACACTGAGCGTGGCCCGCAGCGGGGCTCGGGTGAGGCCCTGATCGAGGGCGCGGCTCAGGAGCCGCACGGTGCAGGCCTCGGCGGAGACGCGCTCGATCGACACGTCGACATTGTGTCCGGACACGGTGAGGACGCCGCGGCGATCGATCGCCAGCGAGGGGGTGCGCTCGCGCTGGCGCCGCTCGGCGCAGACCCCGAGGGAGGCGCCCGCGGTGAGCAGGTTGAAGAAGTTCCACAGCCCGACCACCAGCATCAGGTTGGTCACGCCGGGCTCGTACAGATAGCGCCACGCCGCGACGGCGCAGCCGAGCGTCAGAAGCAGGTAGATTAGGAAGAACGGCAGCGCCAGCGACGAGATATGGTCGTCGTCGAGCGTCGCGCCCTTGTTGGTGACGTTGAAGGTCGGCTTGCGCGGCGAGGCGATGACCGAGACGATCGCCTTGGCGAGGTAGACGCCCTGGATGTACTCGTAGAGTTCCGACACGAACGGCCAGCGGAACTTGCCGTAGACATAGTTCTGGATCATCAAATTGATGACGATGTAGGTCAGTGTGTAGGCGATCGATTCGTCCACGCTGGCCACGAAGATCTTCAGGTCGAAGAAGATGTGTAGCAGCGGCGCGAACATGAAGATCAGCCGCGGGATCGGGAAGAACCAGAAGGCCATGCTGGAGAGGTAGGCGATCTTCTGGATGGGCTTGAGGCCCTTCTGGAAGAGCGGGTTCTTCAAGAGCAGGATCTGAAACATCCCCTGGCACCAGCGGGAGCGCTGGCCGATGAAGTCCGCCAGCGTGTCCGGCTGCAGGCCGGCGATCAGCGGCTTGTCGACATAGGCGCTGGTCCAGTTGCGCGAATGCAACTCGAAGGCGGTCTCGCAATCCTCCGTGATGGTGATGCCCGAGAAGCCGCCCGCCTCATCGAGGGCCGTACGGCGCAGCAGGGCCGCCGAGCCGCAGAAGAACGAGCCGTTCCACTTGTCGAGGCCGCGCTGCGTCACGGCGTAGAACATCTCGTTCTCCGAGGGCATGCGCTCGAAGGTCCGCAGATTCCGCTCGACCGGGTCCGGGTTGAGGAAAGCGTGCGGCGTCTGCACCAGGAACAGGCGCGGATCCTGCGCGAAATAGCCCACGGTCTCGGTCAGGAACGAGCGGAACGGGACGTGGTCGGCATCGAGCACCGCCACCAAGTCCCCCCGGGCATGGGCGAGGCCGTTGTTGAGGTTGCCGGCCTTGGCGTGCTCGTTGCGGGCGCGGGTGAGATAGCGGGCGCCGAGTTCGTCGCAGAGCGCCTGCAGATCCCCGCGGCGCGCCCGCGCCGCCGCGGCCTTGGCCGGATCGGCATCGCCGCATTTCTGGTCGGTGCCGCCGTCGTCGAGCAGCCACACCGTCAGCTTGTCGGGCGGGTAGTTCAGCTGCCGCGCCGCCGCCAGGGTCATGGCGAGGATCGTGGCATCCTCGTTGTAGCTCGGCACGAACACGTCGACGGTCGGCAGGTCGGCGGCCTGGGCCTTCGGCGGCGGGTCGCGCCGCAACGGGTCCGCGTTGATGATCAGGCTGACGAACAGGATGAAGACGCAGTACAGCTCCGCCGCCAGCAGGATCAGGCCGAACCCGAAGCTGATCGGATCGCCCGGCGAGGGCAGGGTGTTGGTGAGCCGCCACAGGATGTAGCGCAGCACCACGAGGCTGCCGAGCGCCATGAACACGAAGCGCGTCCGCGGTCCGTCGAACACGGCCCACAGCACGATCATCGCCCCCATGGCGGCGAGGCTCATGGCAAGCTGGGCCTGCGTCCCGACCGGCTGGCTGAGCAGGGCGAGGCTGGCAAGTGTCGCCCCAACCCAGGCCAGCCAACGCAACGCCTGCCTCACGCTATAGCCTCCCGGGCCAACAATCCCTCGGATCGAGGTGCAACGACTCTAAAGCCGGGTTTGTACAGCGATGATGGTCAATGGCCAAATCCCTTCCCAATATCCATGCCGATCCACTGGACCGGAAATTACGGTTAACTTAGGAATGCGGGCCACCGAAAAGACGGCCGCTGTGAGACAGTCGATCGCACGGCGAACGCGGGATTGAGGCTCGGCGCCGCGCTGAATACCTTAATCGTCGGATCCTAAACTTTGAACGAATCGGCGGCATCGGCGCGCATGCCCCACGGACGGTGCGGATATTGCGAACCGCTCGCGCGACTCGCCGGACCGGTCGCCGCGGAGGCGACCGCCGCGTCCCGCGTGCGCTGCCGGCCTTAATCGACCGTTAACGAAAATGAAGCCTCGCTCGGGACGGCTCCCTCGGGCGTACGGATGACTGCGAAGCCGCTCCAGATCTCTCTTGGGCTCCTCAATGCGCTGCAGGTGGCGCTCGCCGCCGCGGTGGGATTCGCGGCCGCCGTTCTGATCATCGTTCCCGCCGCGCAGCCCGGGGCGCCGCCATCCACACAGGACACGGTGGGCCTGGCCTCGCGCGCCTATGTCGCCGCCATCGCGGCGCGGCTGCGGCAGACCGTCGGCGAGGCCCGCAACGCCGCCCTGACGCTCCGCGACGACGAGGGCCTGCTCTCCGCCGATCAGCGCGCCGCGCGCCTGCGGGAGTGGCTGCGCCTGAATCCGGCCTACCGGGACGCCGTGCTGGTGGCGCCCGACGGAACCGTGTTGGCGGCACAGGACGCGAGCCGGATCGGCGGCAGCATCGCCAAGCAGACCTGGTTCCTCCGGGGCCGTGCGGTCGGCGTGAGCGTGGTGACCGACGGGGCCGGGACCGAGGCGCCGTTCGGGACTGCGGTCGCGCTGGGCGAGCACGGGCAGGGCGGCCTGCTGCGCCTCGACGCCGGACCGAGCTACTTCACCCGGATCGAGGACGATGTCCGCCGCGCGCTGGCCCTGCCCGAATCGCTCGGATTCCGCGTCGCGACCCCGGACAGCCGGGTGCTCGCCGGGGCGTCGAGCCCCTTCCGGACGACTGAGGTCTCGGCCACGACCCCGATGCGCGTCGCGGCCGAGATCGGCTCTCCGGGATGGCTGGTGACGGCGGAGGCGGTCCCCTCCGGCGTGCCCCCGGCACCATCGCCGGACTGGCGGATGCTCGGCCTCGGCCTCGCGCTCGTGGCCTGTGCGGCGGCCCTCGGCTTCGTCGGGGGGCAGCGCCTGACGCGCCCGCTGCGCCGCCTGCTGAAGGGCGCGGGAGAGGGCGAGACCGCCGACGAGGCCGGAGGCCCCCGGACGTGGATCGGCGAGTTCGCGGCGCTCTCGGACGTCCTGGCCGGTCATCGGCGCAGCACCGGGCTGCTGATGGCGGGTGCCGGTTCGGAGGTCGCGCGGCTCCAGGCGCGGCTGAACACCTTCGAGGCGATCTCGGGCTGGGCCTGCTGCGAGATCAACCCCGATACCGGGCGGACCCTGCTGGATTCCCGGAGCGCGGGCGGCGACGAAGCTGTCTCTTATACACATCTGACGCTGCCGACGAAGAGGATAGT